>NZ_JBHSOF010000013.1:0-161120 GCF_042656005.1 Kitasatospora misakiensis | reverse complement strand
CCAGGGCCCCGGCGCCTGGCCCGTCTGCTCCGTCAAGGCCGGCCTCACCAAGTAAGGCCTGACAGCAACACCAAAGCAACGCCGCTGTGCCCGGACCGGGCACAGCGGCGTCGCGCGTTCCCCGGCCGCGCACGTCCCGCGGCTCAGACGAGCAGGACCCGGCGCCCCCGGGTGTGGCCGGCGCGGCTGTCGGTGTGCGCCTCCGCCGCCTCGGTGAGCGAGTACGCCTTCTCGACCGGGATATGGAGCCTGCCCCGGGAGATGAGGTCGACGGCCTCGGTGAGCGCGTCCGGCACGCTCCCGGCCACGCCGGAGAACCGGACGCCCAGCCGCGGCGCGCCGAGGTCGGCGATGGAGACGACCTTGCGCGGGTCCCCGGTCAGCTCGACGAGTTCGCGGATCACGCCCGACCCCGCCAGGTCGAGGGCCGCGTCGACCCGGCCCAGCCGCCGCACCCGTTCGACCCAGCCCTCGCCGTAGGTCGTGGCGAGGGCGCCCAGCTCGCGCAGGTAGTCCTGGTTCGCGGCCCCGGCCGTGCCGATCACCGTGATGCCGCGCGCGCGGGCGATCTGCAGCACCGCCGACCCGACGCCGCCGGACGCGCCGCTGACCAGCAGCGTCTGCCCGGGCCGCACGCCGACCTCGCGGATGATGCGCAGCGCCGTCTCCACCACCGACGGGTACCCGGCCGCCTCCTCGAAGTCCAGCCCCTCGGGCATCCGGGCCCAGGCCGACAGCACGGCGAACTCCGCGTACGTGTCGGCGCCTTCGCCGAACACCCGGTCGCCGACCTCGACCCCCTCGACGCCCTCGCCGACCTCGTCCACCACCCCGGCGGCGTCCAGGCCGACCCCGGCGGGCAGTTCGACCGGGTGGGCTCCCAGGACCTGGCCCTCCCGAAGTCTCCAGTCGACGGGGTTGACGCCCGCCGCCCGTACGGCGATGCGGATCCGGCCGGGGCCCGCGTGGGGCTCCTCGGCTTCCACCAGTTGCAGGACTTCGGGACCGCCGAACTCGGCGAAGCTGACTTTCCTCATACGGCCGAAGATAACCCTAACGGTTAGGGTTTCACAACGGTTGCGGATTCGTACCTGGTAGTGTCAGGCCATGACCGAGCCGCCCGGACGCCGCGAACGCAAGAAGGCCGTGACCCGCCAGAAGATCGCCGACACCGCGCTGCGCCTCTTCCTGGAGCGCGGGTACGACGCCGTGGGTATCCGTGACGTGGCGGCCGAGGCCGACGTGGCCGTCACCACCGTCTTCGCCCACTTCGCCTCGAAGGAAGCCCTGGTGTTCGAGCGCGACCAGGACTTCGAGCAGCGCCTCACCCGGGCGGTGACCGACCGGCCTCCGCAGGAGCCGCTCGTCCCGGCGCTGCACCGCGAGGTCCACGCCCTGGTGCGGCACTGCACGGCGGAGGGCAGCGCCCCCGTCCGAGACATGATCGAGGGATCACCCGCCCTGCGGGAGTACGAGGAGTCGATGTGCCTGCGTCACGCGCAGGCGCTGGCGGCGGCGCTGGTCGCCGACCCCCACCTCGCCCGGAGTGCGACGGCCTGCCGGGCGACCGCGCGCTTCACCATCGACGCCTACGCGCTGGCCTGCCGGGCGGACGATCCCGGGGCCACGGTGGACGAGGTCTTCCGGATGATCAAGGCGGCCTGGGAATCCACCGCGCCGTGAGCCGGGGACGCCGACGCGCTGCGGACCCTTGTCTTCCGATTTCCGAGCGATTCCCCCCGGCCGGACCCCGACGGGCCGGCCGAAGGGAAGCACCGTACGGCCGGTCAGCGCAGGTCGAACCGGTCCAGGTCCATCACCTTGGTCCAGGCCGACACGAAGTCACGGACGAACTTCTCGTCCGCGTCCTCGGCGGCGTAGACCTCGGCGAGGGCGCGCAGTTGGGAGTTGGCCCCGAAGACGAGGTCGACGGCGGTGGCCGTCCACTTCGTGGCGCCGGTGGCGCGGTCCCGGCCCTCGTAGACGTTCGCCTCCGACTCCGAGGGCTGCCACCGCGTGCCCATGTCGAGCACGTTGACGAAGAAGTCCGTGGTCAGCGCCTCCGGACGGTCCGTGAGGACACCGTGCGGGGAGCCCCGGAAGCCGGCGTTCAGCGCCCGCATGCCGCCGACCAGGACCGTCATCTCGGGTGCGGTCAGTGTCAGCAGGTTCGCCCGGTCGAGCAGCAGGGTCTCCGGCGACAGCTTCTCGCCCGGCCGCAGGTAGTTGCGGAAGCCGTCCGCCCGCGGTTCGAGCACGGCGAACGTCTCCACGTCCGTCTGCTCCTGCGAGGCGTCCGTGCGCCCCGGGGCGAACGGGACCGGCACGGCGTGCCCGGCGTTGCGCGCGGCCCGCTCGACCGCCGCGGAGCCGCCCAGGACGATGAGGTCGGCGAGCGAGATCCGCTTGCCGCCGGTCTGCGCGCCGTTGAAGTCGCGCTGGATCTCCGCCAGGCGCCGGACGGTCTCCGCGACCTCGGGCGCGTCGTTGACCTCCCAGTCCTTCTGCGGCGCCAGCCGGATCCGCGCCCCGTTGGCGCCGCCGCGCATGTCGGTGCCGCGGAAGCTCGCCGCCGACGCCCAGGCCGCGGCGACCAGCTGCGGAACGCCCAGGCCGGAGCCGTCGATCCGCTCCTTGAGGGCGGTGATGTCCTGCTCCGCGACCAGCTCGTGGTCGACCTCGGGGACCGGGTCCTGCCAGAGCTGCGGCTCCGGCACCCACGGTCCGAGGTAGCGCGACACCGGGCCCATGTCGCGGTGCAGCAGCTTGTACCAGGCCTTGGCGAACGCCTCGGCGAGCTGGTCGGGGTGCTCGTGGAAGCGCCGGCAGATCGGCTCGTAGACCGGGTCCTCGCGCAGCGCGAGGTCGGTGGTCAGCATCATCGGGGCGTGCCGCTTCGCCGGGTCGTGCGCGTCCGGCACGGTGGTCTGCGCCGCCGGGTCGGTGGGCTTCCACTGCCGGGCCCCGGCGGGGCTGGTGGTCAGCTCCCAGTCGTAGCGGAACAGGTTGTCCAGGTAGCCGCTGTCCCACTTCGTCGGCTCGCTGGTCCACGCGCCTTCGAGTCCGCTGGTGAGTGTGTCGGCGCCCGAGCCGCTGCCGTGCGTGTTGTGCCAGCCCAGGCCCTGCTGTTCTAGCGGGGCGGCCTCGGGCTCCGGTCCGAGGTAGGACGGGTCGACGGCGCCGTGGCACTTGCCGAAGGTGTGGCCGCCGACGATGAGCGCGACGGTCTCCTCGTCGTTCATCGCCATCCGCCCGAAGGTCTCCCGGATGTCCACGGCGGCCGCCCGCGGGTCCGGATTGCCGTTGGGGCCCTCCGGGTTGACGTAGATCAGCCCCATCTGCACGGCGCCGAACGGGTTGGCGAGCTGACGGTCGCCGCTGTAGCGCTCGTCGCCGAGCCAGGTGTCCTCGGAGCCCCAGAAGATCTCCTCGGGCTCCCAGATGTCCTCGCGTCCGAAGCCGAAGCCGAAGGTCCTGAACCCCATGGACTCCATGGCGCAGTTGCCGGCGAACACCAGCAGGTCGGCCCAGGAGATCTTCCGGCCGTACTTCTGCTTGACCGGCCAGAGCAGGCGCCGCGCCTTGTCCAGACTGGCGTTGTCCGGCCAGCTGTTGAGCGGCGCGAAGCGCTGGGCGCCGCTGCCGCCGCCGCCCCGGCCGTCCGCGATGCGGTACGTGCCGGCGGCGTGCCAGCTCATCCGGATGAACAGCGGCCCGTAGTGGCCGTAGTCGGCGGGCCACCAGTCCTGCGACTTGGTCATCAGCTCGATGACGTCGCGCCTCAGCGCGTCGACGTCGAGGGTGGCGAACTCCGCCGCGTAGTCGAAGTCCTCGCCCATCGGGCCGGCGACGGGAGAGTTCTGGTGCAGCACCTGGAGGTCGAGTTGGTTCGGCCACCAGTCGCGGTTCGTCCTCGGGCGGGTCCCCGTGGGGGTGGGGGAAGGAATTGCTGGGTTTTCGCTCTCGCTGCCGGACACGTCCGCCCCTTCTTCCTTGCTCGGTTTTTCTACCCTTTTGCCCGTATGGTCCCGCACCGGGGACCGTACGGCGGGCAGAACACGCGGGCACCTCCGCTCGGCGGCCGCCCTCGCGCGGGGGCGGTGCGCGGGGGCAAGCAAGGACGACGCGGGGGCGGTGCGCGGGGGCGGTGCGCGGGGGCGGTGCGCGGGGGCAAGCAAGGACGACGCGGGGGCCCGGGGGCCCGAGGGTCAGTCGCCCAGCGAGGCCAGCAGGTCGCGCAGCAGGCCGTTGAGCCGGTCGACCCGCTCGGGGCCGAGGGCCTCGACGGTGTCGCGCTGGACGGCGATGCCGGCGGCCAGCGCCGCGTCGACGGTGGACCGGCCCTCTGGGGTGAGGCTGATCCGCAGACCGCGGCGGTCGTTCGGGTCGGGAGAACGGGTGACCAGGCCGGCCCGCTCCAGCTTGTCCAGGCGGCCGGTCATACCGCCGGTGGTCAGCATCAGAGCGGCGGTCAGCTCGCGCGGCGAGAGGGCGTACGGCTCGCCGGACCGGCGCAGGGTGGCCAGCACGTCGAACTCGCCGCGCCCGATGCCGAACGGCGCGTACGCGCGCTCCATCCGCTCCCCCATGCCGCGGGCGAGCCGGTAGATCCGCCCGAAGGCCTCCATGGCGTACAGGCTGTCCGCGAGGTCGGGCCGCTCCTCGCGCCACTGGGCGGTGATCGCGTCCACCGGGTCGGCGGCGGGGCGGTGCGGGTCGGGGGTGGAGCCGGGGGTGGTGGTCATGGGCCCAGTCTTCCACAGGATCGCTTGCCAGGAAGCCGCTTGACAGTGATTCGCTTAGTGCTAAGTTACTTACATGCTTTCAAAAAGGAGCCAGGGCTTCCCCGGCGAACGCAGCCTGATGACGGCCCTGGCCATCGACGCCCTCGGCAACGGCATGTACGTGCCGTTCAGCCTGGTCTTCTTCCGCCACGTCACCGACCTCCCGCTGGCCGTCATCGGCCTCGTCCTCACCACCACCGGCCTGGCCGCGATGGTCGCGCTGCCGCTGGTCGGCAGCGCGGTGGACCGGTTCGGCGCCCGCCGCATGCAGATCGCCCTCCACCTGGTCCGGGCCGCCGGGTTCGCCGTCTACCCCTTCGCCGCCGCGCTGCCCGCCTTCATCGCCGTCACCCTGATCACCGCCGTGGCCACCCGCGGCTACCCCGCCGTCCAGCAGGCCAGGATCGGCGAACTCACCTCCGGCAGCGCCCTGGAGCGCGTCAACGCCCTCAGCCGCAGCCTCGCCAACGCCGGCCTCGGCGCCGGCAGCCTGCTCGCCACCCTGCTCGTCGGCCTGGCCGGCGACGGCGGCTACACCGTTGCCGCGCTGCTCAACGCCGTCAGCTTCCTGGCCGCCGCCGCTCTGGTCCGCCGCGTCCCGGACGGCCGAAGCGGCGACGGGAAGGCCGCCAACGTGAAGGCCACCGACGTGAGGACCGGCGGCGGGAAGACCCGCGGCGGGAAGGCCGGCTACCGCGCGGTCCTGGCCGACCGCCCGTTCCTCGGCCTGGCCACCGCCAACCTGCTGATCTCCCTCGGCTACGCCGCACTCGCGGTGCTGCTCCCGGTGTACGTGACGAGCGTCCTGCACGCCTCCGCCTCGCTGGCCGGCCTCTCCTTCGCCGTCAACACCGTGCTCTGCGCGGCCCTCGGCGTCCCCGCCGGGATCGCCGTCCGCCGGTTCACCACCCGCAACCGGGCCGCCGCCACCGGCGCCGCGCTGTTCGCCGCCGGATTCCTCGCCCAGGCCCTGCTGGTGCCCGCCGCCGGACGCTTCACCACCGCCGGACTGCTGGCCGTCGTGGTCCTGATCACCCTCGGCGAGATCGTCCACAACCCCGCCGCCTCGGCCCTGGTCACCGCCACCGCCCCCGCCGCCGTCCGCGGCCGGTACATGGCCACCTACCAGCTCTCCTGGTCGCTCTCCGCCGCCCTCGCCCCCTCGCTGCTCACCGGTCTGCTGGCCCTCGACAGCCGGCTGCCCTGGCTGGCCCTGGCCGCCGCTACCCTCGGCGGCGCGGGCCTCCTGCTCCGCCTGGAGCGCCGACTGCCGGCCCACGCCGTCCGCCCGGAGGCGCAGCGGGCGGCCCTCACCACCGCGGCATGAGCCCGACAGGCCCGTCCGCCGGACCTCACGGCCCCGAACTCCACGGCCCCTCACCTCCCCGCCTCCGACGCCCCGGGCGTCGGAGGCGGACCCATGTCGTCGAGCGGGGTCGCACTGTCGGGTGACGGCGCCGGTCGGGCGAGCGTGGACGGGGCACACTGGCCTCATGACCCGGGATCCCGAGAAGCGGCGGTCGGTACCGCCCGAGCTGGGCGCGTACCTGGCGGACCTCGTCCACCGCACCCGGGACGTCTGCGGGCCGCGCCTGGTGAGCGTGCTGGCGAGCGGTTCGGTCGCGCTCGGGGACTACCGGCACGGGCGTAGCGACGTGGACGTGACGGTCGTCGTCGAACCGGACGTACCACCGGAGACCCTGCGGGAGCTCGCCCGGGAACTCGCCCACCCGCGGCTCCCCTGCCCGGCGGCCGGCCTGGAACTGGTGGTGTACGACGCCGACTTCGCGAACCGCCCGTCGGGCGCCGCCGGGTACCTGCTGAACCTCAACACCGGCCCGCTGCTCCCGGAGCGGGCCGATCACGACGCCGCGGGGACCCCGGCGTTCTGGTTCGTCATCGACCGCTCGATCACCCACCGGAACGCGCTCACCCTGTGGGGCCGCCCGGCGCACCAGGTGATCGCGGAGCCCGACCCCGCCGCCCTGTTCGCCGCCCTGCGCGCCTGCGTGCGCGAGCACACCGACGGCGAGGGCCACCTCGCGGACAACCGGGTGCTCAACGGCTGCCGCGCGCTGGTGTACTGCCGTACCGGCCGCTGGACGCCCAAACGCGCGGCGGGCCGACGGATCGCCGCCACCGATCCCGACTTCCGGCCGCTGATCGAGGCCGCGCTGCACAGCTTCGAACTACCGCGCCCGGCCGCCGCCGCACTGCCCGCCGCCGAGGTGCGGGCCTTCCTCTCCCGGGTGCGTGAACAGGTCGACCGGGCCGCGGACGCGACCGGCGCCGCACCGTGACACCGGTCGCACGCCGCACGCCGCCGGTCCGGGATCCGGGGTCATCACCTGCGCGCCCGGCCCGCTGCCGATGGTCGGCAGCGGGCCGGGCGTGACCACCGTGGGCGCGGGCGGTCAGCCCTCCTGACGCGCGTACAGGCCCCGGTCCACGCGCTGCGCCCGGCCGGCCCTGGCCAGTCGCTCCAGCATGGTGCGGACCGTGTTCACGTTGCCCGGCGTGGCGTCGATCTCCAGCTGGACCGTCACGTCGCGGGCGCGCAGCGGCGCACCGGCGGCGCCGAGCACCTCCAGCACCTTCTCGGAGGTGGCACCGACCACGCGACGCACGGCCGTCGACGCACCCGTCGCCGCCCCGGCCTGCTCCTCCCCTGCGGGCTGCGTGTCGGCGGCGGGAGCGGCGGGGGCGGCCTTCTTGGCCACCTTCTTCGCCACCTTGCGCGCCGCCTTCTTCGCGGGAGACTTCTCGACGGCGGACTTCTCGGTCGGGGACTTCTCCGTCGCGGACTTCTCGGCGACCGACCGCTTCGCCGGGGCCTTCTTGGTCGTGGCCCGGGCAGCGGTCTTCTCAGCGACCGGCTGTTCCGCCACCGGCTCCTCGGCGACCGGCGGTTGGGCGACCGGCTCCTCGGCAACCGGCTGGCTGGCGACCGGTTCCTCGGCGACCGCCTGCTTCGCCGCGGCCTTCCTGACCGCCGCCTTCTTCGCCGGGGCCTTCTTGGCGGCGGCCTTCTTCGCCGTCGCCTTCTTGGCCGTCGTCTTCTTGGCTACGGCCTTCTCGGCCACCGGCTTCTCGGCGGCCGGTTCCGGAGCAACGACCGGCTCCTCCAAGGGAGTCGGGGCCTCCGCGCCCTCGGCTCCCTCGACGGCCTTCGCGGGTTCGCCGTCCGCCGTGGCCCCGACCTCCTCGCCGCCGCCCGTGGCCGCCTCCGGCTCCCCGGCGAGGGGAGCGTCGGCGAGGGGAACGTCGGCGAGGGCGCGCAGGCTCTCGATGGCGCCGCGTACGGCGTTCTCCTGGGAAACGACGGACGTCAGTTCGTCCTCCAGAAGTCGCCTGCGCGCCTCGATGTCGGGGAGTTCCGTCTCCAGGCGGGCAATGACGTCACCGAAGCGGCTTTCTGTCACGGTTCCTCGTTTCGTCGGTCCACACATCGGCCGTTGGGCTTGCACACTCGCTACCCCACTGTGGGGACCTGCTCAACACGAACGTGGGCCCCGTGGCAGACATCCTGCCCCGTTGTTGTCCTCGCATCCCACCAAATCCCAACCTGATGCACAACAGACGCCGACAGGCAGGGTGCGCCCCGGAGTTGCGCACGCGTTCCCACGCGTCTCCGGACCGGCTTGACGGTCGGACCGACCCGATCGGATCGACCCGGTCAACTCCACCTGGTCAGGCCGTCCAGATAGACGGCGGTGCGACCGGTCGCGTTGGGGGCGGGGGTGAACTCCACGCCCACCTCGCGGACATGGGCGAGGTCGGGCACCCCGGCCAGGTCGAGTCGCAGCGGCTTCCCGTACGGGCCGACGGTGACGGCCGAACTCTCGTTCCACGTCCAGGTGGAGGCGTCACCGGTGCCGGTCCGGACGTACAACTTGGCGGTGGTACCGGCCGCTTGGTCGCCCCAGGGCGCGGTGCCGGCGGCGACGGTGAGCACGGTGGCACCGGTCAGGTCCGCGGGGGCCGTCCGCCGGAGGTACACCGTGCCCCGGTCGGGTTCGACGTCCGCCTTGAGCGCGCTGCGCCGCTCGGCCGCGCCCTCGTCGGCGACCGCCCAGGGCCCGGCCGCCGTACCGGACCCGGACCAGCCCTCGGTGCCGTTCTCGAAGCCGGCCAGCAGGCCGCCGCGCCGCACGTCGTCGAGGTAGACCGCGGAGCGGCCCGTCGCCCCGGCCGCGGGGGTGAACTCGACACCGATCTCCCGGACATGGGCCCGGTCGGGGACCTTGGTCAGGTCGAGGACGAGCCGGTTGGGCTTGGTGTCGACGGTGACGGCACCCGAGTCGGTCCAGGTCCAGCCGGAGGCGTCACCGGTGCCGGTCCGCACGTACAGCTTGGCGCGGCTGCCGCTCGCCTGGTCGCCCCAGAGTGCGGTGCTGGCGTCGACGCTGAGCACGGTGTCCCCGGAGAGGTCGAGCGGGCTGACCTTGTTGAGGTAGGCGGGGCCGGTGGCGAGGTCCACGTCGGCCTTGAGCGAGCCGTTGCCGTGCGCGGACCACTCCGTGACCTGCCACGGGCCGTCTGCGAGGTGCCAGCCGCTCCAGCCCTCGGTGCCGCTCTCGAAGTCCTGGTACACCACCGGCGGGTTGTCCACCGGAGCGGAGGCGAGGTCGACCGCGCCCCGGTTGACCGTCCACGGGTCGTTCATCAGCTTGGCGCCGTTGACGTTCCGGGCCGGACTCCACTCGTTGTTCCAGGCCAGGAAGTAGGAGGTGCGCGGGAAGCGCTCGTGCAGGGCCTTCACCCACCGCTCGTAGTCGAAGGTGCCGCCGGCGCCCGAGCCGGGGCCGATCTCGGTGAACGCGAAGGGCTTGCCGAGTTCGACCAGCCGCTCGTACCCGGTGATCGCCGACGGGTCGGCCGTGTAGCAGTCCAACCCGACCACGTCGGCGTACGCCCGGCCGACCCAGTAGGCCGCGGGGTCGCCGGAGCCGCAGTTCGGCGCGTACGTCCACAGCAGGTTGTGCAGGCCCTTGGCGGTGGTCAGGTAGTCGTAGGTACCGCGCCACAACGCCGCGAAGTCCGCCGGGTCCTGCCGGCCCCACCAGAACCAGTCACCGTTCATCTCGTGGAAGGGACGGAACAGCACCGGCACCCCGGCGTCGGACAGCCGTCGCAACCCGGCGGCTATGTCGTCGAGTTCGGCCCGCCAGGCCCGGCCGGACGCGCTGGCCGGGTCGGACAGTTGACGGAACGTCGGCTGCGGCAGCGGGGTCCGCCAGTCGGCGCCCGCGACCGGGTTCGGCAGGTGGACGCTGACCGAGACCAGTCCGCCGCGCCCGGCGTGCTCGATCAACTCGGTGTCGCAGTCGGTATTGATCGCGGTCGGCGCCTGGGCGGCGTTCCAGGCGCTCGCGTAGTCGCAGGCCAGCACGGCCGGGAACTGCCCCGTCCGGTCGGCGAGTTCGGCGACGTCACGGTACTGGGTGGCGAAGTCCTTGCCCGATTCGGCCGCGGCGCTGCCGCTGTAGCCGGCGAAGAACCCGGAGGCCGTCCGGCTCCGCAGCCCCCGGTCGGGCAGTTGGGTGAGCCAGTTCAGCACCGCCCGCGCCTGTGGGCTCGCACTCGCGTCCACCGGCTGGACGACGGCCGCCCCTGCCGTCGGCGTACCGACGCTCCCGCCGCCGAACACGGTCAGCACCGTCACCAGGCCCGCGGCCGTTCGTCGACGCAGTCTCATCGACATCCCCCGTTCGTTCCCCGGCAGGGCCCTCCGCCCCGCTACCGGGCGACAACACTAGAGGCTTTTCGCGGACATTGATCTTGGCTCAGGAACCGCCCGCGCCGGCCGTCCGTCCTCTCCACGGGGGTTGCCGCGGACGCGGCGCCCCGGGGCAGGCCCCCTACAGCTCTTCACCGCTCTTCACCGCTCTTCACCACCGAGGTCCGAGGAGATCCATGGTCGACACCGTCAACTCACTGGTCACCCGTCTGCACGAAGTACTGGTGCAGATCCTCACCGAGGGATCCCCCGCGGCCGGGGCCAGGGGCCTCCAGGACGTCATCGCGCGCGCCGCCGCGCTCGGCCCCGACGCTGCCTGGATCGCCGCCTCGGGCCACGCGAGCCTCGCGGAGCTGGCGTGGGCCCAGGGCGAGGCGGAGCCGGCCATCCACCACCTGGAGGCCGCGGTGTCGGGCGGCTACAACGACTGCCTGTCGCTCCACACGCCCCTCATGCTGCCGCTGCACCGGGATCCCCGCTTCCAGGCGCTGTACGGGCTGATGCGCATCACCCAGGCCGATTTCGACGAACTCCTCTGGCTGCACCGGGAGATGCGGACCATGGTGCGGGAGGCCCAACAGGCGAGCGTCGACAACATAGGCCGCCTCGACACCGGGGTGTCCCTGCTCCCGCAGGCGCCCCTGCCGACCCGTGAACCCGACACCCTCGGGCTCCTGATCACCCGGATCGACGTCGCCGCCGTCCAGACCGCGCTCCAGCAGGCCGCCGTGAAGGCGGAGTTCCAGCGCAGCGCCGGGAACACCAGCCTCAGCCTCATCGACGACACCTGGGACTACACCCGCGCGAGGCACGACGCCTGGTACGCCGACGACCTGGACGAGCGCCGCCTGCGGGCCGCCGAGGCCCGGGCCTTCGTCGAACGCCCCGGCGCCGACACCACCCTCGTCCCCTGCCCTCCGCTGGGCTCGCTCACCTACCCGGGCTGAGGAGCGGCCGCACCGGCGTGGTGGCCGGTGCGGCGCCTGGGGCTGCTCAGGCCGGGGTCAACGCGTCCTCTTCGAGACCGTCGAGAACGAACCCGTTCTCGAAGCGCACCCGGTAGACGGTCCGGGTGCCGGCTCCGGGGCCGACGCCGCCTCCGGCTCCGGCCGCTTGCGCCCGGACGACCTTCTGACGGAGGTCATCGACCAGGCCGGCCGCGAAGCCCGTGAGCGGGACGCCGCGGACCTGCTGGTCGAACTCCGCGACGTAGTCCCGGCCCCCGCCGCCGCCGGCCTGCGTCCCGACGCCCGTGACGGTGCCCGCCAGACCCCCGCCCAGGAAGAGCGGGCCGGGGCCCCCTGCCCCGCCCGCTGTGCCATGCCCGGTGACCTGCACATCCCTGGTCAGCCGCACCCTCGCACCGGTGTCGTACGCCATGGGTGTACCCCCTCGTTCGATCATGGCCGTGACCCTGGCGAGCGTAGTCGAGTTGCCGCAGAAGGAAAGGGGTCCGGCGGGATCGGCGCTACGCCTCGGGGCGGCGACGGGCGAGGTGGACGGTGACGTCGGCGGCGATCTCGACCGCCTCCGGCAGGACCCGCAGGATCCGGCGGAACACCTCCTCCTGCTCCGGGGGCGGCAGCACGAGATAGGCGGAGACGGTCGACAGAAGGCCGACGTAGTCGCGGGCGCCCACGGTCAAGCGCCGTTCGAGAAGGGACTGTTGAACGTCGGTGAACCACGCGGACCGTTGGAGCTCGGTGCCCGGCCACTGCAGGTGCTGCCCCGGCGGGGTCCCGTCGGGGGACGGGACGTCGTCGCTCTCCAGGAACGGCGCCCGTGCCGCGCGGACGGCCTCCGCCACCGCCGGGTCGGCCAGCTGGACCGGTCCGCCGAAGGAGGCGAACACACCGCCGGGCTCCAGCAGCGCGGCCACGCGCGCCCACCGCCCCTCCGGCTCCGTCCAGTGCAGCGCGGCCGCCGCGTAGACCAGCCCGTACGTCGCGCCCGGTCGCAGCTCCTCGAACGCGGCCCGCACCGTCGTGACGTCGGCCGGCACATGTCGGCGCAACTCGGCGAGCATCGCCCCGTCGGGCTCGGTCGCGGTGACCGCGACCCCCCGTCCGGCGAACAGCCGGGTCGCCTTCCCGGTCCCGGCCCCGATCTCCAGCGCGGCGCCGAACGGCCGACCCGCGTACGCCGCCACCAGCTCGAAGAGCTCTGCGGGGTACCCGGGCCGGAAGCGTTCGTAGGCTTCCGCCTTCGTTCCGAAACTCAGCGCGCGACTGGACATGGTGGGCATCCTGACACGTCGCGCACCAACGATGCGCGGAATTCCACCCGGACCTCGCCGACCGGTCCGGCGGCCGGAGGGTGTCCGGAAGCCCGGAAGGGAGCGGGAACCGGGGACCCGAGCGGTTCCGCCTCTGGGCAAAGTGGGGTGGAGTCCCGACAATGAGCATGTCACTCGCTCGTTCCGTTCTGTCCCCTCACACCCAACGGGGGTACCACGCCGTGTCCTTGACCACGCGTACACCGATGAGCCGGCGGGCCTTCAGCCGCGCTGCCGTGCTGGTCGCCCTCGGGGTGGCGGGGCTGGCGGCCGGGGTGCCGCGGGCCCGTGCGGCGGGGGTGCCGGGCGGTGCCGACTGGCTGGGGGCCGTCGACGCGCAGGCCTCGCTCGCCCGGCTCACCCTGCCCGGGACGCACGACACCTGTTCGCTGTACGGCGGAGGGCTGACGCAGACGCAGACCCTGTCCGTGCCGGACCAGTTGGCGGCCGGGGTGCGGTTCCTCGACGTCCGATGCCGGGCCGTCGACGGGGTCCTGGCGATCCACCACGGGCCGGTGTTCCAGCAGATCTTCTTCGGCGACGTGCTCAACCAGTGCCAGGCGTTCCTCGGCGCCCACCCCGGCGAGGCCCTGGTGATGCGGGTCAAGCAGGAGTACTCCACCGTCTCCGACGCCGAGTTCGGCGCACTCTTCGCCGACTACCGGCGGCGCTGGCCGGGCCTGTTCTGGACGGAGGACCGGATCCCCCGGCTCGGCGAGGTGCGCGGCCGGGTCGTCCTGCTGGCCGACAACTCCGGCCTGCCCGGCATCCGGTGGGGCGGCGGGCGAACTGACATCGAGGACGACTACGACATCGGCACCGTCTTCGAGCTCAACTCGCGCAAGTGGCCGGAGGTCTCCGCCCACCTGACCGCCGCCCGCGCCGCCACCGACCCGCAGCGGCTCTTCCTGACCTTCACCTCCAGCTCCGGCTGGGGCCTCTGGCCCCGGCAGGCCGCCGACGCGATCACCCCCAAGCTGCGCGGCTACCTCGGCGGCCTCGACCGCTCGACGCGGCCGGTGCTCGGCACCGTCCCGATGGACTTCGTCACCCCCGACCTGGTGCGCTCGCTGTACGCGCTGAACTTCGGCGCCTGACGGCAGGCGGGGGTTGGAAGACGGGCGCTACCTCAGGGCCGCCGCCGGAACGGGGCGAGGGTGGCGCGGACGAGATCGGCGGCGCCCCAGTCGGGGGTGAACTGGGCGATCACGGCCAGGTGCTGGCGCAGTTGGAGGATCGGCATGCGGTCGCGCCAGTCGCGGTCGAGTCCGGTCAGCTCGGCGTAGCGGTCGAAGAACACGTGCGCCTCGGGCGGCGGTGCCGTCGTCCACAGGTGGGCCAGGTCGACCTCGGCCCAGGTGTACGACACGGCCGGGTCGATCAGTGCGGGCCGCCCGTCGGGGGTGGCCATGACGTTCAGCGCCCACAGGTCGCCGTGTGTCAGGCAGGCGGGCCGGACCGGCAGCAGTTCGGGCAGGCGGTCGCACAGCCGCTCCAGCGCCGCCCGGTCCGCGGCGTCGAGCGCCTCCCGGACGCGGGGTTCGTCGAGCCAGCGCAGCAGGCGGTGCTGGGCGAAGAACTCGAACCCGTCGTCCTCCCAGGTGTTGACCTGCCGGCGACGGCCCAGCCAGTTGTCCCGGTGCCACCCGAAACGGGGGTGCCGCGTGCTGGTGTGCAGGTGGGCGAGCGCGTGCGCGAGCTGCTCCCAGAACGCCTCGGTGCCCGGCCGGGGCCGCAGCACCGACAGCACCAGCAGGTCGCGGTCCGCGAGGATGATCTCGGGTGTGGCGATGCCGCCCGCCTCGCGCAGCGCGGTGAGCCCTTCGGCTTCCGCGGCGAAGGCGTCGAACGACGGCGGCTCGCCGAACGCCTCGACGAACACCTCGTCGAACGCCTTGACGAACACCGACGTGCCGTCGCCGCGGCGCGCGAGACCCGCGGTCGCGGCGAGGCCTCCGGTGGCCGGCTCGGCCGCGACGGCGTCGGTCAGGCCGGCCGCGTGCAGGCGTTGGAGCAGGAAGGACATCGCGTCGGTCACGGGTGTGCTCCTGTCGTTCCTGTCGTCCTGGGGTCCTTCTGCAAACCCCCGCCCGCCGTCCTGGCCTGCTTGCGGTAGGCGCCCGGCGGCGATCCGAAGTGTCGTTTGAAGGCTTTGGCGAAGGCGAACTCCGAGGTGTACCCGGCGTGCTGCGCGACGGTGCTCAGCGGGGCCGGCGAGTGGTGCAGCAACCGCGCCGCGGTGGCCATCCGCCAGTTGGTCAGGTAGGTCAGCGGCGGCTCGCCGACCACCGAGGCGAAGCGGCGGGCGAACGCCGCACGGGACAGCCCGGCGCGGGCGCCCAGCGACTCCACGGTCCAGGGACGGCCGGGATCGTCGTGGATCGCCTTCAGGGCCGGGGCGACCGCCGGGTCGGTCAGCGCGGCCGTCCAACCCCGGGTCCGCTCCGTCGGCGCCTCGGCGTACCACGACCGGAGGATGTACAGCAGCAGCAGATCGATGAGCGCCGTGACGACCGCGTCCGAGCCCGGCTGCGGCGCGTGGAACTCGGCGCACAGCTGATCGACCGCCGAGCGCAGCACCGGGTGGCGGCCGGGCACCGCGGGGAGGTGGATGACCTCCGGCAGATCGCCGAACAGCGGATGCGGGCGATCGACGTCGATCGCGTACGCGCCGCACACCAGCACCGTGCGCGGCCCCGGTCCGTCCACGGTGACCTGGCCGATCGGCGAGGAGCGGTCCACACGCTCCGGTACGAAGTCCACCGGATCGCGGTCCGGCACGTCGCACAGGGTGTGTCCGCTGCCGCGCCGCAGGAACACGATGTCGCCCGGTCCGAGCGCGAGCGGTTCGCCGTGCGGCGGCAGCAGATGGCAGCGCCCTTCCACGACCACGTGGAATCCGGCTCCCGAGACGGGTTGGAACTTCAGGGCCCACGGGGCGTGCGCGTCGGTGCGAGTCACCATCGGGCGTCCCGTGCGCAGGACTTCGAGGGTGTCGCTCAGGATGTCCATGGCGCCACCCTAGCGCCCGTGCGGCGAGACGATATGACAGGGAATCAAGATCTTCAGTCATTCACCGTCTCGCTGTGGCGGCGTACGTTCGTGCCATGGCGGTGCCGAGCCCTTGGCGCCGCATCGACGAAGGAGCGGATCCCATGTCTCTGGCCGGCAAGAAGATCGTGATCATCGGTGGCACCTCCGGCATCGGCTTCGCGGTGGCCCAACAGGCCGTGGCGGCGGGCGCGGACGTCGTGGTCGCCTCCAGCAGTCAGGATCGTGTCGACGCCGCGACGAAGCGCTTGGGCGAGCGGCCGGACGGGCGGGCCGAGGGCCGCCGTCTGGACGTCGCCGACGGCGACGCCATCGCCGCCTTCTTCGAGCAGGTCGGGGAGTTCGACCACCTCGTCTACACCGCGGGCGAAGCCCTGCTGATCAAGCCCTTGGTCGACACCACCCCGGAGGAGGCCCGGACCGTCTTCGAGCGCAGGTTCTGGGGCGCCTTCCTCTCCGCCAACTACGCCGCACCGCGACTGCGCGACTGCGGCTCGATCACCTTCAGCTCCGGCGTCCTCGCGATCCGCCCCCTGCCCGGAACCGCGCTCGCGGCAGGGATCACCGGCGGCGTCGAGGCCCTGTCCCGGGCACTCGCCGTCGAACTCGCCCCGCTGCGCGTCAACGTGGTCCAGCCCGGCGTGATCCGCACCGAGCTGTGGGACGGCAGCGTCCCGGACCCGGAGGCCTTCCTCCAGGACGCCGGGTCCGGGCTGCTCACGCGGCGCGTCGGCACGGCCGAGGAAGCCGCGGCGGCCTATCTGTTCGCCCTGTCCAACGCCTACGTCACCGGCACCACGCTCGCCGTGGACGGCGGCGCGGCACTGGTGTGACCCGGGCCCGGGCTCCGCGCAGGCCGGCCGACCGACGGAGCGACGCCGCACCCGCCCGTCAGACCTGCGGGAGGTGGTCGGCGAGCAGGGCGGCGAACTCGTCGGGCGTGACGATGCGAATGCCGAGCTCCTCGGCCTTCGCGCGCTTGGATCCGGCCTTCTCCCCGGCGACCAGCAGGGTGGTGCGCTTGGAGACCGAGGAGGAGGCCTTGCCGCCGGCCCGCTCGACGAGTTCGTTCATCTCGTTGCGGGAGAGCGCGGCGAGCGGGCCGGTCATGCTGCCGGTGACGACCACGGCCTCGCCGGCGAGCGGGCCCGTACCCGCCCCGTCCTCGGCCGCCGGCCCCTCGGTGACCGCCACGGCGGGGGCCTGGGGTTCGGTGACGGCCGTGCCGACGCCGTGGGCGGCGAGCTTGTCCAGCAGCGGGGCGAGCTCGGCGAGTTCGGCGACGATGACGCGGGCCTTCTCCGGGCCGATCCCGTCCACCGTCGCCAGCGTGTCGGCGTCGGCGGCGCGGATCGCGGCCATGGAACCGAAGTGGGCGGCGACGCGGCGCGACATCGTGCGCCCGGTGCCCCGGACGCCGAGCGCGCAGAACACCCGGTTGAGCGGGCGGCTGCGGGCGGTCTCGATCGCGGCGAGCAGGTTGTCCGTGCTGGTGTCGCCCATGCGCTCCAGGGAGAGCAACTGCTCACGGGTAAGGGTCCACAGGTCGGCCAGGTCGGTCACCAGGCCGGCGTCGACGAGCTGGACGACCCGGGTACCGCCCAGTCCCTCGATGTCCAGCTGGTCGCGACCGACGGCGTAGCCGATGGACGCCACGACCTGGCAGTTGCGGCCCCGTACGCAGCGCCAGCGCTGCTCCTCCCGGTCGATGGCGTCGCCGCAGCGGGGGCAGACCTCGGGGAAGGCGATCGGGCGTTCGTCACCGGTCCGCTGGTCGGTGAGCGGCGCCTCGACGCGGGGGATGACGTCGCCGGCGCGGTAGACGAAGACCTGATCGTTGATCATGAGGTCGCGCCGGGTGATGTCGGCGGGGTTGTGGAGGGTGGCGTAGGTGACGGTGACGCCGTCGATGACCACGGGTTCAAGGACGGCGCGCGGGGCGATGATGCCGGTGCGGCCGACGTTCCACTCGACGTCGAGCAGTCGGGTGACCTTGTGCTCGGCGGCGAGCTTGCGGGCGACGGCCCAGCGCGGCGCGCGCGAGCCGGAGCCGGCGTCCCGCTGGTCCACGGCGGCGTCCGCCTTGACCACGACGCCGTCGATGCCGAAGGGCAGGGCGGAGCGCAGGGCGACGATCTCGTCGATGCGCTGCTGCACCTCCTCGATCGTGGCGCAGCGCAGCGGGTGGGCCGCGGTGGTGGCGGCGGTGTGGGCGCCGAGGGCGGCGAGCCGTTCGAGGAGGGCGCTGTGGGTGAGGTCCTCGTCGAGGCCGACGGCGCCGTAGGCGAAGAAGGTCAGTTCGACGCGGTAGGGGCGGTCCTTGGCGCGCAGGGTGCCGGCCGCGCCGCTGCGGGGGTGGGCGAAGGGCTCGGCGCCGTGCTCGGTGCGGATCCGGTTGGCGTGCTCGAACTGCTCGTGGGTCAGGAGGACCTCGCCGCGCAGTTCGACGTCGACGGGCTCGGTGAGCGCGGCGGGCAGGCCGAGGACGGCGTCGGCGGCGTGGCTGATGTCCTCGCCGGCGAGGCCGTCGCCGCGGGTGAGGATCTGCTGCAGGCGTCCGGCGCGGTAGCGGGCGGCCACCGCCAGGCCGTCGAGCTTCGGCTCGACGCACCAGGCGGCCACCGGGCGGCCCAGCCGCCGGTCCAGTCCGCTCGCCCACTGGGCGAGTTCCTCGGCGGAGAACACGTTGTCCAGCGAGAGCATCGGCACGGTGTGCGGCACGTCGCCGACGACCGCCCCGGCGGCGACCTTCCCGCTGGGCGAGTCGGGCAGCACCTCGCCCGGGTGCGCCTGCTCGTAGGTCTCGATGGCGCGCACCAGGGCGTCGTACTCGTCGTCGCCGAGCGGGGTGGTGCCGTCCCCGTAGTAGGCGGCGGCGGCCCGGACGGCGGTGGCGACGGCATCGGCGTAGTCGCCGGGGGTGAGCAGAGCGGCGTTCATGGACGACATCATCGCCAGCACCACTGACAATTCCACTGAGGCCGGAGCGACCGAGGGGCGGGCGCCGTCAGTCGAGGCAGAACTCGTTGCCCTCGACGTCCTGCATCACGATGCACGACTCGTTCTCCTCGTCGGCGTACAGGACCTGCACGCAGACCGCGCCGAGCGCGACCAGGCGGTCGCACTCGGCCTGGAGGGTGGCGAGGCGCTCCTCGCCGACGAGGCCGGTGCCGGCCCGGACGTCGAGGTGCACCCGGTTCTTGACGACCTTGCCCTCGGGGACGCGCTGGAAGTACAGGCGCGGGCCCACGCCCGAGGGGTCCTTGCAGGCGAAGGCCGCGCCGCGGCGCTCGGGCGGCAGCGAGCGGTTGAAGGAGTCCCAGGTGTCGAAGCCCTCCGGCGGCGGCGGGGCGACGTAGCCGAGCACCTCGCACCAGAACCGGGCGACGCGCTCCGGCTCGGCGCAGTCGAAGGTGACCTGGACCTGCTTGACCGATGCCATCCGTCCTCCGTGGTACGTGCGGGTCACCGGAGTCCGCGCCCCGGTGATCTTGTTCACGGCGGGCGAGCCTGCCACATCGCCACCCGGAGCTCAAGCGGTTTTCGGTCCGCCGACCGCGGTGGCCGGCGGATCAACGGACCAGCGGATCAACGGACCAGCGGCAGGAAGACCGTGTCGACGATCTCTTCGAGGGCGTCGTCGGGGACCGGGGCGAAGGTCGTGAGGATGTCGTGCCGCAGCAGGTCGAAGGGGAGGGACTTGAGGCGTTCGGTGAGGCGTTCCGGTCGGACCTCGCCGCGGGCGACGGCGCGGGCGAAGAGTTCGTCGAGGGCTTCCGCCCGGCCGGTCAGGAGGGGGTCGCGCAGCTCGGCGGGGTTGGTGCCGGTCTCGCGGTGGTAGTCGGCCAGGCGCAGGTTCATCACGGTGACGAGCCGGACGCGGGTCCCGGAGTTGAGCTCCCGCAGCAGGGCCAGGACGTCCCCGCGCAGGCTTCCCGTGTCGGGGAGGGCGACGCGGGAAGCCCGGAGGGTGTGGGCGACGGCGGCGCGGACGAGTTCGTCGCGGTTGGCCCAGCGGCGGTAGAGGACGGGCGGGCTGGTGCCGGCGCGCTTGACGACGGCGTCCATGGTGAACCGGGCGTAGCCGTGTTCCGCGAGTTCCGCCCAGGCCGCGTCGAGGAGCGCCTTCTCCAGTGCCGGTCCGCGGCGTCGTTCGGTCATGCACCCCTCCGTTGGAAAGACTTGCCTTTCTTATTCTAGCGCCCTACTCTGACGGCCGTAAGATAGACCCGCGTATCTAAAGGTGGCTGTTGCCCATGAGTACTCCGAACCCCTCCACCCCCGATCGGGTGGATCCCGCCGTGTGGCGCATGGCGATCGCCCTCATCGTGGGCGCCCTCGCCGTCGTCTTCGACACCACCATCGTCAGCGTCGCGCTCGACGACCTGACCAAGGGACTCGACGCCCCGCTGTCCACCGTCCAATGGGTGGGCACCGGCTACCTGCTGGCCGTGTTCGTCACCGTCCCGCTCGCCGGATGGGCGCAGGCCCGGCTCGGCGGCCGACGCCTGTGGATCGCGGCCCTGGGCGTGTTCCTGCTCGGCTCGGTCCTGAGCGCGCTGGCCTGGGACGCGGCCGGCCTGATCGCCTTCCGCGTCCTCCAGGGCGCCGCGGCCGGCATCATGATGCCGCTCATGGCCACGCTGCTCATCCAGGCGGCCCGGGGCCGGAACATCGGCAAGGTCATGGCCGTCATCAGCGTGCCCACCGCCCTCGGACCGATCCTCGGCCCCGTCCTCGGCGGCCTGATCCTGCATCTGGCCGACTGGCGCTGGCTGTTCCTCGTCAACATCCCCTTCTGCGCCGTCGGCGCCCTGCTCGCCCTGCGCCACCTGCCCGACGACCGACCCGCGCCCGACCGCCCGGGCGCGCCCCTCGACCTCCTCGGCCTGCTCCTGCTCTCCCCCGGCTGCGCCGCCCTCGTGTACGGCCTCTCCCGGGTCGAGGGCAGCGCGGGCTTCGCCGACGCCGAGGTCCTCGCCCCGCTGATCGGCGGATTCGCGCTGGTCGCCGGCTTCGTCGCCCGGGCACTGGCCCGCCCCGAGGGCGCGCTCGTCCAGGTGCGGCTGTTCCGCCACCGCGCGGTGGCCTCCTCCGCCACCCTGCTCTTCCTCGGCGGCATCGCCCTGTACGGGTCGATGATGCTGCTCCCCCTGTACTTCCAGCAGGTCCGCGGCGAGGACGCGCTCGGCGCCGGACTGCTGCTCGTCCCGCAGGGGGCCGGCGCGCTCCTCGCCCGCGGGCTGGCGGGGCGGTACACCGACCGCGTCGGCCCGCGCGGGGTCGCCGTCGCGGCGTTCGCGCTGGTCGCCGTGACCACCGTGCCGTTCGCCTTCGTCACCGCCGACAGCAGCGCGGTGCTGCTCATGGCGGCGCTGTTCGTCCGCGGTATCGCGCTGGGTGCCGCCATGATCGCGCCGATGGGCGCCGCCTACGTCGGACTGGCGCACCGGGAGATCCCCGACGCCAGCATGATCACCCGGGTCGCCCAGCAGCTCGGCGGCTCGGTGGGCATCGCCCTCCTCTCCGTCGTCCTCCAGCACGGCACCCGCGCCGCCCGCACCCCGGACGCGCTGGCCGAGGGCTTCGGCACCGCCTTCTGGTGGGCGCTGGCGCTCACCGCCGTCGCCGTGCCGCTCTGCCTGCTCCTGCCCGGCCGCCCCGAGCCGGTGGCCGACCAGCCGGCGGCCCCCGAGCCCGCAAGCACCGGCGGAGCCGTCCGAGCGGCTTCCTCCGCCGAGGTCTGAAATCCGCTCGCGCGGCAACGCTCCCGGTGAGCGCCCGTCTCCCTCCAACCCGAACGAAGAACGCAGAAGGAGTACTCATGACGATCACTCTCCGCCCGGGAAGCACGGTGATGTTCACCGGAGACTCGATCACCGACGGCTGGCGGCTGGAGAGCGCGGACGGCCTCGGCTTCGGCTATCCGCTGCGCGTCGCGGGCGAATGGGGCCTCCGGCACCCGGACCGGCCCGTCACCTGGCTGAACACCGGGGTCGCCGGCCACAAGGTGATGGACCTGGAGGCCCGGTGGCAGGCGGACGTGCTCGACGCGCGCCCGGACGTGGTGTCGATCCTCGTCGGCATCAACGACGTGGGCTGGCACACGACCGCGCCGGACGGCCGGGTCATCCCCGCCGAGGAGTTCGCGGCGGGCTACGACCGGCTGCTCGCGCCACTGGCCGAGGCCGGCACGGACCTCATCCTCGTCGAACCGTTCCTCCTGCCGATCAGCGGCACCGTCGAGGCCGGTCACGCCCTGGTCGACGAGGAGGTCCGCAAGGAATGGCGGGCCGATCTGGACCCGAAGATCCAGGCCGTGCGCGAACTCGCCCGCAGGTACGGCGCGCACCTGCTCGCCGCGGACGGCATGTTCGCCGAACTCGCCGCGACGACCGGCCCCGAGCACTGGTCCGCAGACGGCGTCCACCCGACGGCCGCCGGCCACGCCGCCCTCGCCTCGGCCTGGCTACGCCTGGTCGGGTGAGCGCGAGCGGGGCGGGCGGGGGCGGGGGCGGGCGCGGGCTCAGAGGTCGGGCTGGGTCGGGGACCACTTCTTGCCGTTGTAGGAGTACGCGGGCGCGTCCCGGATGCCGACGGTGTGGAAGGGGCGGCCGTGGTTGTCGACCCGGAGCCGGCCCTGGCGGTCGCCGCTGCTCCAGACCAGGTAGAGGTTCCAGGAGACGTCCTGCGAGGCGGTGGTCGCGTCGACGTTGAGGACCTGCGGGTCGGTCGCGGAGACGCGGTAGGGGAAGTTCGAGAGGGCCGACTTGCCCGTGGTCCCCTCCGCCGGGACGGGGACGGCCCGGGGCGCGGGCGCGTCGAGGTCCACCGCGAAGGCCGCCGGGGTGAGGGCGCCGCCGCAGCCGGAACCGGGGGTGTAGGCGTTCCCCTTGGGTGCCGGCTGCGTGCTGACGACCTGGATGTACGCGGCGTGCAGGACGACCGGGGTGGCGTCGGCGCCCTGCGCGGTCAGTTGCAGACGCAGGTGGCCTCCGGGGACGGCTTGTTGGGCGGCCGCCCAGCTGTCGCTGTCCGCGGAGGAGTCCGGCGGCACGGTCACCTGGCCCGGGGGCCGGGGCGAGAGGAACCACTGGCCGCAGGGGCTGCCCCAGTTGTCGGTGAGGACGTTGACGTGGAAGGGCGCTGAGGTCTCGTCGACCGGGGCCGCAGTGGCTGACGTCGAGGCCGCCGGCGTCGAGGCGGCCGGGGTCGAGGCGGCCGGCGCGGGGGACGGCGAACTCGGGGGCGCGGACGAGGTCGGGGACACGCTCGGGGGCTCGGCGGAGGCGGTGGCGGAGGGTTCGGCGCGGCCCTGGAGCACGACCGCCGGTACGGCGACGACCAAGCCGACCACCGCCACCGCGCCGAGCACCACCCGGGACCGCCGCCGACCGGGACGGGCCGAGGGGCCCGGGGACGGCACCGTGGTGACTGTCACCGGGTCGGCCTGCGGCTCCGGCGCGGGTGCCGGCTGCTGACCGGGAGCCGGTTCCGCAGCCTCCGGCGCCAACGTGGTCGCCGCCCGGGCCGGTTGCGGCTTGGACGCCGCCGCCCCCGCCTCGCGGCGCCGTGCCGCGTCCGCCACGATCCAGCACCGGTGCAGCTCGACGAGTTCGGCGGCGGACGCCCCGCACGCCCGGGCGAACCGTTCCACCGGCGCGTACTCGGCGGGGACCGCCGCACCGTTGCAGTAGCGGTGCAGGGTGGAGGTGCTGGCGTGCAGTCGGGTGGCCAGCACCCCGTAGCTGTGGCCCGACCGTTCCTTCAGTGCCCGCAACATGCCGGCGAACTCGTCGGTCTCCACACCCATTACTCTGACTCCCCGCACCGCGCCCCGGCCCGACTCCCCGCCGAACCCGCAGCTCACGGTACCGGTTGCCGTTCCGGGACCTCCAATCCCGGGTGGCGCGCGGCGCGCTCAGGGCCGCGCTCAGGGCCGCCGGTGGTCCGCGGTGGCGGCGGAGGCCGCCGCGTCGGCGACCGTGCTCCGGTACAGGCCCAGCTTCGGCTTGAGCACCTTCGCGCCGGGGTCGAGGGGGAAGTTGCGCGTCTCCGCGGCGGGCATGTGGTCGCCGTCGGCCAGCACGTTGATCTCGTCGATCCCGGCGGCGGTGCCGGTGGTCGCGTCGCCGGGGTTCAGGTCGATCACGGCGTACGCCGTCCGCCCGGCCCCGAGCGGGTAGGCCGGGGCACCGCCCAACCCGCCGGGGACCAGCGGCGTGACGTCCTTGCTCCGGTCCGCGGCGTGCGAGTCGCCAAGGCTGACCAGCGGGTAGTAGCTCAGCCCGCAGGCCTGCGGGCCCTGGTTGCGGACCTCGATCACCCGCTGGGTCGGCGCCGCCGGGCGGACGGTCACCCGCACCGTCAGGCTCTTGCCCTCGCACGGGTGGGTGTAGGCGTAGGAGTCGCCGTCGGCGATGCCGCCACCGGCGGACGCGGCAGCGGCAGAAGGCGCGGCCGGAGCGGCGGGGGCAGCGGGCGCGGCGGTGCTTCCGGCACCCCCGCCCTTGGGCGCCGCCGTGGTCGGCTCCGCGGCGGGCTGAGGCCCGCCGGCAGGCTTCGACGCCGTAGGAACCGGACCGACCGGGTCCGCCCCGGCCGGAACCGGACCGGCCGTGTTGGGCGCGGCGGGCTTCGGCGAACCGGCCAGGTCGTCGGGCCCGCAAGCGGTCAGGGTGAGGACGGCGCCGACGAGCGCGGCCGGAACGAACAGAGCACGGCGAGTGGACATGAGGGATCCCCGTAAGCGATGAGCGGATGAGAGAGGCGGTCGGCGCCACCGTCGGCGCCCCGCTGAGCAGCACTCTGACCCGCCGTCCGTCCCACCGGCCAGGCTTTCCCGCCGATCCGGCACGCTGGAACGATTCCACCCCCTCTGACCTGCGGATTCGCTGGCGCCTGGAACGGCCCGGTGGGACGCGGCGAGTCCCGTCGTCCGCGACCTCCCCGCGCGGCCGGCCTGCCGGGCAGCGGGGATCCGTCGCGCTGGGTGTTGGAACGGTTACTCATGGGCAGTCTCCGGGGCGGGCGGATCCACGGACGGACAGCAGCGGAAGGAAAACGGCATGAGCCAGGACGCGGGACACGGCGACGGCGAGCGGACAGAGATTGCGGCGAGCGGCACCGACCGGGAGGACGGGCTGCGGAGCTCCGCCGCCTTCCTGGTCGACGAGGCGCTCGGCTTCCTGTTCCCGGCCGCGCTCCGGGCCGCCGCCGACGTCGGGGTCGCCGACCACCTCGTGAAGGGCCCCGCCTCCGCCGCCGAGCTCGCCGTCGCGACCGGCACCGACGCCCGCAATCTGCACCGGGTGCTGCGGCTGCTCGCCACCCGCGGCATCGTGGCCGAGGACGAGCGGGGCCGCTTCACGCTGACCGAGGCCGGGCAGGCCCTGCGCAGCGACGTCCCGTACTCCGCGCGGACGGCGGTCCAGATGCTGACCGACCGGACCATGTGGCGGCCGGCCGGGGAGCTGACGCACTGCCTGACCGAGGGCACAACGGCGTTCGAGAAGCTGTTCGGCGTGCCGTTCTTCGACCACTTCGCCAAGGACGAGCGGACCGCGGCCGTCTTCCACGTCGGCATGGCGGCGATGTCCGACCCGGAGAACGCGCCCATCGCGGCCGCCTACGCCTTCCCGCCGAGCGGCACGGTCGTGGACGTCGGCGGCGGCCACGGCGGTCTGCTGCTGGAGGTGCTGCTCCGCAACCCCGGTCTGGCGGGCGTGCTCTACGACCGCTCGCACGTCCTCGCCGGGAACCGGCTGGGCGCGCACGGGCAGATCGCGGGCCGCTGGACACCGCAGGAGGGCGACTTCTTCTCCTCCGTACCGTCGGGCGACGTCCACCTACTCAAGCGGATCACCCACGACTGGGACGACGACAGCTGCGTGACCCTGCTCGGCCACTGCCGCCGCGCCCTGCGTCCGGGCGGGCGGATCCTCGTCCTGGACGCCGTGGTCCCGCCGGGCAACGCGCCCCACCAGTCGAAGGCGCTGGACCTGATGATGATGGCCTCCCTCACCGGCCGTGAGCGCACCGAGGCCGACTTCGCGGAGCTGTTCGGCAGGGCCGGACTGCGGCTGTCCCGGGTGATCCCCACGCCCACGGTGCTGTCGGTGGTCGAGGCCGTCGCGGCCTGAGTCCCGAGCAGGTCATGGGCGGGCCCGACGGACGGGCCCGCCCGAGGGATCAGGCGGGCTGCCAGAGCTCGATGCGGTTGCCCTCGGGGTCGGTGACCCAGCCGAAGCGGCCGACGCCCTCCATGTCCTCGCCCTCCTCGGCCACGTCCGCGCCCTTGGCCCGGAGCTGGGCGAGCATCGCGTCCAGGTCGCGGACGCGGAAGTTGAGCATGGTCTGCTGGGTGCGGCGGCCGAAGTAGTCGGTGCCGGACTCGAAGGTCGCGAAGACCGTCGGCCCGGCGTCCTGCTGCCACAGGCCGTGCTCGTCGGCGTCCAGACCCAGGCAGTCGCGGTACCACGCGGCCAGGGCCTCCGGGTCGGCGGCGCGCAGGAAGTAGCCGCCGATGCCAGTCACACGTTCCATGTTTCCCGTTCCTGTTCTGTCCTGCCCGGAGGGCGACGTCCGGTGGGCGACGTCCGGTGGGCGACGTCCGGTGGGCGACGCACACCCTTCTACCAGGCGAGCAGCCGCAGGTCCCCGGTCGACGCGAGGCCGTCGACCCCTCCGACGCGCCGACGTGCCCGGCCGGGCCTCCCGGGAATTCCCCCGACGCCGTTGACGGGGCTTTCCGGGAGCATCCGGACACGCGAATCACCGGAGTAATTAGTTCCACTTCCGGAACCAGGGAGTTACGTCGCGCAGGTCGCCCCGAAAATACCCCAGAAATAACCCCGCCACAGAACAGCTGCGGTGAAATCGGAAACCGGTGAGCAACGGGCAGAATCCGCCCACGACCGAAATTCCGGCGTCTCACAATGACACGAATCGACTTCCCAAACCGCAGGTCAGCAGCCATTGATCGATTGAGACGTCTCAAAGCGGCGCACGCCCCTCGAAGCGGCCTGACCGCTGCGGCAGAGTCGCTTCCCGTCGGGCGGTGCACAGCCCGGCCTTGATCCGGGAATGGCTTCTCCCCTCGATGACGAGGCATGCGGAATTCCCGATCCATCGATCGAAAGGCAGTGACATGAACAAGAAGATCGCGGCCGGCATCCTGGCCGCGGCCACCCTGGGCACGGTGCTGCTCGGCAGCGCGGCGCCGGCCTTCGCGAGCAGCGGCGGCTGCATCACCGGCGACGCGTGCCTCTACTACAGCCCGAACCGGGCCGGCGCCAAGTTCGGCAAGGGCGAGGCCGGCAACTACAGCGGCAACTTCGGTGGCGGCGGCGCCGGCAACGGCCAGCCCGTGCTGAACAACGCCGCCTCGGTGTGGAACATGGACCACAACTTCAACCTCCGCGTGCACTACCGCGAGTACAGCATCCGCAACTCCGGGCCGAACCAGTTCGTCCCGCACGACCAGTGGGTGAACCTGGGCGCCGTGCCGTGGAACGGCGGCTCGGTCAACATGCGCAACAACAACCACTCGCAGAGCTGGGAAAACCGCTGATCCGGCCCTGACCGGGTGCCGGGCCCCCGATTCCCCGGGGGCCCGGCCCCCGGGTCGGCCCCACCGACCCACCGCCCGACCGCCCGACCGCCCGTGGCATCGCGCGGGCCGGTGTCCGAGGAGTCCCGCATGACACCCCCGCGCCGTGGCCGTTCGCTGCCGGCCCTGCTGCTGACCGCCACCCTCGCCCTGACCGCCGGCTGCGCCTCCGGATCCGCCGGAACCGCCGGCACCGCGGCCACGCCACCGCCGCCCTCCGCCTCCCTGGGCCCGATGGACCCGCCCCCGATCGGGGAGGTCCCCCGGTTGAGCCGGGCGGACGACCGGGCCCTGCCCATCGAGGCCTACCTGCTGAGCGGGGAGCAGTTCCGGCAGTACGACGCCGCGCAGGGCGTGCTGGTCACCCGGTGCGTGCGGCGGTTCGGCCTGGACTACTCCGCGCCGACCTCGACCGCGCCCGGCGAGACCCAGACCACCCACCGGTACGACCCGATCGAGCTCGCCGACGTCTCGGTGAACGGCTACCACTCGCCCGATCCGAACCGTGGGAAGAAGCCCGCCGCGGCGCCCTCGCTGAGTGCCGCCGTCACCACCGTGCTCGGCGCCGGCCTCGGGCCGGACGGCAGGCCCGCCGCCGACACGGCCGCCGAGTACGGCGGCAAGCGGCTGCCGCCGGGCGGCTGCATCGCGGACGCGCAGCGGGAGTTGACCGCGCGGGGCGGTACCGGCCGGGACGCGGACGTCGCGGTGGGCGTCAACTACGAGGGCTTCGAACGTTCGCGGCAGGACCCTCGGGTGAAGGCCGTCTTCCAGGACTGGTCACGGTGCATGGCCGAGCGCGGGTACTCCTACGGCACGCCCGGGGACGCCCTGCGGGACCAGCGCTGGGCGGCCACCGAGAAGCCGTCGGCGGAGGAGATCGCCACGGCGACGGCCGACGTCGAGTGCAAAGCCCGGGTCAACGTGGTGGGCGTCTGGTTCACCGTCGAGGCCGCGTACGAGCAGGAGTTGATCCGCCTGCGGCTGCCGGAGCTGACGGCGGCCAAGGCGGCGAACGACGCGATGCTGGAGGTCGCGGCGTCCGTGACGGCCGCCGGCGCCTGAGCCCCGGCGTCTGAGCACCGGCGTCTGAGCACCGGCGCCCCGACCGAAGCCCCCGGCCCGCGCGCGGGCCGGGGTCGCCGGCGCGTGCGGTCAGTTGACGTGGACCACCGGGCCGCCGGCCTGACTGGAGTCGGTCAGCGGGCCGTAGGTCGCGGAGAAGTAGCCCTCGCCCGGGCAGAGGCTCGACCCGCCGCTCTTGACGAAGTGCTCGTTGCGGAAGGCCAGGGTGTGCGTGGCGTTGTCGGCGGTGCCGGTGAAGGCGCCGCTGAGCTGGTAGGTGCAGGTCAGGGTGCCGAACCAGCTGTTCAGCACGGCCGAGGCCTGGACGGGGCCGGAAGCTCCGGCGGTGAGGACGACCGGGTGGCCGGCGCCGTCGCCGATCGCCAGGTTGTACGCGAGGTTGCCGACCGTGAGGCTCTTGACCGAGGTGACGCCGGTGACGTTGGCCGTGCAGGAGCCGAAGGTCAGACCGGTCAGGGACGCGGTCGCCGCCCCCGGCGCGTCCGGGTTGGTCAGCGCCCGTGCGGTGAACGGCGAGACGCCGCAGGTCACGCCGGTGGAGCCGGTGGCGGCCGAGTAGAAGGTGGCCTTGGTGCCGGCGGCGAGCGGGGCGACCAGCACGTCACCCGCGGCGACGGCCGGGCCGGCGGCGTCACCGGTGGTCAGGACGGGGACGGCGGCGGCCGCGGTGGGCACCGCGGACGCGGGGGCGGCGCCGACGGCGAGGGTCGCGGCGGCAGCGGCCAGGGCAAGGCAGGTGCGGATACGCATGGAGGGTGCCTCGTTCTCGGTGGGGGTGGCGAGCGGGCAGGGGCGGCGAGCCAGCACGGCTTCCGGAGCCCGCGAGGGGCAGGGGGCCGGGGCTTCCGGGAGCTGACTACGTTGTAGAGCGGTGTCCATGCACCGTCAAGGAGCTGGGTGGCACTTGTTGACGAATCGTCAGCAAGGCGTGTCCGAGGTATTGCCAGGGCCGCCGGGTGCTCCCTACCGTCGAGTACCGACCCGCCGCCCCTCCGGCGATCCCTCGGTCCGTCGATCCCTCGATCCCTCGATCCGTCGATTCCGACTTCGTGCACAGCCCTGCGCTGCGCACGCGCGAAGGAGCCCGCGATGCCCCTCCCCCACCCCCGGCGCTCCCGGCGCCTGCGGACCCTCCTCGGCATCACGGCCGCGCTCGGCCTGGCCCTGCCCGGCGCCACGGCGCTCGCCGACACCGGCACCAACACCGGCACCGGCACCGGCACCGGCACCGGCACGCGCGAGCGTCCCGCCCCGGCCGGCGCCGCCGCCCTGCGGGAGGTGATGTTCGTGGGCAACAACTGGGACGGCACCGCCGACGTCATCACCTCGCGCGGCGGCCTCAGCCGGATCGGCCGGATCAACGTCGTCCCCGACAAGGACCAGCGCCTCACTGAGATCTACCTGAACCCGGTCAAGCTCGGCTACTTCCTCGGCGTCCGGCTGGGCCCCGGCGAGGGCCACGACCAGTTCGTCGACGACATGTACTCCACCCCGGACGGCACCGCCGTCGTCGTCTCCCGGCCGAGCTTCGCCGACGTGGTGTCCGTCGACCTCGCCAGCGGACGGATCAACTGGCGCTTCCCCGTGGCGGGTTACCGCTCCGACCACATGGCGCTCTCACCCGACGGCACCCGGGTCGCGGTCTCCGCCTCCACCGCCAACACCGTGCACGTCCTCGACATCGCCACCGGCCGCCAACTCGGCTCGTTCCGGACCGGCGACAAGCCGCACGAGAACCTCTTCACCGACGGCGGCCGGCGGATCTGGAACATGTCGATCGGCGAGGTCACCACCGCCCTCGACGCCCCCTGGCTGGACTGGACCAAGGGCGACCGGCGGATCACCGTGGCCGACGCCGAGACCTTCGAGACCGTGCGGGTCGTCGACATGCGCGAGCGGCTCGACGCCTTCGGCCGCCCCGACCTCTCGGACGCCGTCCGCCCGGCCGCCTTCAGCCCGGACGGCTCGACCCTGTACTTCCAGGTCTCCTTCTTCAACGGCCTCGTCGAGTACGACGTCGCCGGCGACCGGATCACCCGGATCAGGACGCTCCCCGAGAACCCCGCGACCAACCAGGACCGCACCACCTGGGTCAACGACTCCCGCCACCACGGCCTGGCGATGAGCCCCGCCGGGGACAAGCTCTGCGTCGCGGGCACGATGGACGACTACGCCACCGTGGTGGACCGGAGCACGCTCCGGGAGGGGCCGCTCGTCCCCGCCGTCAAGCCCTACTGGGCGACGGTCAACGGCGACGGGACGTCCTGCATCGTCTCCGAGGCCGGGGCCGACCGGGTCAGCGCGATCGACTTCGCCACCGGGCAGCGCACCTCCTCCGTCGACGTCGGCGACCACCCGCAGCGCGTCCGCCTCGGCCGGGTGCCCACCGGCTGGACCGGCCCCGCGGCGCGGTGATCCGAGGGCCCCTGGAAACCGCCCGGGGCGCGGGGGCCGTCAGGCGTCGCTCCGCCGGTACCCGGCCGTGCCGTGCAGTACCGCCCCGGCCGCCCGGGCCGACTCCAGGCTGCGGGTGAGCGCCTCGGCGCCCGCCACGGGGTCCAGGTCCATCAGGCCGGGCGGCCAGGTGCCGGGCGGCACGACGAGCACCACGACCGTGCCCCGCCCGGCGGCGGCCGCCTGCCAGCCGGGCGAGGCCAGCACGTCGGAGGCCGGCTCCCAGGCCTGCCGTCCGCCCACCAGCACCAGCCGGGTCAGCACGTTCCCCTCCACCTCGACCACCGCGGTGGTGGCGGGCGGCTCGCCGGCGGCCAGGACGAAACCGCTGTCCACCACGTGGTCGACGAAGGCGTCGAAGAGTTCCGGGCCGATCTCCACGATCAGTTCCGCGAACGGCGGGCCGGCCGCCACCGCCCGTACCGCGAGCGCCCACACCATCGGCACCCGTCCGTCGTCGCCCGCGCCGTCCGTCTTGTCCGTCTCGTCCGCCATGCCCGGTCCAACGAGCCGCGAGCCGATCCGACGCGGGCCGCGCGCCGCACTGGAGATAGGACAGCTACGGCGCCGCCGACCGCAACCGGTCCTCCAGGGCGAGCACCTCCGCCAGGCCGGGGCCGTACAGGGCGGGGATCTCGGCGGCGAGCCCGCGCAGCAGGGCGACCGCCTCCGTCGCGGCGGCCAGCGCCTCGGCGCGTTCGATGCCGGCCTCGGCGCGCACCCGGGCGTGGAACGCCAGCGCGACGCCGAGGTCGCCCCGGCGCGCCGCCGGGTTGAGCGCGGCCTGCTCCCGCATCATCGCCACCGCCCGGGTGGTGACCCCGGCCGCCTCGCGGAACCGACCCAGATCGGCCAGGGCCGCCGCGTGCAGCGACAGGCAGTCGGCGAACAGGGCGCCGTGGACGCCGGGTTCGGTCCGGTCCAGCTCGTCGAGGACGGCGACCGCCTCGGCCGCGGCGGCCAGCGCCTCCGCCCGGCCGACGTGGGTCCGGGCCGCGTTGCCGAGCGCCATCGCCAAGTCCCGCCGGTGCACCGCCGGGTTGGCGAGCGCGAGCCGGCGGTAGAGCGCCACGGCCTCCTCGGCGCTCCGCAGGGCCCGGCGCCGCTGGTTGCGGGCGGCCTGGCGGCGGGCCAGGTTGTTCACCGCCTGGGCGAGCCCGTGGGCGTGGGCGGCCGGGTCCGCCGAGGAGAGCCGGCGGTACAGGGCCACGGACTCCTTGGTGACGTCCAGCGCCTCGGCGTGCCGGCCCAGCCGGGAGAGCACCACGCCGAGGTGGTTGAGCGCGTTGGCGAGCTGCGGGCGGTACGCGGGGTCCGCGTGGGCCAGTTGCCGGTGCAGGTCGACGGACTCCTGGGTGGCGGCGAGCGCCTCCTGCGGGCGCCCGAGCCCCCAGAGCGCCGTGCCGAGGCCGAGCAGGGTGGCGCCGAGCGGCGCGGTGAACGGCGCGGTCACCGCCTGGCCGCGCCCCCGATCGACCGCCTCGGAGGCGGTGCGCAGGCACTCGTCCCAGCGGTTGAGCTTGGCCAGGGCCTCGCAGCGCAGCACCAGGACGTGGGCGAGTACGGCGGCCGTCCCCGGATCGGTGGGACGGGTGGCGGCCGGGCGGGGGGTGGACGCCGTGCCGTCCCGGAGGAGCCGGGCGGCCTCGCCGGTCGCGGCCAGGGCCTCCTCGTAGCGGCCGGCCAGGACCAGCCGACCGCTCAGCTCGAAGGCCTCCCGGGCGGCGTCGGGCGGTCCGTCCGGCTGCGGCCGCCGCCCGGCCCTCGGCGTCTCGTCGGACATGGCCCTCCCGGGATTCGGGGCGGCCGTCGAAGGATCGGACCGCCGCTCGGTGAAGGGAACTGACGGATCGTCGATCAGGCGGCCCTCTCTTTCGGGCCTCGCCGCCGGGCGCGCGCCGGACGACCTCGTCAGTATGCCCGGCCGGGCCGCCCTCGGACCGGCGAACGGTCGACTCCGGCCGGCCGGAAGGGACTTAAGCGAGGAGGGTCACGCCGTCACCTTGGCGACGAACGCGGCGAGGTTGTCCACCGTGCGGCGGATCTTCTCCTCCACGCTGAGCGACTCGTGGAGCTTGGTGCCGATCTCCTTCTTTCCACGCACGTAGAGCGAGCAGGCCAGGTCGGCGCACATGTACGCGCCGACCGAGTTGCCCTGCTTGCCGGCCTTTCCGGCGCGGGGCGCCACCAGCAGCGAGACGCCCCCGGTGTGCGTGGTGACGCACAGCGAGCAGATGCTGCGGCGGGCCTGCCAGGAGGCGGCGCCGGAGGAGCGCAGCGCGACCGCCACCGGGCGTCCGTCGAGCTCGGCGACGAGGTAGGCGCGGTCGGGGGCCTGCGGGTCGCGCCAGCCCAGGAAGTCCAGGTCGCCCCAGGGGCGCTCGGCCAGGTCGCGGGGGATGTTCAGGCGCGACGCCTCACCCTTGGTGCAGTTGACGAAGGCGGCGCGGATCTCGGGTTCGGTCAATGGCTTCATAGGGAGCAACGTAAATTACCTAGAACCCCTAGGCAAATGTATTATGGCTCCAGGTGAGCGAAAGGACCGGAATGGCACGCGTGGGACTGAACACCGAGCGGCTCACGGTGGCGGGGGCGGAGCTCGCCGACGAGGTCGGCTTCGACAAGGTGACCGTCTCCGCGCTCGCCCGGCGCTTCGGCGTCAAGGACGCCAGCCTCTACTCGCACGTCAAGAACTCCCAGGACCTCAAGACCAGGATCGCCCTGCTCGCCCTGGCGGAGCTCGCCGACCGCGCGGCCGCCGCGCTCGCCGGCCGGGCCGGCCGGGACGCCCTGACCGCCTTCGCCAACGCCTACCGCGACTACGCGCACGAGCACCCCGGCCGCTACGCCGCCGCGCAGCTCGACCTCGACCCGGAGACGGCGCGCGCGAGCGCGGCCGTCCGGCACTCGCAGCTGACCCGGGCCCTCCTGCGCGGCTACCACCTCGCAGAGCCGGACGAGACCGACGCCGTCCGCCTGCTCGGCAGCACCTTCCACGGCTACGTCACCCTCGAACGGTCCGGCGGGTTCCAGCACACCCCCCGCTCGGGCGAGGACACCTGGGCCCGGATCCTCGACGCGCTCGACGCCCTCCTGCGGGCCTGGCCCACCGCCGACTGACCCCGGCGCCGGCCCGTCCACCACCACCACTGCCGCCGCCTTGACGGATTGTCACTCCCGTTACCGGCCAAGGCCAGCAGCCCCAGCCGGTACCTGGTACACACGCCCCGGACATCCGCCGTACACGCGACCGGAATACAGTCCGCCGTCATGAAACGATCATGTTCACGACCAGAAACCGCCCGGTCCCGGTTGGCCTGGTGGGCCCGGGTGGCCGCGCTCTGCACCGCGCTGGCCCTCGCGCTGGCCGGCGCGCCCGCCGACCGGTCGTTCGCCAGCGGGGTCACCGGCACCACCGACCAGGTGCTGTTCGCGGGCGGCACCGGCGGCTACGGCTGCTACCGGATCCCGGCCCTGACCCGGACGGCGGCCGGCACCCTGCTCGCCTTCGCCGAGGCCCGCAAGTCCCCGTCCTGCGCCGACCGGCAGGACATCGACCTCGTGGTGCGCCGCTCCACCAACGACGGGCGGACGTGGGGCCCGATCGAGGTCGTGCTCTCCGGCGGCCCGGGCGACCCCGACCAGCCCTACACCCGGGGCAACGCCACCGCCGTGGTGGACGCCGCCACCGGCCGGGTCTTCCTGCTCTCCACCTCCAACCCCGCGACGCCGACCGGCAAGCGGATCCCCTGGATCCAGCACAGTGACGACGACGGCCGCACCTGGTCGCCCGCCGAGCAGCTGACCGCGACCTTCACCGGCGCCACCAACGGCTGGTTCGCCACCGGCCCCGGCCACGGCGTCCAGCTGACCCAGGGCGCGCACGCCGGGCGGCTGGTCGTCGGCGCCCACCAGATCCCGTCCACCGGCGTGGTGCACGCGGGCGTGCTCTTCAGCGACGACCACGGCGCGACCTGGCAGGCCTCCAACACCCCCAACTCCTACGTGCCCGACCCCGCCCACCCCGGCCAGGCCCTGGTCAACCCCGGCGAGGTGTCGGTCACCGAACTGCGCAACGGCGACGTCTACACCGCGGCGCGCAACCAGATCGGCGGCAGCGCCGACCACCGCACCCGGGCGGTCAGCACCGACGGCGGGACGACCGTGCCCGCCGCCGGCGTCGTCCCCTCGCTGGTCACCCCGGACGTCCAGGGCTCCGTGCTGGCCCTGCGGCAGACCTGGCAGAGCGCGGCCGGCGACACCCTGGTCTTCTCCGGCCCGGCCGACCCGTCCAGCCGGCGCGCCATGACCGTCCGGTACTCCACCGACAACGGCGCCAGCTGGAAGACCCCGGCCCGCGGCCTGGTGACCGACGACCCGTCCGGCTACTCCGACCTCGTCGAGACCGCCACCGGCGAACTCGGGCTGCTCTACGAGACCGGCACGTCCTTCTCGGCGGACCGGATCGACTTCCGCGCCCTCACCCCGGCCGCGCTCGGGCTGCCCGGCGGCTTCCACGGCACCGGCTCCGACCAGCAGCAGGTCCCGGCGGCGGTCACCACCCCGGACGCCGGTCCGCAGCACGGCGACGCCTACCCGCGCGGGGGCGCCGCACTCGGCTCCGGCCGGTTCGGCCAGGGCCTGGTGCTGGACAACACCGGCACCGCCGCCCAGTACGCGGACCTGCCCTGGTCGCGCCCGATCGACCCGGGCGCCGGCGACTTCACCTACAGCCTCTGGTTCCAGTACCGGGCGAGCGCCGCCTCGGCCCAGCAGGTGCTGTTCTGGGGGTACGGCGCGGGGACGTCCGTGCCCCAGGTGTGGCTGCGCGCGCAGCCGGGCCAGGACCGGCTCTACGGCTGGGTCCAGGGCTCCGGCTCCGGCACCGCCGTGGCCCTGGCCGACCCCTCCCCGGCGTCCGCGTTCGGCGACGGCGGCTGGCACCTGGTGACGCTGTCCCGCACCGGCGGCACGGTCGCCCTGGCGGTCGACGGCGGCACGCCGGCCACCGCCACCGGCGTCACCGGCGCCGTCACCCCGGGCCCGGCCGACCGGACCACCGGGCTGCGCCTGGGCGCCAAGCCGGGCACCGCCGCCGAGGACCGGTTCACCGGCTCGCTGGACGAGTTCCGGCTGTACCGCACCGCGCTGACCCAGCCGCAGATCGGCGCGCTGCGCGACACCAACGCCGACGCCCTCGGCTCGGAGGCGGACGCGGCGCTCGGCGTCCGGCTGCCCTTCCAGGTGCTGGACGGGGCCGGCGCCGCCGCGCGGACCTCGGTGGCGATCGAGGAGGACGTCTCCGGGCACTGCGCCGACGGCACCCTGCTGGGCGGGCGGCCGCCGCTGGTGGCCGGCCGGATCGGCTCCAACGGCGTCGCGGTCGGCAGCGCCCACCCCGGCGTCGACGTGCGCTACACCCCGGCCCTCGACGTCGGCGCGGGCGACTTCACCACCACCCTCTGGTTCAAGTACCAGGCCGGGGCGAGCACCCCCGACCAGGCACTGCTCTGGGCCTACGGCTCCTCGGCCGGCCGGCGCTCCCTCTGGGTGCGGGCGCAGCCCTCCCAGGACCGGCTCTACGCCTGGGTGCAGACCACCACGGACGCCGTCTCGGTGACCCTGCCCGACACCTCCTCGGCCACCGCCTTCGGCAACGACGCCTGGCACCTGCTGGCGCTGACCCGCACCGGCGGCACGGTGCGGCTGAGCGTGGACGGCGGGGCGCCGGCCTCCGTCGACGGCCTGACCGGTTCGCTGACGGCCGGCCCCGAGCAGGGCATCGAGGGCCTGCGGGTGGGCGCCAAGTCCACCGGCGGCGACGTGCTCACCGGCTCGCTGGACGACTTCCGGCTCTACCACCGGGCGCTGAGCGGCACCGAGCTGGCGACGGTCGCGGGCTCGGCCACGGGCAGCGGTGGCGGCTACCCGGCCGACCTGCCGGCGCTCTGGTGGAGCTTCGAGAACCAGTGGACCCAGCAGCACGACGTGGTGCGGCTCGACGACGGCCCGTCCACCCCGGACAGCTCCGTCCACTGCGTCAACGCCCGGGTCGACGGCGGGGCGCGGCCGACCGCCGACGGCGCCTTCGGCGGCGCGCTCACCCTGGACGGCACCGACGACGACGTACGGCTGCCGTACCGGTCGGCGACGGCCCTGGGCGCGGGCGACTTCACCGTCAGCACCGAGGTCCGCCACTCGGCGAAGCCGACCGACCCCGACCAGGTGCTGCTCTGGGCCTACGGCACGGGCGCCTCGGAGCGGCAGCTCTGGCTGCGGATCCAGCCCTCGCAGGACCGGCTCTACGCGGCCTTCGAGACGGACACCGCGACCACCACGGTCACCGCGGTGGACTCCTCGGCGGCCACCGCCTTCGGTGACGGGAGCTGGCACCAGATGGCGCTGCGCCGGTCCGGCGGGACGCTCCAGCTGCTGGTGGACGGCGCGGTGGTCGGCTCCGCCGCGGTGCCGGCCGGCTCGGTGACGGTGACCGACGCCTTCGCGGTGAGCGGCTTCGAGCTCGGCGCGAAGCCGGACGGCACCAGCCGGTTCACCGGGTCGCTGGACGAGTTCCGGATCCACCGCCGGGCGCTGACCGGCCAGGAACTGGTGTCGGTCCACACCACCAACGCCGATCTCGGGCCGGTCACCGCCGTCCGGCTCGGCTTCGACTCGGTGAGCCCGACGGGCTTCGCCAAGGGGTGACGCGCGTGACGGCCCGGCCCGGCGGTACCGCTCCATGGTGCTGCCGGGCCGGGCCATCACCCGTCGCGGGTGGTGCGCGCGCGGGCCGTGAGCCCCACCGTGGGCCACGGGGGGGTCGGACCCCGCGCCCGGTGGCCCGGTCGGCACGTTCCCCGGAGGCAGGCGATGGACGACTACCCGCTGCTGGACATCTTCCTCACGACCATGTGGTTCTTCCTGTGGATCCTCTGGTTCATGCTCCTGTTCCGGATCTTCGGGGACCTCTTCCGGGACGACACGGTCGGCGGCTGGGGCAAGGCCGGCTGGTGCGTGTTCCTGATCCTGCTGCCGTTCCTGGGCGTGTTCGTCTACCTGATCGCCCGGGGCAAGGGCATGGGGGCGCGCGAGATGGCCAAGATGAAGCAGGCGGACGCCGAGTTCCGGGACTACGTCCGGGACGCGGCCGGGGCGGAGGCCAAGAAACCCAGCGCGGCCGAGGAGCTCGCCAGGCTGGCGGAGCTGAAGCGCGACGGCGCCATCACCGAGGAGGAGTACCAGCGCGCCAAGGCGCTCGTGCTGCAGTGACGACCCCTGCGGTGACGGCCCCCGCAGAGACGGCAGGACCCCCGGAGTGACGGCGGGACCCGGCCGCGATCGTTACACCGTCGCGGCCGGGGGCGCCGGCGGTGCGGGCGGAGCGGGGGGCGCGGGCGGCGCCGGCGGCTCGGGGGCCGGCGGCGCGTCGGCCGGGACCGCGTACGCGGGGGCGAGGAACTCCCGGACGGCGAAGGCCACCAGCACCACCACCACGAACCAGAACACCACCATGGCCGTCGGGTGGTCCCAGAAGGCGAAGACCACGGCCGCGACGAGCAGGATCGCCACCCCCGTCCACCGCTTGTAGCGGCGGACGAAGCGCTCCGCCGGGCCGCCCCGGAAGCCCGCCGAGTCGGCGGCCGAGCGCAGCGCCGCCACCCCGTGCCCGGTCACCGAGCGGACGGTCCCGGCGGCCCGCGAGGGGCCGATGAAGAACGCGCCGAGCGCGACGACCAGGGCCAGGAAGCCGACCGCCCGCACCGCGTTGCGCAGATAGGTGACGAGCGCGTCGTAGACGGCCCCGGCCGCGGCCGGCGAGGCGTCCGCGGGCAGGTGGTCGAGGAAGTAGGAGCGGAACACCGTCAGCGCGATGCCCAGCAGCAGCATCGCCGCCGCGATGCCGAGGGCGGCGCCGACCAGCGCGCGGCGGCGGTTGAAGGCCGTGAACACCGCGCCGGCCGCGACCAGCACCGTGATGATCGGCAGCCACCAGCCGAGGATCTCCAGGAGCCGGAAGCCGCCCCGGATCTTGGCGAGGTCGGGCGAGGAGAACACCACGAACTCGGTGTGCACCTCGGGGATCTTGGCGGCGGGCGCGAAACCGGCCTCGACCAGCGCGGTCTTCACCCGGTCGACCATCGGCCCGACGTCGACCACGACCTCGTCGTTCTTCAGCGCCACCGCGCCGCCGCCCTCGCCGGTGAGGGCTTTGACCATGGTGGCGTGCCCGGCCCGCACCGCCTCCCGCCAGACGGTCGCGAAGGCGTCGCTGGTGACCACCCGCTCGGCGGTGGCGTGCACGAGGTTGGTCAGCGCCCCCTCCAGCGGGCCGGTCAGGCCGCCGAGCAGCTGCGCGAGCCGCGGCGGCACGCCCTGCTCCGCGGCGGCCTGGGACAGCTCGTCGACGACGGCCTTGACGTCGATCCGCTCGGTCGTGGCGGTGGTGATGCGGTTGGCGAGGGCGTTCTGGACGTCGGGGTTCTCGGCCAGCGGCGCCATGGTGGCGACGAAGCGGCCGGTGTCGGTGATCTCGTCGTGGACCCAGACCGCGAGGACGGCGAGCAGCGACAGCACGGACGCGACCACCACCAGGACGACCGAACCCGTGGTGCGCAGCCGGTGGTGCTCCGGTTTCGTCCGGGCACCGGCACCGGCCTCCAGCTCGGCGACCCGGCGGTGCAGCGCGTCCAGCTCGGCGCTCTCCGGTCGGCCGGGCTGCGCGGGTCCGGGCTGCGCGGGTCCGGGCTCGGTCGGTGGCATGGGCGCGGCTCCTCGTCCTGGACACCCCGGGCTCCTGGACCACCCGGGCGAAGCGGTGGCGCCGGGAGGGGCGACCACCGCTGCACCCAGCCAAGGGCCCCGTGGCGCGCGCGGCGAGCAGGGCTGACCCACCGGGGTGACGGGGACCGGTCGCCGGCCGGCCGATCACCCCGAACAGGTGAGCCGGTGGCCGGGGGCGGCGGGTTAGCGTCGCTCAGGGTCGTTCTCCGGGCCGCGCCCGGACCGGCACCCTTCCCCCCTTCCCCCTCCCTTTCGCCCAGAGGAGCCGACGTGAGCAACGCATCCGACGCGCCCGGCGAACCGAACAACCCGAGCGAGAGCGAACTGCTCGAACCGGGCCCCATCGACTACCTGGTCATCGCGTTCCCCGGGAGCCACCTCACCGGCGAGGGGCTGCCGCTGCTGGTGGACCTGGTCGATCGCGACATCATCCGGATCCTCGACCTGACCTTCGTCCGCAGGGACGAGGACGGCACGGTGACCGCCGTCGAGCTGGCCGACGTGACCGGCGACGGGCAACTCGACCTGACCGTCTTCGAGGGCGCCTCCTCCGGTGTGCTCGGCGACGCCGACATCACCGAGGCCGGCCTCCTCCTGGAGCCCGGCGACTCCGCCGTGGTCCTCCTCTACGAGAACCGGTGGGCGGCCCCGCTGGCCGCCGCGCTGCGGCGCGCCGACGCCCGCATGATCGCCAGCGGGCGCGTCCCGGTCCAGGACCTCATCGAGGTGCTGGACGCGCTGGAGGACCTCGACGCCGCGAGCTGACCCCCGCGGCCCCTCCCCCATCACACTCACCCCTCAGGCAGGAAGCCATGCCCGGACTGCTTCGTGGCGTCGCCCGCACCGCGGTCGTCGCCGGAACGGCCACCGCCGTCTCCAACCGAGTCTCCCGCCGCCAGGCCGGCCGCTGGGCGCGGCAGGAGGCCTACCCCGAACCCGCGCCGCCCGCCCCGGCGGCTCCCCCGCCGGCCGCCCCGGCGCCCGCCGCGCCGACCATGGAGGAGAAGCTGGACCAACTCAAAGATCTCGCGGCGCTCAAGGAGCAGGGGGTCCTCACCGAGGAGGAGTTCGCCGCCCAGAAGGCCCGGATCCTCGGCAGCTGACCATGGCGAACCGGTGGAAGCCCCTGGTGGTGCTCGGGACCGGCCAGTTCCTGATGGTGCTGGACGCCTCGGTGATGAACGTGTCGATCAGCCAGCTGGTCGAGGACTTCGACACCGAGGTGACCGCCATCCAGGCCGTCATCACCCTGTACACCCTGGTGATGGCGGCCTTCATGCTGACCGGCGGCAAGATCGGCGACATGTTCGGGCGGCGCCGGGTCTTCGTGATCGGCCTGGTCGTCTACGGGGTCGGCTCGGGGCTGACCGCGGTGGCGCCCACGGTCGGGGTGCTCGCCCTGGGCTGGTCGATCATCGAGGGCCTCGGGGCGGCCCTGGTGCTGCCCGCGCTGGCCGCGCTGGTGGCCGGCTCCTACAGCGGCCGCGACCGGGCCGTCGCCTACGGCGTGATCGGCGGCCTGGCGGGCGCCGGCATCGCGGTGGGCCCGCTGCTCGGCGGCTGGGTCACCACCTACCTGACCTGGCGGCTGGTGTTCGCCGGCGAGGTGGTGCTGGTCGTGGCGATGCTGCTGCTGATGCGCTGGATCCCGGCGCAGCCCCGGCCGACCGACCGGCCCCCGCTCGACGTGCTCGGCTCCGTACTGTCCGCCGCGGGCCTGGCCGCCATGGTGCTGGGCGTGCTGCAGAGCGGCACCTGGGGCTGGGTCCAGCCGCGCAACCCGCCGTTCACCGTCCTCGGCTTCGCGCCGACCCTCTTCGTCGTCGCGCTCGGCGCCGGGCTGACGTACGCGTTCTGCGTGCACGAGCGCCGGCGCGAGGCCCGGGGCCGCACGCCGCTGGTCTCGCTCGACCTGTTCGGCAACCGGACGCTGCGCGCGGGGCTGACCACCCTGTTCAACCAGAACACCGTCCTGCTGGGCCTGTTCTTCGTCATCCCGCTCTACCTCCAGGTCGTCCAGGGCCTCGACGCCTTCGAGACCGGCCTGCGGCTGCTGCCGGTGTCCGTGACGATGCTCGGCGCCTCGATGTCCGGCACCCTGCTGCTGCGGATCGCCTCGCCGCGCGCCATCTGCCGGGTGGGACTCCTCGTCCTGCTCGCCGCCACCCTCTGGCTGATCGGCGCGATCGGACCGGAGCTGCACGGCGCCTCGTTCGCCGGGGCGATGGCGCTGCTCGGCGTCGGGATGGGGATGCTCGCCTCCCAGTTGGGCAACACGGTGCAGTCCAGCGTGCGGGCGGAGGAGCGCAGCGAGGCCGGCGGGCTGCAGTACACGGCGCAGAACCTCGGCTCCTCGCTGGGGACGGCGCTGATCGGAGCGCTCCTGATCGGCGCCCTCGCCACCTCCGTCACCAGCCAGATCGAGAGCGACCCGCGGGTCTCGGCGGCCGTCGCCGAGCAGGCCGGGGTGCATGTGGAGGCGGGCGTGTCGTTCGTGCCCGCCGACGAGGTGGCGGCCGCGCTGGCCGCCCAGCCGGGGGTGCCGCCCGAGGAGGCCGCCGCCGTGGTCGAGAACTACCGGGACGCGCAGATCGACGGCCTCAAGGCGGCCGTCCTCGCCTGCTCCTGCATCACGGCCGGCGCCGTCCTGTTCACCGGCCACCTGCCGTCCGCCCGCCCGGGCGCGCGGACGGACACGCGGTCGGCCCGCTGACGCGCCTGCTACGGCCCCGGCGGGGTGCCGGACGGGGTGCCGGACGGTCAGTGGCCGACGGCGACCTTGGCCGCGACGATGACCAGGCCCAGGACCAGGTTGACGGCACCCTCGGCGAGGATCTGGCGCGTCGGGGCGCCGGCCCGGCGGGCGCCCAGGGTGGCCCAGGCCACCTGCTGGCAGACCGCGACGGCGAGGGCGAGCCAGGCGTTGTCGCCGGTGCCGAGCCACGGGCTGATCAGGACCGCCAGGGCGGGCAGCGCGGCGGCCTCGACGATCGGCCACTCGTGCCGCCCGACCTCGCGCACCTGGCGCCGGGTGACCAGCTGGCCCGCCTCGCGCTGTCCGGCGATGTGGGCGTACACGTGCGCGGCCCAGAAGACCAGCCCGGTGATCACCAGCAGCAGGATGAGCGACAGCCTCGGGTGCGGCTCGTTCAGGCTGGAGGCGGCGATCACGGAGGCGGCCAGCATCGAGCCGTACACCGCGCCGGCGTAGTCCTTCGGCCGGGCGGGCACCGCCGCGCCCGGTTCGGGCGGGCCGGGGACACGGCGGCGGGGTGCCGGTCCGGGGACGGTCACGACGGCCTCCTGGGGACTGCGCTCTGCCGGCTCGCTGAGCCCTTCCCGCGATCCTCGCCGCTCCTGGGGCCGCCCGGCCTCACCCCCGCCAGGTGAGGCGCGATACCGATCGGCCGATTCGCCCGGTTGGCACCCCTCGTCCGGGCCGTACTACGGTCGAAGGGGCGCTACCCCGAACGGCTCGCGGCGCTGTCGCCGACGGCCGCACCCCGGGCCGCGTCGCGCCCGGCCGTGCCCTCCCGCACGGCGGAACCACCAGGCGGTGGCCGAATGCCGCACACCCGCACAGCACCCGCGCCCGTCCCCCCGCCGGTGCCGGTGACCGCACCGGAACCCACGGGCAGACCGCAGCCGACGGCCGCACCGACGCGGCTGCCCAACGGTGACCCGATGCTGATCACCCGGGTCCGGCCGCCGTGCCCGCCGGCCGCCGCCTTCCTGCGCCGCGACCGGCTGCTCGACCGGCTCGACGCGGCCGTGCTCCGGCCGGTCACCCTGGTCAACGGGCCCGCGGGGGCGGGGAAGACCCTGCTGGTGGCCGACTGGCTGGCCCGCGGCGGGCTCCCGGGCCCGGCCGGGTGGCTCACCCTGGAGCCGAGCGACAACCAGCCCGGCACCTTCTGGGCCTACGTCCGCGAGGCCCTGCAGACCGGGGTCGCCGGGCTGCCCGAGGAGGTCGGCGCCCCCGCCCGGGCCGAGCACGTCGAACCGTCCCTGCTGATCCGGCTGGCCGCCTGGATCAACGCCCAGCCCCGGCCGCTGGTGCTGGTGCTCGACGAGTGCGAGCACCTCGACAACCTCCGGCTCGCCGAGCAGCTGCACGACCTGGTCCGGCACACCGCCGGCCGGCTGCGACTCGTCCTGGTCGGCCGCAGCGAGCCGCTGCTGCCCCTGCACCGCTACCGGGCGGCGGGCGAACTCGCCGAGGTCCGGGCCGCCGACCTCGCGCTCGACCGGGCCGAGACCGCCGCCGTCCTGGAGCGCCACGGGCTGCGGGTCGGCGCGTCCACCGTCGAGGCGGTGCACCACGCGGTGTCCGGCTGGGCGGCCGGCGTGCGGCTGCTCGCCCTCGCCGCGCAGGACGCCGACGACCCCGAGGCCTACCTCGGGCGGATCGACGCCGGGCCGGGCGCGCTGTCGGACTTCCTGCTCGCCGAGGTCCTGCGGACCCAGCCCGCGCCGACCCAGGACCTGCTGCTGCGCTGCAGCATCCTGGGCCGGGTCCACCCGGACCTCGCCGACGCGCTCACCGGCCGGCGAGACGGGCGGCGGATCCTGGACCAGCTGCACCAGGACAACGCCTTCACCGAGGCCCTGCCCGACGGCTGGTACCGGCTGCACCCGATGCTCGCCGGCATCCTGCGGCTGCACCTGCGCGCCGCCACCCCGGACCGGGTCGACGAGCTGCGGGTGCGGGCCGCGCACTGGCTCGCCGACCACGGCCAGTACCGGGCCGCGCTGGACCACGCGGCCGAGGCCGGGGCCTGGGAGCTGGCCGCCCGGCTGCTGGTCGACCAGTTCGCCCTCGGCGAGCTGGTCGCCGGGCGGGACGCGCCGCGGTTGTGCGCCCTGTTCGCCCGGATGCCGCCGAGCGAGCACGCCCCGGCCGCCGAGCTCGTCCGCGCGGCCGTCCACCTGGCCCACGACGAGGCCGCCACCGCGCTGCGGATCGTGGAGCGCGTCGAACCCCGGCTGCCCGCCGACCAGACCCCGCTCCAGCTGGCGGCGGCCTTCGTGCAGACCGGCGCCGCCCGGCTGCTCGGCTCGGCCCCGCTCGCCGACCGGGCCGCCCGCCGGGCCCGCGAGCTGGAGGACCGGGCACCGGCCGACCTGCCGGAGCGCCACCCCGAGCTGCTCACCCTGATCGCCGCCGACCTCGGCTCCGCGCTGCTCTGGCACGGGCGCCTGGACGAGGCGTGCCGGGCGCTGGACCGCGCGGCGCGGGCCCCCGTCGCGCCGACCACCGCCCGGCTGCGCCACGACGCGCTCTGCCGGCTCGCGCTCATCGACTACCTGCGCGGCTGGCCGGGGCGGGCCGAACGCCGGGTGCGCGAGGCGGACGAGGAGGCCGACCGGTCCAGCCTGCCGCCCGACAGCCGCACCGAGGTCCGCGACCTGGTGCTGGCCGCCACCGCGCTGGAACGCGACGAGGTGGCCGAGGCCCGCGAGAGCCTGCACCGGATGACGACCGGCGGCGCGCCGGAGCACGATCCGGTGGTGACGCTGGGGAGCAGCGTGATCCGGGCCAAGCTGCACCTGGCCCAGGGCCGTCCGGACACCGCGCTGCGGCTGCTGGAGGAGACCAGGCGGCACGAGCTCGCGGACCGTCCCTCCGACTGGAGCCGCGAGCGCCTCGCCGTCACCGCCTGTGCCGCGCACCTGGCGGCCGGCCGTCCGCAGGCGGCGGTGGCGGTCCTGGACGAGGTGCCGACCCGGGCGCCGGACTCGGTCGTGGTGGCGGCCGGGGCCCGGCTGGCCGCCGGCCGGGACGAGGAGAGCGCGCTGGCCGAGCTGCGCGCCCTGCGCGACGATCCGGCGGTGGGCAGCGCGACCCGCACCCGGGCGCTGCTGCTCCTGGCGCAGGCCGACGCCGGGCACGACGGCCCGGACAGCACCCGGCTGCTGACGCAGGCGCTCGCCACCGCCGAGCCGGAGCGGCTGTGCCGGCCGTTCCGCGAGTCGGCCCCGTGGGTGCGCCGCCGGCTGCGCCACCTGCCCCAGCTGGCCCGCGCGCACAGCTGGCTGCCGGGCGACCTGCGGCCGCCCGCCCGCGACCCGGACCCGGATCCACACCGGGGCGCGGACGGCGAGCCGGCGCCGCCGACCGAGCCGCTGACGGAGCGGGAGCGGGAGATCCTGCTCTGCGCCGCCCGGCTGCTGTCGACCCAGGAGATCGCCGAGGAGCTGTTCCTGTCGCCGAACACCGTCAAGACGCACCTCAAGAGCGTCAACCGGAAGCTGCTCACCGCCAACCGCCGCGACGCGGTGCGCACCGCCGCCCGGCTGCGGCTGCTGGACGCGAAGTGAACCGGGACGGGCGCGGGGCCCGCTGAATCGTACTCGGGGGCGGTGCTCACTCGGGCAGCCGGCGCAGCTCCGTGACCGTCAGTCCGAGCGCCTGGAAGCGGTTCAGCAGCCCGTACAGGTGCGCCTCGTCGACGACGTCGCCGACCAGCACCGTCTGGTCCGGGACGACCGTACTCTCCAGCTCCGGGAAGCCCTCCCGGCGGGTCGTCTCCTGCAGCAGGCCGGACACCCGGATCTCGTAGCGCATGGGGCCGGCTCCCTTCGCCTCGGCGGTGACGTCCAGTCTCCCCGCCGTCGGGAAGGCGCCGCATCACCCCGGCGAGGTGACCTCCCGGGGCGCGGCGGCCGAGGCACCGAAGCCGGCCGGAGGGCGACGGCGGTCGGGCCGGGCCGTCACCCGGGCCGGGTGATCCGCCCGCCCGGCGGCGGTCCGTACGGTGGCGGCGCCGGCAGTTCCTCCGTAAGCCCGGGGAGCCCCCACCATGAGTCCGTACCCCCCGATCGCCGACCACGGTGTCATCGGCGACCTGCAGACCGCCGCCCTCGTCTCCACGGCCGGCGACATCGACTGGTGGTGCACCCCCCGGTTCGACTCCCCCAGCCTCTTCGCGGCCCTGCTGGACGACGCCGGGGGCGGCCGCTGCCGGCTCGCCGTCGACCGGGACGCCGTGCCCGAGGTCTCGGTGAAGCAGCTCTACCTCGCCGACACGGCGATCGTGGTCACCCGCTTCCTCTCCCCCGAGGGCGTGGCGGAGGTGGTCGACTTCATGCTGCCCGACACCTCGCCGACCCCGAGCGACCGGCACCGGATCGTCCGGGTCGCCCGGGTGGTCCGCGGCCGGGTACCGTTCGTCCTGGAGTGCCGGCCGCGCTTCGACTACGGCCGCGCCGAGCACACCCTCACCGTGCTCGACGACCGGGGCGTCCGCCTGCGGGGGCCCGGCCAGGACCTCTGTGTGCAGGCCACCGAGTCGCTCGTACTGCGCCCGGACGGCGCGGACGTGACCGCCCGGTTCACCCTGGAGGCGGGGCGGACGGCCACCGTCTGCCTGACCGCCCTGCCGTCCGGTGCCGAGCCGCCCGCGGCACCGGACGAGCGGGCGACCTGGGCCGCCTTCGAGGCCTGCCGGTCGTTCTGGTACGGGTGGCTCAAGTCGTCCAGCTACCGGGGGCGTTGGCGGCAGATCGTGGACCGCTCGGCGATCACGCTCAAGCTGCTCAGCTACCGCCCGACCGGCGCGCTGATCGCCGCCGCGACCATGGGCCTGCCCGAGCAGGTCGGCGGGGAGCGGAACTGGGACTACCGCTACACCTGGATCCGCGACGCCTCGCTCTCCGTGCACACCCTGATCGGCCTCGGCTTCCGGGAGGAGGCCCTCGCCTTCCGCCGCTGGGTGCGCGAGCGGATCGAGTCCGCCGGCGCCGAGCGGGACGGACTCCAGATCATGTACCGCGTGGACGGCGCGCCCCTGCTGGGCGAGGAGACGCTCCCGCACTGGGAGGGCTACCGGGGTTCCGCCCCCGTGCGGGTCGGCAACGCCGCCGCCGGCCAGCTCCAGTTGGACATCTACGGCGAGGCCGCGTACGCGTTCACGGCCGTCGACGGCGACATGGGCGCGCTGCGTGGCTGGGACGCGTTCCGCCGGATGGTCGACTGGCTGACCGAGCAGTGGGACCGCCCCGACGAGGGGATCTGGGAGACCCGCGGCGGACGCCAGGACTTCACCTACAGCCGGCTCATGTGCTGGGTGGCCTTCGACCGCGCCATCCGGCTGGCCCGCACCCACGCCCGCCCCGCGGACCTCGCCCGCTGGACCTCGGAACGCGACGACATCCTGCGGCAGATCGTCCAGCGCGGCTGGAACCCCGAGCGCCGGGCGTTCACCCAGCACTACCGCACCGAAGTGCTCGACGCCTCCCTGCTGCTGATGCCCAAGGTCGGCTTCCTCGCCCCCACCGACCCGGACTGGCTGTCCACCCTGGACGCGATGGAGCGCGAACTGGTCTGCGACAGCCTGGTCTACCGCTACGACCCGGCCGCCTCCCCCGACGGGCTGCGCGGCTCCGAGGGCACCTTCAACCTCTGCACCTTCCTCTACGTCGAGGCCATGGCCCGGGCCGGCCGGGTGGAGCGGGCCCGGTACGCCTTCGACAAGATGCTCACCTACGCCAACCACGTCGGCCTGTTCGCCGAGGAGATCGGCCCCTCGGGCGAGCAACTGGGCAACTTCCCCCAGGCGTTCACCCACCTCGCGCTGATCGACGCGGCCCTCGCGCTGGACGAGGAGCTCGACCGCCGGGGCGTCGCCTGACGTACCGCCGACCGGCCTGCGGAACGCGGGAGTTCGGAAAACGCGGGAGTTCGGAAATCGCGGGAGTAGGAAAGGAGCCCGGCCATGGCGTCACCCCGCCCGGGCGCGAGCGGACGGCGCGTGCTCGTGCCGCTCGCCCTGGCCCAGTTCATCTGCAGCTTCGCCGGCTCCAGCATGAACGTGATGATCAACGACATCAGCGAGGACCTCGACACCAGCGTCCAGGGCGTCCAGGTCGCCATCACCGTCTTCCTGCTGGTGATGGCCGCGCTGATGATCCCCGGGGGCAAGCTCACCGACCGCTGGGGCCGCAAGCGCTGCCTGATGCTGGGCCTCGCCGTCTACGGGGTCGGCGCCCTGCTCAGCGCGGCGGCCCCCGGGCTCGGCGTGCTCATCCTCGGCAACTCCGTCCTGGAGGGCGTCGGTACGGCCCTGCTGATCCCCCCTGTCTACATCCTGACCACGCTGCTGTTCACCGGAACCGCCGCCCGGGCCCGCGCGTTCGGCGCCATCATGGCGCTCGGCGGCATCGGCGCCGCCGCGGGCCCGCTCATCGGCGGCCTGCTGACCACCGCGATCGACTGGCGCGCCAACTTCGGCTTCCAGGTCGTGGTGGTGGCGGTGATCCTCTTCCTGACCCGCTCCCTGGAGGACCCGCTCCCGGCCGATCCCGGGCGGTCCTTCGACACCGTCGGCGCGGTGCTGTCCGCGGCCGGCCTGATCCTGCTGGTCACCGGCATCCTCGCCGCGGACAACAACGTCTGGCTGATGCTCGGCCTGCTGGCGGCCGGCGCCGCCGTGCTGGCCGGCTTCTTCGGGTGGATCCGCCGGCTCGAACGCGCGGGCCGCGAACCGCTGTTGGCCACCAGCCTGTTCCGCGACCGGACGGCCAACCTGGGCCTGGTCACCCAGAACGCCCAGTGGCTCGTCCTGATGGGCGTCTCGTTCACCGTCGGCGCGTACCTCCAGGTGGTCCGCGGCTACAGCGCGATCGCCACCGGCGGGGTCTTCACCGCCGCCACGCTCGGGCTGCTCGCCACCTCGCTCGCCGCCGAGCGGCTGGCGAAGCGGCGCTCCCAGCGCACCCTGATCGTCACCGGCTTCGCGACGACCACCGCCGGCATCGTCGTACTGCTCCTGCTGGTGCGCGCCGTCGACGACGTCTGGGCCTTCACCCCCGGGCTGCTGCTGATCGGCCTGGGCCTGGGCCTCATGCTCACCCCCTCGGTCAACGTCGTGCAGTCGGCCTTCCCCGACAGCCGGCAGGGCGAGATCTCCGGGCTCTCCCGCAGCGTCTCCAACCTCGGCTCCTCGCTGGGCACCGCCGTCGCCGGCACCATCCTGGTCTCCGAACTCACCCGCAACGGGTACGCCGCCGCCATGACCGCCCTCGCCGCCTTCGGCGTCGTCGGCCTCGGCGCGGCCCTGTTCCTGCCGCACGACCGTCCGGCCGCCGCGCCGCCGGACCGTCCGGCCACGGAGACCGCACCCGAACGCTGAGCCCGGTCGCTGAGCCCAGTCGCTGAGCCTGTTCTCGGAGCGAGGACTCAAGGGCGGGTTGTGCCACGCCTATTGACGATATTTCCAACAGTGGGGATTCTCGTCACACCGAGACGCGGGACATGACATCCGGCCCGGGCGGGACTCCGCGCCGCGGGCGGGCGTCGGCCGCGTCGTCCGCTCGCTCGCCCGTCCGAACTGGGGTGCCCATGAGCCGACTCCCCCACGCACGTCTCCCCCACGCACAGCGCTCCCCCGCCGCCGGCGTTCACCTCGTCCGCCGCCCCGCCCGCCGCCCCGCCCGCCGCCGGATCGCCACCCTGGTCGCCGCGCTGCTCGCCCTGGTCGGCGCCGCGCTCGCCGCACCGGCCCACGGGGCCGCCGGGGCGAACTGGTGGGACCCGGTCGCCCGCCCCGCGCCCGACGCGCGGATCGGCGTCACCGGCGCGCCCTTCACCGGCACCGACGCCCAGGGCCGGGTCCGCGGCTTCGTCGACGCGCACGACCACATCATGGCCAACGAGGGCTTCGGCGGCCGCCTCATCTGCGGCAAGGCCTTCTCCGAGGCCGGCATCGAGGACGCCCTCAAGGACTGTCCGGAGCACTACCCCGACGGGTCGCTCGCCATCTTCGACCTCATCACCAAGGGCGGCGACGGCAAGCACGACCCGGTCGGCTGGCCCACCTTCGCCGACTGGCCCGCCCACGACTCGCTGACCCACCAGCAGAACTACTACGCCTGGATCGAGCGCGCCTGGCGCGGCGGCGAGCGGGTGCTCGTCAACGACCTGGTGACCAACGGCGTGATCTGCTCGGTCTACTTCTTCAAGGACCGCAGCTGTGACGAGATGACCGCCATCCGGCTGGAGGCGCAGAAGTCCTACGACCTCCAGGCGTACATCGACACGATGTACGGCGGGCCCGGCAAGGGCTGGTTCCGGATCGTCACCGACAGCGCGCAGGCCCGCGAGGTGGTCCGCCAGGGCAAGCTGGCCGTGGTGCTCGGCGTGGAGACCTCCGAACCCTTCGGCTGCAAGCAGGTCCTGGACATCGCCCAGTGCGGCCGCGCGGACATCGACCGCGGCCTCGACGAGCTGTACGGGCTCGGCGTGCGCAGCATGTTCCTCTGCCACAAGTTCGACAACGCGCTGTGCGGCGTCCGGTTCGACGAGGGCGCGCTCGGCGTGGCCATCAACGCCGGCCAGTTCCTGTCGACCGGCACCTTCTGGCAGACCGAGAAGTGCGCCGGCCCGCAGCACGACAATCCGATCGGCCTCACCCCCACCCCGGCCTCCGTGCAGGAACGGTTGCCCCAGGGGGTGACGGTCCCCTCGTACGCCGGGGACGCCCAGTGCAACACCCGCGGGCTCACCGAACTCGGCGAGTACGCGCTGCGCGGCATGATGCGGCGCGGCATGATGCTGGAGCTCGACCACATGAGCGTCAAGGCGGCCGGGCGCGCCCTGGACGTCATGGAGTCGCAGTCCTACCCGGGCGCCGTCTCCTCGCACAGCTGGATGGACCTCGGCTGGACGGAGCGGGTCTACAAGCTCGGCGGCTTCGTCGCCCAGTACATGAACGGCGCGCAGGCGTTCAGCGACGAGGCGAAGCGCACCGACGCGCTGCGCGACAAGTACGGCGTCGGCTACGGCTACGGCACCGACATGAACGGGGTGGGCGGCTGGCCCGGCCCGCGCGGCGCCGACACCGCCAACCCGGTGCGCTACCCGTTCCGCACCGCCGACGGCGGCTCCCTGGTCGACCGCCCCACCACCGGCAGCCGCACCTGGGACATCAACACCGACGGCGCCGCGCACTACGGCCTGGTGCCGGACTGGCTGGAGGACATCCGGCAGGTCGGCGGGCAGGACGTGGTGGACGACCTGTTCCGGGGCGCGGAGTCCTACCTCACCACCTGGGGCGCCTCGGAGCGGCACCGGGCCGCGGTGAACCTCACCGGCGGCTCCACCGCCGCCGCGAGCTCCGCCGAGTGGAACCCGTTCGTCAGCTACGCCCCCGACCGGGCGATCGACGGCAGCTCCGCCAGCCGCTGGGCCAGCGACTGGAGCGACGACCAGTGGCTGCGGGTCGACCTGCCCGCCACCACCCTGGTCTCCCGGGTCACCCTGGACTGGGAACGCGCCTACGCCAGGGCCTACCGGATCGAGGTCTCCACCGACGGCACCACCTGGCACACCGTCTGGTCCACCACCACCGGCGACGGCGGCCTGGACACCGCCCAGTTCCCCGGCGTCCCGGCACGCCACGTCCGCGTCCACGGCGAGCAGCGCGCCACCTCCTGGGGCTACTCGCTGTACGACGTCGGCGTCTACCGGGCCTGACCTGCGGCGGACCTGCCCGGAACGGCCTTCGCCGGCCGTCCCGGGCGGGTCCGGGCGGAGCCGGCCTGGCCGAGCGCGACCGTCCGACGCGGCAGGCGTCACACCAGGTCGGGTTCGCGCTCCAGGACGGGGTGCTCCCGGACGGGCTCCTCGGCTGCCAGGGCGGCGGCGCGCAGTGCCGCTTCGACTCGGCGGTTGCTGGTCATCGATGCCGTGACGGCCGTCATCGCCAGGAGGAGGCCGGCGGCGGCGTAGAGCGGTGTGCGGATGTCGTAGGCGGTGGCCAACCAGCCGCCGAGGAAGGCCCCGGCGGGGGCGGCGCACATGGCGAGCATGCGGGAGGTGGAGGCGACCCGGCCCATCAGGTGGGCCGGGACGATCGCCTGCCGGAGGGAGGGGCCGAGCACCATCGTGGCGCCCATGCCCGCGCCGCAGACGGCGAGCGCCAGCCCGGCGGCGTACGGGTTCGGGGCGGCGGCCAGGCCCAGGATGGCGAGGCCCTCGACGGCGGCCGTGCAGGTCAGCGCGGTGCCGGTGCCGAGTCGTCGGCCGAGGTGGGAGGCGATGCCCGAACCGAGCAGGCCGCCGGTGGCCTCTGCCGCGAGGAGCAGGCCGAAGCCGTAGGTGTCGACGCCGAGGCGGTCGTGCGCGAAGAGCGCGAGGACGGTCTCCACGGCGAGGAAGGCGACGTTGCCGACCGCCGGGCGGAGCGCCAGCCCGAGCAGCAGGCGGTCCCGGAAGACGTACGAGGCCCCGGCCCGCGCCTGCCGGAGCAGCGACTCGCGGGCCTCCGGCACCGGCCGGGGCATAGCGGGCAGCGACCGTACGAGCACGGCGGAGAGCAGGAACGACACCGCGTCGGCGAGCAGCGGAACCGCCCGCCCGAGCGCGAGCAGCGCACTGCCCGCGGGCGGCCCCGCGAAGCCGGACATGGCGGTCTGGGCGCCGCGCAGGCGGGAGTTGGCGCGCTCCAGGAGTGCGGGGTCGCGGCGGAGCAGCTCCGGCAGGTAGGCCGTGGCGGCCGTGTCGAAGAAGAGTCCGCCGAGGCCGAGCAGGAAGCCGACGGCCGCGAGCAGCGGAACGCTCAGCAGGTCGAGCGCGGCCGCCGCCGCGGGTATCGCGAGCAGCACCGCGCGTGCCGCGTCCGCGACCCACATCGTGCGCCGGCGGTCCCAGCGGTCCACCAGCGCGCCGCCGAGCACCCCGAAGAGCAGCCACGGCAGCGTTCCGGCGGCGGCGACGACGGCGAGCGCCATCGGATCCCGCGTCAGCGTCAGCGCGATCAGCGGCAGCGCGGCGTGCGACACCCCGTCACCGAGCGAGGAGACCGTCTGCGCGGTCCACAGCCGTCCGAAGCCGGTCGGCAGCTTTCGAACGTCCTCGGTCACTTGGCGTCCCCTTCGGCCTGGTCGCGGCGGGCCGGGTGGAACAGGGCGAAGACGAGCGAGGCGTCCGGCAGCGACGGGTCGGACAGCTCCCGGTACTCGTCCGCCAGGGCCTGCAAGCGCGCCCCCAGCTCCGCGAACTGCTCGTCGGTGAGCCGCAGGTGCGCCATCCGGACGTGCCGCTCGCCGTCCGCCGGCGATGCCTCCAGGTCCGCCACCGCGTGCCGCATCAGCACATCAGGCCCGCCCTCGCCCGGATCCGGCAGCACGATCGACCGCGCGGCCATCGCGTAGTACCGCTCGGTGACCCCGCGCACCTTCCGCGTCCGGACCACCTTCACCAGGCCGGCGCGCTCCAGCAGCCGCACGTGGTAGCTGGAACTCCCCTTCGCCAGGCCGACCCGTTCGGCGATCTGCGTGATCGTCGCCGGCTCGAAGCGGAGCACGGCCATGATCCGGTGACGCGTGAGGTTGGAGACGGCGCGCAGTTGCTCGTCCGTGGTGACGTGGAACGTCTCGGGAAGATCATCGGTGGGCATGCGAGTAATGGTCAATGATTCTTGACCATTGCGCAAGGGGGTTCCGCGAAGGGCTCCGCGAGGGGCTCCGCGAGGGGCTCCGCGAGGAGAGATGTTTGTGCATGCGTATTAACGGCTTGCGCCGATAGTCCGCCGGTCGCCTACCCTGGAGGCAGTCACGTTCGAAAGGAGGCCGGATCTCGATGACCGCCACGGATCCCGCGCTCACCGCCCTGGCCAGCGGCTGGGGCGCCCTGTCCGTCCTGCACGGCAGGATCGAGACGCACATCGAACGCGCCCTGCAGTCCGGGCACGGCCTGAGCGTGCGCGAGTACTCGCTGCTCGACGTGCTCAGCCGGCAGCACGACGGCGAGGGCGGCCACCTGCAGATGAAGCAGGTCGCCGACGCGGTGGTGCTCAGCCAGAGCGCCACGACCCGACTGGTCACCCGCCTGGAGGACCGCGGCCTGCTGGCCCGCTACCTGTGCCCGACCGACCGTCGCGGCATCTACACCAATGTCACCGAGGCGGGGCTGACCCTGCTGGCGGAGGCGCGCCCGACCAACAACGCCGCCCTGCGCGAGGCGCTCGACGCGGCCGCGCGCAACCCCGAGCTGGCCTCCCTGGTGGAGGCCGTCGAGGCGGTGGACGCCCCCGCGCGCCGCGGGTAGCCGCCCGCCCCCGTTCCGCCACCCCCTCTCGACCGGTTCCAGCACTGCGCTGGGGCCGGTCTTCTGCATGGGCCGCCGAGCAGACTCCGCCGGCACACCCGGTGCTGTCGCCGACATCAGGAGGGCAGAGACAGTCCGCGCTTGCATGTATCGCGCGTCTGCAACTATTGTGAAGGCACGCAAGGAGCTCACTCAAGCAACCACGGAAGGGCCGAGCCCAATGCCTCTCGCACTTCTCGCGCTGGCCGTCGGCGCCTTCGGCATCGGCACCACCGAATTCGTGATCATGGGCCTGCTGCCCGAGATCGCCGCCGACTACGGCGTCTCCATCCCCACCGCGGGCCTGCTGGTCACCGGCTACGCCCTCGGCGTGGTCGTCGGCGCGCCACTGCTGACCGTGCTCGGCACCCGGATCGGCCGCAAGCAGATGCTGATGCTGCTGATGGGCCTGTTCGTGCTCGGCAACCTGCTCTCGGCCGTCGCCCCGAGCCTCGGAGTGATGCTGGCCGGCCGCGTGGTCGCCTCGCTCGCCCACGGCGCGTTCTTCGGCATCGGCGCCGTCGTCGCCGCCGACCTGGTCGCCCCCGACCGCAAGGCCGGCGCCATCGCCACCATGTTCACCGGGCTGACCGTCGCCAACGTCGTCGGCGTCCCGCTGGGCACCTCCATCGGCCAGGCCGTCGGCTGGCGCACCACCTTCGCCATCGTCGCCGGGCTCGGCGTCGTCGGACTGCTCGGCATCGCCAGGCTCGTCCCCGCCCTGCCCCGCGCCGAGGGCGCCCACCTGCGCCGGGAGCTGACCGCGTTCCGCAACCCCCAGGTGCTGCTCGCGATGGCGATGACCGTCCTCGGCTTCGGCGGCGTGTTCGCCGCGATCACCTACATCGCCCCGATGATGACCCACGTCGCCGGCTACTCGGACGGCGCGGTCACCTGGCTGCTGGTGCTGTTCGGCATCGGCATGTTCCTCGGCAACCTGCTCGGCGGCCGGTTCGCCGACCGGCGGCTGATGCCGCTGCTCTACATCACCCTCGGCGGCCTCGCCGTGGTGCTCGCCGTGTTCACCCTCACCGCGCACCACAAGGTGCTCGCCGCCGTCACCGTCGTCCTCGTCGGGGCGCTCGGCTTCGCGACCGTCCCCCCGCTGCAGAAGCGGGTGCTGGACCAGGCGCACGGCGCGCCCACCCTGGCCTCGGCCGTGAACATCGGCGCCTTCAACCTCGGCAACGCGCTGGCCGCCTGGCTCGGCGGCATGGTGATCTCCGCCGGTCTCGGCTACACCGCGCCCAACTGGGTCGGTGCCGCGCTCGCCGCCGCGGCCCTCGTCCTCGCGCTGTGGTCGGCCGCCCTGGAGCGCCGCACGTCCGCCACCCCGGCGGTCGGCGGCGTCACGGTCGCCGCGCCGGTGCCCGCCCACCACTGACCGATCCCCCCTCCTACCGAAAGCATCGCCACCATGACCAGCACCACCGCCAGCCCGCGCAGCACCGTCACCCCGCGCAGCACCGTCACCCCGCTCACCACCGCCGACGCCGAGACCCTGGTCGGCGCCGCCCGCGCCGCCGCCGAGGCGGCCGGGGTCGCGGTCAGCGTCACCGTCCTCGACGCCGGGGGCCACCTGCTCGCCTTCCGCCGCGACGACCGGGCGGTCCTCATCTCGGGCGAGACCAGCACCCGCAAGGCCTACACCGCACTCCAGCTGGACGCCCCGACCGCCGACCTGGTCGAGCTGGTCAAGCCCGACGGGCCGTTCCACTCGCTGCCGACCGCGCTCGACCGGCCGCTGCTGTTCATCGGCGGAGGAGTCCCCGTCCACCGCGACGGCCGGCTGATCGGCGCCCTCGGCATCGGCGGCGGCGCCCCCGAGCAGGACCACTCCTTCGCCACCGCGGCCCTGGGAGAACTCGCCGGCTGACTGGCGCCGTGGCCCCGGCCCGCCGAACGGCGGACCGGGGCCACGGGCGTCGCCTCAGTACGGAGGACCGACGGACGGTCAGTAGTCCGGCAGGTCGAAGGCCGTGGCGGCGCGGTAGACCTCCTCCAGCTCCGGACCGTAGGCGGCGTCGATACCGCCGAAGCCCTCCGGACCGTCCGCGCCCTCGGCGTCCTCGGGGTCCGGGCGCTTCGCGGTCAGTTCGAGGAGCGCCTGGTTGGCGGCCACGTGGTCGCGCAGCCGCCGCTCGTACGCCGGGTAGGCGACCCGGTGGTCGCCGTCCGCCCGGTGGAGTTCGCCGGCCAGGACGTACGACGCCGTCAGGGCCACGCTGGTGCCCTGCCCGGTGAGCGGCGAGCAGCAGTAGCCGGCGTCGCCGAGCAGCACGACCCGGTCGTGCGACCAGCGGTCCATCCGGATCTGGGCGACCACGTCGTAGTGGAACACCTCGGTGTCGTCCAGGGCCGCCAGGAAGCCCGGCACCTCCCAGCGCAGGCCTGCGGCGCGTTCGGCGACCAGGCGGCGCTGCGCGGCGAGGTCGCGCGGCAGCATGGACTCGACGGGCTCGTCGGAGGTGAAGCCGACGAAGACCCGAAGTTCGGTGTTGTCCCGGACGGTCATCGCCAGGCACATCCGGTCCGCCGCGTCCCCGGGGCGGTGGATGACCTGCCAGCGGTCCAGCCCCAGGTGGTTGGGGACGCTCCAGCCGGCCACGTAGGTGCCGATGGCGTGCAGGTAGTCCCGTTCCGGGCCGAAGACCAGGCGCCGGGTGCCGGAGTGCAGGCCGTCCGCGCCCACGACGAGGTCGAAGGAGCGCTCCTCGCCGTCGCGGAACCGGACCTGCACCCCGTCCTCGTACTGCACCAGGGTGTCGATCGCGTCGTCGAAGCGGTACTCGACGCCGGATCCGGCCGCCTCGGTGAGCAGGACGGCGAGTTCGTCGCGCAGGATCTCCACGTCCGGGCCGTCGACGGGGCCGCCGCTGGCCGTCCACTCGGTGGAGCGGCTGAGCTCCCGGCCGTCCCCGTCGACCACGGACATCCCGCGCAGGCCGGTCCGCCGCGCCCGCACCTCCGTCAACAGGCCCATGCGGTCGACGACTTCGAGGGCGTTGCCGCGGACGTCCACGGCCTGGCCGCCCCCGCGCAGCGACGGCGCGCGCTCGACGACGGTGACGCGGAAGCCGTACCGGTTGAGCCAGTACGCGAGGGCGGTGCCGGCGATCCCCGCGCCGGAGATCAGGACCGAGGTGGAGCGCGAGTGCCGCGGTCGGGTGGTGTTCGCCATGGTGGGCCTCCCCTGTGGTTCGTGTGTTGCCACGCACCACACTCCCGCCGCCCACCGTCGCCGCGCCGACAGCGCACCGGTGGGACGCCGGCAGCACTGTCGGCGCACCGGCAGCTCTCTGACAGATCGTCGGCAGACCGTCGGCAGACGGCGGCTCGGCAGACGGCGCGGCCGGTCCCGGGCAGTCGGGGTCAGGCGGTCGGGTCAGCCGAGGTGGCGGGCGAAGAACCGCAGGGTGCTGTCCAGCTCGAAGGCCGGGACGTCGGCGTGCCGGCCGGGGTTGGCGTGCAGGGTCTTCTCCGCCGAGGCGAACGCCTCGAAGAGGGCGAGGCTCGCCCCGCGCGGTACGCGCTCGTCGTCCCACTGCACCAGGAACTGCACCGGGACGGTGATCCGACCGGCCTCCTCGGCGGAGGCCAGCGCCCCGCCCAGGCCCAGGACCGCCGCGCGGACGCGGGGTTCGGCGGCGACGAACGGCACGCCGAGCCCACAGCCCAGCGAGATTCCCCAGTAGCCCACCGGCCCGGCGCCGACGTGGTCGAGCCGCTGGACGGCGTCCAGGACGGCCCGCCACTCGGGGACGGTGCGCCGGGCCACCATGGCGTGGAACTCGGCGAGCAGCGGCGCCGGGTCCGCGCCCGCCGCGATCCGCGCCTGGTTGGCGGTCGCGAGGGCGTGGTACTCCGGCTCGAGTGGCCGGTCGCCGTGGCCGGGGACGTCCGGCGCGACCACCGCGAATCCGCACTCGGCCACGAGGCGGCGGGCGAGGGCCAGGACGGCGGGGGCCTTCTTGTGCTCACCGCCGCCGTGTCCCAGCAGGATCAGCGGGCGGGGGCCGGTGGCGGGAGCGTCCGGCGTCCACAGCGCGCCGGGCGTGTCGCCCAGGACGAAGAGCTGCTCACGGATGCCGTCGGACGAGGTCTCAGAAGTGAAGCGCATGACGGGTCGAGCCTTTCGGGATGCCTGGTGCGGGCAGCCCTCAAGCCATGCGAGGGAGGGGTGCCCGACATGTCACAGCGTTGATCGGTCCCACCTCCTCCGGTCGTCGTGGTGCACGGCAGGCGCGAAGGTATCACGGCCGCTCTGACCTGCGCCTCGCCGGTCGGAGTTAGAGAGTCTCACGATCGCTCTTGACGCTCACGGCGCGATGGAGTTATAACTTCTAACGGAAGCGAGTCCATCTAGTCAAAGAAACGAGGACGCGATCATGGGTGACGAGCGTCTGCTCCAGGTCGTACTGCCGGGCGTCGTGGCCCCGGAGGGGCTGGAGCTGCGGTACGGGACCGTGCCGGCGGCCGGCCGCGGCCGGATCGTGATCGCCGTCGAGGCGACCGGCGTCTCCTTCGCCGAGCAGCAGATGCGCCGCGGCCGGTACTACGACCAGCCGCCGTTCCCCTTCGTGCCCGGCTACGACCTGGTCGGCCGGGTGCTGTCCGTCGGCGAGGGCGTGGACCCGGGGCTGCTCGGGCAGCGGGTCGCCGCGCTGGTCAAGGTCGGCGGATGGGCCAGCCACGTGGTGCTCGACGCCGCCGACGCCGTGCCCGTGCCGGACGGCCTCACCCCGGCGGAGGCGGAGACCGTGGTGCTCAACGGCATCACCGCCTGGCAGATGCTGCACCGCCGGGCGCGGGTGCGCGCCGGCCAGACCGTCCTGGTGCACGGCGCGAGCGGCGGCGTCGGCTCCGTCCTCGTCCAGCTCGCCCGCGCGGCGGGCGTCCGGGTGATCGGCACCGCCTCCGCCCGGCACCACGACGCCCTGCGGCAGCTCGGCGTCGAACCGGTCGACTACCGCGCCGACGACGTGCCGGCCCTGGTCCGGGAGCTGGCGCCCAGCGGGGTGCACGCGGTGTTCGACCACGTCGGCGGGCGCAGCGTGATCGACTCCTGGCGACTCCTCGCCCCCGGCGGCACGCTGATCGCCTACGGCAGCGCCTCCACCCGGGACGACACCGGCTCCAAGCAGTGGCCCGTGCTGAAGATCGTCGCCCGCACCTGGCTCTGGAACGCCCTGCCCAACGGGCGCCGGGCCCACTTCTACAACATCTGGGCCGGCAAGGGGCTGGGCAAGGACCGCTTCCGCGCCCGGCTGCGGAGCGACCTCTCCGAGGTCTTCGGCGCCGTCGGCCGCGGCGAGGTCACCGCCCGGGTCGCCGCCGAACTCCCGCTCGACCGCGCGGCGGAGGCCCTGCGCCTCGCGGAGTCCGGCACGGTCGGCGGCAAGATCGTCCTGACGCCCTGACGGCCTCGCGCCCTCGCGCCCTCGCGTCCTCGCGTCCGCTGGAGTCCGGGCCCGGTGGGCCCGGAGCCCCGTACGTCAGGCGAGGCTCCTCTCCAGGGCGGCGAGGTAGCTGCACATGAAGTGGTCGCGCAGGCCGTCACCGGCGGGTGCGAAGGCGTCCGCCGTCAGGCCCCGGTCGCGGTGTGCCGGGCCAGGCCCTCGCGCAACCGGGTGAGGCGGGCGATCTCCGCGTCCAGGGCGGCGAGCCGCTGTTCGACCACCGGGGCGAAGGTTTCCGGCCCGACCTCGCCGGTGGTCGCGCAGCTGCGCGGAGGATCCTCGGCGAGCAGGTCCAGCCGGTGCGACCGGCTCGCGAGGTCGTCCACGGTGAGGCCGAGCGCCAGCAGGGCGCGGATCACCCGCACCCTGGTGACCGCCTCCGGCCCGTACTCGCGCTGGCCGGAGGCCGTCCGGGTGGGCGGTGGGAGCAGGCCCCGCTGTTCGTAGAAGCGCAGCGCCCGGGGTGTGGTGCCGGCGGCCGCCGCCGCGTCCCCGATCCTCATCCTGTCCGTCATCGGCCCCTCCACCCTCCGCGTGCCGCGCGCGGGGTGCCGCGCTCTGTGTGCGCGTCAGTCCCGCAGTTCGACGATCAGGGCGCCGAAGACGTCCCCGTCGATCAGCCGGGACAACGCTCCGGGCGCCCGATCGATGCCCGCGAGGACGGTCCGGGGGACGGTCAGCTCGCCCGCCCGCAGCCAGCCGGCGAGCCGTTCGAGCCACTCCGGCTCCAGGTCCTGGTAGCGCTGCCCGGCGATGCCGTGGACGGTGACGTCGCGGACCACCAGCCGGAAGCTGTCCACCACGGCCGGTGCGCTCGCACCGCGCCGGGCCGGGTCCAACTGTCCGGCGAGCGCGCCGATCAGCGCGAACCGCGCGCCCTGGCGGGCGGCGTCGACGGCCGCCGTCAGCTGCTCGCCGCCGACCATGTCCAGCAGCACGTCGATGCCCTCCGGGGCGGCCTCGGCGAGCTGCTCCGCGATCGGCCGCTCCCCGCGCACCAGCACGGCGTCGTAGCCGAACTCCTCGGTCAGCCGCTTCGCCTTCGCGGCCGAACCGGTGGTGCCGATCACCCGCGCGGCCCCGAGCAGCCGGGCCACCCGCCCGACCACCGTGCCGACCGCCCCCGCCGCGCCGGTGACCAGAACGACGTCCCCCTCCCCCACCCGGGTCGCCCGGGTCAGCGCCCCGTAGCCCGCGAGGGAGGGCGACAGCAGGGCGAGCGGATCGGGGAAGTCGCCCGCCACCCGGGTGAACGCGCCGGCCTCAGCCACCGCGTGCTCCCGCCAGCCGAACAGATGGGTGACCAGGTCGCCGGGGCGCAGCGGCCCGCCGGCCGGCGCGGCCAGGACCTCACCGAGCGCGGGCCCGAACACCGGGTCGCCCGGCCGGACCGTCGGCAGGGAGGCGCTGGCCAGCTCGCCGCCGATGAGGCTGCGCAGGCCGGGGAAGACCAGGAACGCCCGGTTGCGGACGAGCACCTGGTCCGGCCCCGGCGCGGCCAGCGGCACGTCGGCCACGGCGAAGTCGGCGGGCGTGGGCAGCCCGTCCGGCGCGGCGACGAGGCGGACCTCACGGGTGGTGGTGGGGAACGAGGACATGGGCGAACTCCTGTGCTCCGAGGTGGCGTTGACGGTGTCGGACGGCGCCCGTCGCGCCGTCCGGCACCGGGACGCTAACCCCTGCCCCGCGCGTCAGAGGCAAGCCCGCGCCCGAAACCGGAGCGGCCCCGTCGCGCCGGGACGGGCTCGCTCTTGCGATTGTGACGCGCATGCAACTATTGTCTGAGCAGAGGTTGCAGCTGCAATCACCATGGGCCGTCTCCTGGAGTGCGACATGAGCGCCACCACCCTGTTCACCCCGTACACGCTGCGGTCGCTGACCGTCCCCAACCGGGTGTGGATGCCGCCGATGTGCCAGTACAGCGCCGCGCCGGAGGGCGACGCGATGGGGGTGCCGACGGACTGGCACTTCACGCACCAGGCGGCCCGGGCCGCCGGCGGGACGGGGCTGATCATCACCGAGTCCACCGCGGTGAGCCCCGAGGGCCGCATCTCGCCCTACGACCTCGGCCTGTGGAACGACGCCCAGGTCGAGGGGTTCCGGCGGATCACCGCGTTCCTGAAGGCGCACGGCACCGTCGCCGCCATCCAGCTCGGACACGCCGGGCGGAAGGCCTCGACCGAGCGGACCTGGGTCGAGCGCGGGCGCGCCGTCGGGCCGGACGAGGCGTACGGGTGGCAGCCGGTCGCCCCCAGCGCCGTGCCGTTCGAAGCGGACCGGGTCGCGCCGGAGGAGCTCACGGTGGAGCAGATCGGCGTGATCGTCCGCCAGTTCGCCGACGCCGCGCGGCGGGCGCTCGACGCCGGCTTCCAGGTCGTCGAGATCCACGGGGCGCACGGCTACCTCGTCCACGAGTTCCTCTCCCCGCAGAGCAACCGCCGCACCGACGCGTACGGCGGCTCCTTCGAGGGCCGGACCCGCTTCGCCCTGGAGGTCGTCGACGCCGTCCGCGCCGTCTGGCCCGAGGAGTTGCCGCTCTTCTTCCGGATCTCGGCCACCGACTGGCTCACCGAGAACCCCGAGGACGGGCGCGAGGGCTGGACCTCCGCCGACACCGTCCGCTTCGCCAAGGAGCTCCACGCCCACGGGGTCGACCTGCTCGACGTCTCCACCGGCGGCATCGTCCCCGACGCCCGGATCGAGGCCGGCCCCGGCTTCCAGGTGCCCTTCGCCGAGGCCGTCCGCACCGAGACCGACCTGCCGGTGGCGGCCGTCGGCCTGATCACCGACCCCGAGCAGGCCCAGCAGATCCTCACCGACGGCCGGGCCGACGCCGTACTCCTCGGCCGCGAACTGCTCCGCAACCCCTTCTGGGCCCGCCACGCCGCCACCACCCTCGGCATCGAGGCCCCCGGCCCGATGCCCTACCACCGCGCGTAACACCGCCCGCCCGGCCGAGGCCGAGGCCCGCCAGTTGTGGTCCAACTGGCGGGCCTCGGCGCGTCGCGGAGATCCGTCCGAATCCACTGCCAGTTGATGTCAGTGGACCCCTCCTACGGTCCTCCGCATGGACAACAGCACCGGCTTCGCCTTCTTCACCGGCACCTACGACGTCGTCAACCGTTGGCGCAGGGACTTCCACGACCCCACCGAGGGCGACGACCGCTGGGAGGAGTTCCCCGCCGTCTCCCGCGCCTCCGCGCACTTCGACGGGCGGGCCAGCTTCGACGAGATCGAGTTCACCACGAAGGGCTTCGCCGGGCTGACCCTGCGGCTCTACGACCCGGCCGCCGACGCGTGGTCCCTGTACTGGGCGAGCAAGCGCACCGGCACCCTCTTCCCGCCCGTGACCGGCCGCTTCCTGCCGGACGGCACGGGCGTCTTCCACGGCGAGGACGAGCACGACGGCGTCAAGGTGAAGGTCCGCTTCATCTGGTCGGACATCACCGAGACCACCGCCCACTGGGAGCAGGCCTTCTCGGTGGACGAGGGACAGACGTGGCTCACCAACTGGCACATGCACATGACCCGCACCGACTGACGGGCCGCCGGTGGGCGCACCTCCACCAGGAGGAGGCGCGCCCACCGGCGCCGTGAACCACGGGGGACCCGCACGGTCTGCGGATACAGCAGTTCGGCCGACAACATCCAGACCAACGGGTCGAGGGAACTGGAAGAAGGCCAGCGGGTCGAGTTCGAGATCACCATGGGGAACGGGCATCCGGTGGCAGTGATGATCCGCCCCAGGTAGGACTGCTCCGGGCGATCGTGTTCCGGGGAGGCCCCTGACAACGACCACAGCCCGGCGCGGCAGTACTACCGCGCCGGGCTCCGCACGCGAGGCCGGGCCCTGCAGACCACGCCCGCCAAGGACGCGATCCGGCGGAGCCGTGTCACCCGACGGACAGGCGGGCGGGGTCGGCGGTGGCGACGGCTGTGCTGGTGTCCAGTGCCCAGCCCTGTGCGTATGCCTCGGTGAAGGCGGGTTCGCCCAGGGTGGTGCGGGCTCGGTGGGTGAGGGCGCGGATTTGGTGGTCGGTGTGGTCGTGGGCGCCGCGGAGGCGGGCGGCGGTGCCGAGGAGGAGGGCGGAGTCGTGGTGGCGGCCGTGGGCCTCGGCGAGGGCGGCCGTGTGCACCGCCACCAGGGAGACGATCGGCAGGTCCTGGGCTTTCAGGGCCGCCGCGTAGGCCTTCGTCAGTGCTTTTGCCGCGCCGGACGGGTCGCCGGTTGCCAGGGAGAGTGCTGCGCGGGCGCTGCCGAGCAGCGTGCGGGTGTGGTCGCCGGGGAACCGGGGGTCGCCGCCCAGGCCGCGTTCGGCGCCGTCGAGCAGGGCCCGCGCCCGGTCCAGGTCGCCGAGGCGGACCCGGAAGACGGCCTCCCAGGCGTCGACCAGGAAGAGCAGCTCCAAGGAGTTCGCGCGCAGTGCCCCCGCCCGGGCCGCGTCGATGGTCGCGATCACCAGATCGGTTTCGCCGCGCCGCAGGTACAGGTCGATCCAGCGCAGGTCGCCGAACACCTCGTCGCCCAGGCTGAGCGGGCCGAACTCGTCGGCCAGGGAACGGGCTTCGCGCAGGTCGGCCAGCGCGCCGTCGAGGTCGTCGTCGTACTGTCGCAGCTGGGCGCGCATCGGCAGCACGTTGGCCTGGCCCCAGCGGTCGCCGAGCTGCCGGAAGCAGGCCAGGGCCGCCGCCACGTCGGTGCGCGCCCGGTCGAGTCGGCCCGCGTTCTCGGCGAACCGGGACCGGTACATCCGGGCCAGCCCGGCGAGCCACACGTCCTCGCCGTCGGCCAGGTGCTCGATGATCGCGGGTGTGCTCTCCGCCTCCTGCCGGAAGGCGCGCGGGAGCGCGGCGAGGGCGCCGTACGGGCCGGGCAGCTCCGGGTGGGCGAGCAGCCGGTCGGCCAGCTCGCGGATCTCGGCGTGGTCGGCCGTGGTCTCCTCGGCGGTGGCCCCCGACCGGATGTCGATCCGGTTGAGCAGGTGGATCACGCGGGCGCAGTCGCGGGCGGGCGTCGGCGCGCCGCCGGGCACCGCCAGGGCCTCGCCCAGCCAGTAGGCCGCGTCGGCGTGCCGGTCGAACATCTGCCAGTACCAGGAGAGGTCGAGGGCCAGGTCGACGGCGCCGGGGGCGTCGCCGGTGTCGCACCGACGGCGCAGGGCGGCGAGCGTGTTGTCGTACTCGGCGCTGATGACCCGGATCGCCGCGAGCTGGCCGGGCCCGCGCAGCCGCGGGTTGTGACGGGCCATCAGCGCGGCGAAGTGGCCGGCGGCGAGGTCGCGGACGGTGCCGAGGTCGCCGGCGGCGGCCAGGCGGTCGGTGCCGTACTCGCGCAGGGTCTCCAGCATGCGGTAGCGGCCCGGGTCGGGCGCGAGCCGCAGCAGTGACCGGTCGACCAGTGCCGCGAGCAGTTCGGGGATGTCGGCGGCCCCTACCGCGGTGCCGGCGCAGACCGCGGCGGCCGAGTCGGTGGTGACGCCACCGGGCAGGACGGAGACGCGTTCGGCGACCGTGCGCTCCGGCTCGCTGAGCAGGTCCCAGCTCCAGGCGATGACGGCGCGCAGCGTGCGGTGCCGGGGCAGTGCGGTGCGGCTGCCGGTGGTGAGCAGCCGGAACCGGTCGGAGAGCCCGTCGGCCAACTCGGGCAGCGACAGTGTCCGCAGGCGGGCGGCGGCGAGTTCGAGGGCCAGCGGCATGCCGTCCAGGCTGCGGACCACCCGTCGGACCGCGGGCAGTGTGGCCTCGTCGACGTCGAAGCCCGGGCGGACGGCCGCGGCCCGCTCGGTGAAGAGGCGGACCGACGCCGCTCGCCGGACCTGTTCGACGCCGTCGTCCGGCCCGGGCAGGGCGAGCGGGCCGAGGGGTACCAGCGCCTCGCCGTCGACCGCCAGGGGCTCGCGGCTGGTGGCCAGCACCCGCAGCCCGGCGCAGCGGGAGAGCAGGGCCGCGACCAGGTGCGCCACGGCGTCGATCAGGTGCTCGCAGTTGTCGACGAGCAGCAGGCTCTCCCGGCCGCCGAGCCGGTCGGCCAGGACCTCCAGTTCGTCGCCCTCGGCGCGCGTCCGCGCGTCGAACCTCGCGCCGGCGCGGAGCCCGATCCCGGCGAGGAAGGCCGAGCCGACCTTGGCCGGTTCGGTGACCGAGGCGAGGTCGATCAGCCAGGCGCCGTCGCGGTACTCGTGGTGGTGGTGGCGGCGGGCGGCCTCGACGGCGAGTCGGGTCTTGCCGGCGCCGCCGGGGCCGAGCACGGTGACCAGGCGCCCCGCGGCGAGCCGCGCGGCGATCCGGGCGAGTTCCTCGTCGCGGCCGATGAGGCCGGTCAGCGGCGCGGGCAGGTTGCCCGGCCGGGGGCGCGCGGCGTCGGCGACCGAGGCGGGCGGTTCGGTAGGCGCTTCGGCGCGCAGCAGGCGCAGGTGGCGCTCGCGCAGGGCGGTGCCCGGGTCGGTGCCGAGGGCGTCGGCCAGGGCCTCGCGGACCCGCCCGTACAGGGCCAGCGCCTCGGCCTGCCGGCCCTGGGCGGCGAGTGCGTCCATGAGCAGCGCGGCCGCCCGCTCGTGGACCGGCTGCTCGGCGAGCAGCGCGGTCAGCCGGGCGGCGGCCGCGTCGGCACGGCCCAGCGTCAGCTCGGCGGCGGCGAGGTCGGCGACGGCGTCGACCGAGGCCTGGGCCAGCCGGGTCGCGGCGGCGGGCGCCACCGCGGCGACGGCTGCGGGCTCGGCGCCGGGACGGTCGCCCCACAGCGCCACGGCCTCGCCGAGCACGGCCGCCGCGGCGTCCGGGTCGCCCGCGTGCAGGCGGGCGCGGGCGGCGGCGGCGAGCCGCTCGAACCGCAGCGCGTCCACGTCGGCCGCGTCCACGGCCAGCCGGTAGCCGCCGGCGAGTTGCGTGACGTCGCCGGACGAGCCGAGGGCCCGGCGCAGCCGCGAGACGAGGGCCTGCAGGGCGTGGGCGGGGCCGGCCGGCGGGGCCTCGGCCCAGATCGCGTCGACCAGGACGCCCGGCGCGACCGGGCGACCGCCGGCGAGCGCCAGCCGGACGGTCAGCGCCTGCAAGCGCGCACCCGGCACGGGCAGGGCGGCGTCACCGTGGGCCGCCTGAAAGGCGCCGAGCAGCGTGAGGCGAAGCCGCGTGTCCCCGTGCACCCCCCGATCCTCGCGCGCGCACCCTCGCGTCCCCAAATCAGCGCAGGGCCCCGCCCGCCCCCTCACGCCGTACGGGAGGCCCGCCGGGTGCGCGAACCCGGCGCTCACACGGTGCGGGACGGGGTGTCAGCGCCGTGTGTGCCCCGTGTGAGCGGCCCGCGTCAGCCTCTGAGTGCCCGACATCCCGGAGTCGGCCAGACGGCCTCGACACCAAACCCCACACCGAACCGCACACCGAACGCGATACCGAAGGAGACACCCACCATGAACAGCCCCGTCACGATCATCGGCGCCGGACTCGGCGGCCTCGTCCTGGCCCGCGTCCTGCACGTCCACGGCATCCCGGCCACGGTCTACGAGGCCGAGTCCTCCCCGACGGAGCGCACGCAGGGCGGACTGCTCGACATCCACGACTACAACGGGCAGCTCGCCGTCGCGGCGGCCGACCTGACGGACGAGTTCCGTGCCATCGTCCTTGAGGGCCGTCAGGCGCTGCGGGTCCTCGAACCGGACGGGACCGTCCGGTTCGAGAAGGGTGACGACGGCACGGGCGGACGCCCCGAGGTGCAGCCCGGCGAGCTGCGGCAGATCCTGATCGACTCGCTCCCGGCCGGCACCGTCCGGTGGGGCCACAAGGTCACCGGCGCCCGCGCCCTCGGCGAGGGGCGCCACGAGGTGGCGTTCGCCGCCGGGGGCACCGTCGTCACGAACCTGCTGGTCGGCGCGGACGGCGCGTGGTCGCGGGTCCGGCCGCTGCTCTCCGACGCCGTACCCGAGTACGCCGGCACGTCCTTCGCCGAGACCTACCTGTACGAGGCCGACACCCGGCACGCGGCCGCCGCGAAGGCGGTCGGCGGCGGCTCGCTGATGGTGCCCTCGCCGGGCAGGGAGCTCTTCGCCCACCGGGAGAGCGGTGACACCCTGCACACCTACGCGCTGCTGACCAGGCCGCAGGACTGGTTCGCCGCGATCGACTTCACCGATGCCGCTGCGGCCACCGCGCGGATCGCGGAGGAGTTCGACGGCTGGGCGCCGGAACTCACCGCGCTGATCACCGAGGGCGACACCGCACCGGTGCTGCGCCCCCACTACACCCTGCCGATCGGGCACCGGTGGGAGCGGGTGCCGGGGGTGACCCTGGTCGGCGACGCCGCCCACCTCGTGGCCCCGAACGGCGAAGGCGCCAACCTGGCCATGCTCGACGGCGCCGAACTCGGCAGGGCCGTCGCCGCGCACCCCGGCGACGTCGAGGCCGCGCTCACCGCGTACGAGCAGGCCATGTTCGTCCGCCCCACCGAGGACGTCCTGTTCGAGGGCGCCGAGGTCCAGGGGGTCGACTCCGGGGACAACACGGCCCGGAGCCTGGTCGACATGATCACCGGAAACGACCGATGAGCCGTAGAGGAGTTCTCATGCATGACGCAGTGATCGTGGGCGCCGGGCCGGTCGGCCTGTTCCTCGCCTGCGAGCTCGCCCTCGCGGGCTGCTCCGTGGTGGTGCTCGAACGGGATCCGGAGCCCCGCTCCCCGTGGAAGGCGGAACCGCTCGGGATGCGGGGCCTGTCCGCCGCGTCGGTCGAGGCGTTCTACCGCCGGGGGATGCTGCGCGCGCTGCTGGCGGCCTCGGGGGTCCGCGACGACCCCTACGCGGACGCGGAGACGGACGCCGACGAGCCGTCACACCCGCGCGGCGCGGGCCACTTCGCCGGCATGATGCTCGATCCGGCCAAGGTCGACCTGGCCGCCCTGCCGTTCCGGCTGCCCGGCCCGGTGACGGAGGGCCTGATGACGAACCTCGAAGCGGTCGAGACGGTGCTGACCGAGCAGGCGTCCAGGCTCGGCGTGGAGATCAGGCGCGGCGTCACGGTGTCGGCCATCACCCAGGACGAGGACGGCGTGGTCGCGCGGGCCGGTGGGCAGGCGTACGCGGCGTGGTGGCTCGTCGGCTGCGACGGCGGACGCAGTACGGTGCGCCGGCTCGCGGGGTTCGACTTCGTCGGCACCGAGCCGCAGTTCACCGGCTACGCCATGCACGCCACCGTCGCCGATCCCGAGCAGCTGCGCCCCGGGTTCAACCCGACGCCGACGGGCATGTACCTCCGGACGCACCTGGACGGGCACATCGGCATGATGGACTTCGACGGCGGCGCGTTCGACCGCTCGCAGCCGCCGACCCGCGACCATCTCCAGGAAGTGCTGCGCCGGGTGTCCGGCACCGACGTGACCCTGAGCGACGTCCGGCTCGTCTCGACCTTCACCGATCGGGCGATGCAGGCGACGACCTACCGGCAGGGGCGCGTGCTGCTCGCGGGCGACGCCGCCCACATCCACTCCCCGCTCGGCGGCCAGGGGCTCAACCTCGGCCTCGGCGACGCCATGAACCTGGGCTGGAAGCTCGCGGCGTCCGCGCACGGGTACGCGCCGGACGGCCTGCTCGACACCTACACCCGCGAGCGCCGTCCGATCGGCGCGGCGGTGCTCGACTGGTCGCGCGCCCAGGTGGCGGTCATGAAGCCGGACCCGCACGCCCGGGCGCTCCGAGGAGTGCTCCGGGACCTGCTCGGGACCGGGGACGGCACGACCTACGTGTTCGCGTGGATGTCGGGATCGGCCAACCCCTACGACCTCGGCGGCGAACACCCGCTGACCGGCCGCAGCGCCCCGGACTTCCGGCTCGCGGACGGCACCCGCCTCGGTGACCTGTTGCGGGACGGACGGGGCGTCGTGCTCGACTTCAGCGCCGACGGGGCCCTGCGCGGTTCGGCGCTGGGCTGGGAGGGCCGGACCAGGTACGCGGCCGGGCCGGCGCGCGAGGACCTCGGGCTGGGCGCCGTGCTCGTGCGACCCGACGGCACGGTCGCCTGGGCGGGTGACCGCGACCCCGATCGGGCGGCGTTCGAGCGGGCCGCCGGCCGGTGGTTCGGCGGTCCGCGACGCTGAACCGGCCACCTCTGAAACGGCCGTCCCGGCACCGCCGGTGAGATTCCGGTAACGAGCCGTTCACGGTGCGCGGGCGCTCGGGGAAACACGCGGTTCCTAGCGTGTCCGCTCATGGATGCGAAGCTGTATACGCCCTCGACCGCCGCGCCGGACGCCGGTGCTCCGCCGACCCCCTCACTGCGTGAGACGGTCTACGCGGAGCTCCGCGCGGCCGTGCTCGGCGGCGAGTTCGGCGCCCGCGAGCGACTGGCCGAGGTGCGGCTGGCGGCCCGGTTCGGGGTGTCCCGGACGCCGGTGCGCGAGGCACTGGCGCGGCTGGCGTCCGACGGGCTGATCGAGCGGGGGGACGGCGGCTTCTTCGTCACGATCCCCAACCTCAGTCAGCTGAAGGACCTCTACGAGCTCCGGGTCACCCTTGAACTGCGCGGTGTCGCACGGGCGATCGAGGACCCCTCGGTCCGGCACGAGCCCGAGATCCTCACGGCCGAGCTGGAGCGCTGGTACGCGATGCGGGAGAACCCTCCGGCTCCCGACCCGCGGTTCGTCGTGCAGGACGAGCGGTTCCACGCCGAGCTCTCCCGCGCCTCCGGCAACCCCGCGCTCACCGAGGCCCTGGTGGCGGTCAGCGAGCGCATCCGCCCGGTCCGGATGTACGACTTCCTCACCCAGGACCGTGTCGAGACGACGATCGCCGAGCACATCGAGATCATGGAGCTCGTCCGCGACGGACGTCTCGACGAGGGTTACCGGGCCCTGCACGCCCATGTCGGCGACTCGATGGCCGTGGTGCTGGAACGCGCGCAGCGCGCCATGACCCAGATGGCCATGCACGCCGACCGCCGCTGACCCCCGGCGGTCACCGCCCCGGCTGTCACCACCTCAGCTCCGAACTCCCCGGCTGCCGACGGCGCCGGCCGGGGACGCCCCACCGCTCATCGCACCCGCCCCCAGCACCACCCCCCAGCTGCACCACCCCCACCAGCACCGCCCCCCAGCACCACCTGCGCCCAGCACCACCGCTCCCCGGAAGGGCTGACCATGAGCACCGCCGAGTCCCGGCTGACCACGACCACACCCCCCACCGCCGCCCCCGAGAAGAGCCAGGCGACGAAGGAGACCCTGGAGGACTACACCCTCCGCTTCGCGCCCCGCAGCTACCGCCGCTGGACCCCGATGGTCGTGGCGACCACCGCGCTCGGCGGCATCGCCTACATGGCCGACTTCTCCATCGGCGCCGGCATCGGCCTGGCCCACGGCACCGGCAACGCGCTCGTGGCGATCGCCGTGGCCGCGATCGTCATCTTCGTCACCGGCTTCCCGCTCGCCTACTACGGCGCCCGCTACAACATCGACCTCGACCTGATCACCCGTGGCTCCGGCTTCGGCTACTACGGCTCGGTGCTGACCAGCGCCATCTTCGCCAGCTTCACCTTCATCTTCTTCGCCCTCGAAGGCTCGATCATGGCCCAGGGCCTCAAGCTCGGCCTCGGACTGCCGCTCTGGCTGGGCTACGCGATCTCCACGCTGATGGTGATCCCCCTGGTGATCTTCGGCATGAAGGCGCTCAGCAAGCTCCAGGTGTGGACGACGCCGGTCTGGCTGGTGCTGATGGTCGCCCCGCTGGTCTACCTGATCGCCAACGACCCCGACACCGTCGACCGCTTCCTCTCCTACGCCGGCACCGACGGCGAGGGCGGCGTCAACCCCGCCTCCGTGCTCCTCGGCGCCGGTGTCTGCCTGTCCCTGATCGCGCAGATCGGCGAGCAGATCGACTACCTGCGCTTCATGCCGCCCAGGACCGAGGCCAACAAGCGCGGCTGGTGGACCGCCGTCATCATGGCCGGCCCCGGCTGGGTGGTCCTCGGCGCCCTGAAGCAGGCCATCGGCGTCTTCCTCGCCGTCTACATCCTCGCCAAGGTCGGCGCGGACGCCGCCCCGGAGCCGATCCAGCAGTTCAAGGGCGCCTTCGACGCGATGATGCCGTCCTGGCTCGTCGTCCCGCTCGCCGTGGCCCTCGTCGTGATCAGCCAGATCAAGATCAACGTCACCAACGCCTACTCCGGCTCGCTGGCCTGGACGAACTCCTACACCCGGGTCACCAAGCACTACCCCGGCCGGATGGTCTTCGTCCTGGTCAACCTCGGCTTCGCGCTCGCGCTGATGGAGGCCGACATGTTCAGCTTCCTCAACAGCATCCTGGGCTTCTACTCGAACTGCGCGATCGCCTGGGTCGTCACCGTCGCCACCGACATCGGCGTCAACAAGTACCTGCTGAAGCTCTCCCCGCTGCAGCCCGAGTTCCGCCGCGGCATGCTGCACGCCGTCAACCCGGTCGGCGTGGTGGCGTTCGTCGCCGCCTCGGGGCTGTCGATCGCCATGTACTTCCACGCCCTCGGCGACACCCTCCAGCCGTACTCGCCCGTGGCCGCGGCCGTCATCGCCTTCGTCCTCACCCCGCTGATGGCGATCGTCACCGGGGGCAGGTACTACCTGCGCCGCACCGGCGACGGCATCGACGAGCCGCTGCTCGACGCCGGCGGCAACCCCAGCGCCGTCACGCTCGACTGCCACGTCTGCCACCAGTCGTACGAGCGCCCCGACCTGACGGCCTGTGCGACCCATGAGGCGATCGTCTGCTCGCTCTGCCTGAGCACCGACAAGGTCGGCGACCACGTCCTGCCCGCACAGCCGATCACCGTCTGACCCCGATCACCGTCTGACCCCGAGCACCGTCCGCACGCCAAGCACCGCCCCACCGCCCCACAGCCCGCTCCGGAGGAGCCGCCATCGTGTTCGACACCTTGCTCGTAGCCAACCGCGGTGAGATCGCCTGCCGCGTCCTGCGCAGCGCCCACGCCCTCGGGTTGCGCACGGTGGCGGTGTACTCCGACGCCGACCGCACCGCCCCGCACGTCCGGATGGCCGACGAGGCCGTACGACTCGGCCCGGCGCCCGCCGCCGAGAGCTACCTGCGCGCCGACCTGGTGCTGGAGGCGGCCCTCGCCACCGGCGCGGGAGCGATCCACCCCGGCTACGGCTTCCTCTCCGAGAACGCCTCCTTCGCCGCCGCGGTGGAGGCGGCCGGCCTGGTGTTCGTCGGGCCCACCACGGCCCAGTTGGAGGTCTTCGGCGCCAAGCACACCGCCCGGGCCGCCGCGCTCGCGGCCGGAGTGCCGATGCTGCCCGGCAGCGGCCTGCTCGCCGACGAGGCGGCGGCCCTGAGCGCGGCGGAGGCGATCGGCTACCCGGTCATGCTCAAGGCCACCGGCGGCGGAGGCGGCATCGGCATGCGGGCCTGTGCCGGACCGCAGGAGCTGCGGGAGGCGTTCACCCAGGTCACCCGTCTGGCCCAGGGCAGCTTCGGCGACGGCGGGGTCTTCCTGGAGCGGTACGTCGACAGCGCCCGCCACGTCGAGGTGCAGGTCTTCGGCGACGGCGCCGGCGGGATCGCCGTGCTCGGCGACCGCGACTGCTCCCTCCAGCGCCGCAACCAGAAGGTCCTGGAGGAGGCCCCGGCGCCGGACCTCCCCGCCCACGTCCGGGCCCAGCTCCACACGACGGCACGGGAGCTGTGCGCCTCGGTCGACTACCGCTCCGCCGGGACCGTGGAATTCGTCTACGACCCCGCGCGCCAGGAGGCGTACTTCCTGGAGGTCAACACCCGCCTCCAGGTCGAGCACCCGGTCACCGAGGAGACCCACGGCGTCGACCTCGTCGCCTGGATGCTGCGGCTGGCCCGCGGCGAGAGCGGCTTCCTCCAGGAGCCGGTCCCGAGCGGCCACGCGGTCGAGGCCCGGATCTACGCCGAGGACCCCGCCCTCGACCACCGGCCCAGCTCCGGCCTGCTGACCCGGGTCGAGTTCCCCGAGGGCGTCCGGGTCGACGGCTGGGCCGAGACCGGGCAGCTGATATCCACGGCGTACGACCCCATGATCGCCAAGATCATCGCGACCGGCGACACCCGCGCCGAGGCCCTCGACCACCTCGCGCAGGCCCTGGCCGACACCAGGATCGACGGCGTGGAGACCAACCTCGGCCTGCTCCGCGCGGCCTGCCAGGCGCCCGAGGTGCGGGCCGCCCGGCACACCACCGCCACGCTCGCGGGCATCGCCGATCCGCGCCCGCGCATCGACGTGGTGCGCGGCGGCGCGCAGACCACCGTGCAGGACTGGCCCGGGCGCACCGGCTACTGGGAGGTCGGCATCCCGCCCGGCGGTCCGATGGACGACCTCTCCTTCCGCCTCGGGAACACCGCGGTCGGCAACCCCGAGGGCGTGCCGGGCCTGGAGTGCACCCTGGAGGGCGCGGCCCTGCGCTTCTCCCACCCGCAGGTCGTCTGCGTGACCGGCGCGCCGACCGAGGTCCGGGTCGACGGACAGCCCGTCGAGCAGTGGCAGCCGCTGGAACTGGCGGCCGGTCAGGTCCTGGACGTGGGCACCCCGACGGGCCCCGGCATGCGGACGTACGTCCTCGTCCGCGGCGGCCTCGACGTGCCCGAGTACCTCGGCAGCGCCGCCACCTTCACCCTCGGTGCCTTCGGCGGGCACGCCGGACGGGCGCTGCGCGCCGGTGACGTGCTGCGCCCGGCGGCGCCCGCCGCCGACGCCCCCGCGCCGTCGGCGGTGCCGGCGGCGGACCGCCCGCACTTCACCAGCCACTGGCGGATCGCGGTCAGCGAAGGCCCGCACCCGGCACCGGACTTCCTCACCCGCGACGGCCTGCGCACCGTCTACGGGACGGACTGGAAGGTGTCCGCCCAGTCCGCCCGCACCGGCGTCCGGCTGATCGGCCCGCGCCCCGAGTGGGCCCGGCCGGACGGCGGCGAGGCCGGTCTGCACCCCTCCAACGTCCACGACACCGCGTACTCCGTCGGCGCGGTCAACTTCACCGGTGACACGCCCGCCATCCTCGGCCCCGACGGCCCCAGCCTCGGCGGCTTCGCCTGTCCCGTCACCATCGTCCGCGCCGAGCGCTGGAAGACCGGGCAGGTGCGCCCCGGCGACACCGTGCGCTTCGCCCCCGTCAGCGAGACGACCGCCGACGCGCTGCGCCGCTCCCCCGCGCTGCTCACCCTCCCGACGGACGCCGGCCCGGACGGCGACGACGGTGTCATCGCCCGCCGCCCGGCCACCGACACCACCCCCGAGGTGACGTACCGGCGCGGCGCCGAGGACAACATCCTGGTCGAGTACGGTCCGATGACGCTCGACCTGGCGCTGCGCATGCGCGTGCACGCCCTCGCCCAGCACCTGCACGCCCTGCGGCCCTCGGGGCTCATCGACATCACGCCGGGCGTGCGCTCCCTGCACCTGCACACCGACCCCGACGTCCTCCCGCTGCGGACCCTCCTCGGTCTGCTCCAGGAGGCGGAGGACCAGCTCCCCGCGACCGCCGACCTGACCGTGCCCAGCAGGGAGGTCCACCTCCCGCTCTCCTGGGACGACCCGACCGTCCAGGAGGCCATCGACCGCTACTCGGCCTCGGTCCGCGACGACGCGCCCTGGAACCCGTCGAACATCGAGTTCATCCGCCGCATCAACGGCCTGGCCGGCGTGGAGGACGTCCGGGAGGCCGTCTTCGCCGCCCAGTACCTCGTGCTCGGCCTGGGCGACGTCTACCTCGGCGCTCCCGCCGCCACCCCGCTCGACCCGCGTCACCGCCTGGTCACCACCAAGTACAACCCGGCCCGCACCTGGACCGCGGAGGGCGGGGTCGGCATCGGCGGCGCCTACCTGTGCATCTACGGCATGGAGAGCCCCGGCGGCTACCAGCTGATCGGCCGCACCGTCCCCGTCTGGGGCGGCCTGCGCCCGCCGCGCTCCTTCGCGGACGACCAGCCCTGGCTGCTGCGGTTCTTCGACCGCATCGTCTGGCACCCGGTCAGCCCGGAGGAGCTCCTCGACGTCCGCGCCGACCTGGCCGCCGGGCGCAGCGCCCTGGACATCCGGCCCGGCACCTTCTCGCTCGCCGAGCACGAGAGCTTCCTGAGCGAGAACGCCGACAGCATCGCGGCCTTCCGCACCCGCCAGGCGGCCGCCTTCGAGGCGGAGCGCCAGGCCTGGGAGAAGGCGGGCGAGTTCGCCCCCCGCGAGGCGCCCGACCCGGTCGTCCAGGACGCCGCTTCGCTGACCCTCGAACCGGGCAGCATCCTGGTCGAGGCGCCGCTCAGCTCGACCGTGTGGAAGGTCGAGGCCCAGCCGGGAGACCGCGTGGAGCCCGGCCAGCCCCTGCTCGTGCTGGAGGCGATGAAGATGGAGGTGGTGGTCCGGGCCCCGGCCGGCGGCGTCGTCTCCGACGTCCTCGTCACCCCCGGCCAGCAGATCGACGCCGGCACCCCGCTGACCGTCGTCGCGGAAACCGAAACCGTTGTGGAAGAGGAAAGCGCATGACCCAGGCCCTGACCATCAGCTGCGCCGAGCGCGTCCTCGACGCCTACCGGCGGATCGCCGAAGCCGACCGGCCCGAGGTCTGGATCACCTTGCGCCCCGAGACCGACGTCCTGGCCGAGGCCCGCGAGCTGGACCGGCGCATCGCCGCGGGGGCCGAACTGCCGCTGGCCGGCACCCTGGTGGCCGTCAAGGACAACATCGACGTGGCCGACCTGCCCACCACCGCCGCCTGCCCCGGCTTCGCCTACACGCCGGCCACCTCGGCGCCCGCCGTCCAGCGGCTGGTGGACGCCGGCGCGCTCGTCCTCGGCAAGACCAACCTGGACCAGTTCGCCACCGGCCTGGTCGGCGTCCGGAGCCCCTACGGCCCGGTCCGCAACGCGCTGCGCCCGGAGAAGATCTCCGGCGGCTCCAGCTCCGGGTCGGCGGTCGCCGTCGCCCTGGGCATCGCCGACATCGCCCTCGGCACCGACACCGCCGGCTCCGGCCGCGTCCCCGCCGCCCTCAACGACATCGTCGGCCTCAAGCCCACGCTCGGACTGGTCCCCACCACCGGGGTCGTCCCCGCCGCCCGCTCCTACGACGCCGTCACCGTCTTCGCCCGGACCCTCACCGAGGCCCAGCGGGCCCTGGCCGTCATGATCGGTCCCGACGGGGGCGACCCGCTCGGCCGCACCTGGCCGGACGACGTCCGCCTGTCCGCCCCGGAGCACCCGCGCGTCGCCGTCCCCGGGGACGACGACCTCACGCCGCTCTCCCCGGAGGCACGGGCCGCCTTCCGTACCGCCGTCAAGCGCCTGGAGGCCGCCGGCGCCGAGACCACCGTCATCGACGTCTCCCCCCTGCTGGAGGCGGCCCGACTCCTCTACGACGGCGCGCTCGTCGCCGAACGCTACGCCGCGGTGGGCGAGTTCATCGCCGGTGACCCCTCGGCCGCCGACCCCACCGTGGCCGGAATCATCCTCGCCTCCGGTGAACTGCCCGCCCACGCCCTGGCCGCCGACCAGGAGCGCCTCGACGGGTACAAGGCGCTCGCCCGGCGCCTGCTCGCCGGCTACGACGCGCTGCTCCTGCCGACCACCACCGAGCACCCCGACATCGCCGCCGTCCAGGCCGACCCCGTCACCGTCAACTCCCGCCTGGGCACCTACACCAACTTCGTCAACCTCCTCGACCTCGCCGCCGTCGCCGTCCCGGCCGGCGAGGCCGACGGCGGCCCCTTCGGCGTCAGCGTCATCACCCGCGCCTTCGAGGACCAGCCCGCCCTCGACATCGCCGCGCTGCTCACCGGTGAGCAGGCGCCGACTCCGCTGCCCGGCACGGGAGTCGACCTCGCCGTCTTCGGCGCCCACCTGCGCGGCCAGCCGCTCAACCACCAGCTCAGCGACAGCGGGGCGCGCTACGCGGGCGAGGTCACCACGAGCACCGCTTACCGCCTCACCGCGCTGACCACCGAACCGCCGAAGCCCGGTCTGGTCCGTCTCGGCCCGGGCGCCGGAGGCCCGATCGCCGGGGAACGCTGGACGCTCTCACCGGCGGCCCTCGGCCGCTTCCTGGCCGCCCTGCCCTCCCCGATGTCCCTGGGGCGGATCGAACTCGCCGACGGCAGCTGGGTGCTGGGCTTCCAGTGCGACCCGCACACCGCGTCCACCGGAACGGACATCACCCACCACGGCGACTGGCGCAGCTACCTCGCGAGCAGCGCGTCCTGATCCGCCGTGCCGCGCACGGGCCGAGCACTCCTCGGCCCGTGCGCGGACCGTCCGGGACGAGTCGTCAGAAACCCGGCGGCTACCGGTATACGACATGCGACATGCGGCATGCGGCATGCGGCATGATGAGCGGATGAACGCCCCCGCCCCCGCCCCCACCCCGATCGACCTGGACGCCTGGCCGCGCCGAGCGCACTTCGAGTTCTACCGCCGACGCGTTCCGTGCACCTACTCGATCACGACGGAACTCGACGTCACCCTGCTCGCCGAGGCCCTGCGCGGATCGCGGCGCAAGACCTACCTCGCGCAGATCTGGGCCCTCTCCACGGTCGTCAACCGGCACGAGGAGTTCAGGATGTGCCTGACCGCGTCGGGCGCCCCGGCGGTCCGGCCCGTCGTCCACCCGGCCTTCACGGTCTTCAACCCCGAGCGCGAGACCTTCGCCTGCGTGTGGGCGCCCCACGATCCCGACTTCGGCGCGTTCCACGAGGTCGCCGCTCCGCTGCTCGCGGAGCACGCCCGCGCCACCGAGCTGTTCCCCCAGGGGGAGCCGCCGGCCGACACCTTCGACGTGTCGAGCCTGCCGTGGGCCTCCTTCACCGGGTTCAACCTCAACATCGGCGGCGGCTGGGACCACTTGGCGCCGATCTTCACGCTCGGCCGGTACACCGAGCGCGAGGGCCGCGTACTGCTCCCCCTCGCGGTTCAGGTGCACCACGCCGCCGCCGACGGCTTCCACACGGCCCGGCTGGTCAACGAGGTGCAGGCCCTCGTCGCGGACCCTTCCTGGCTGGGGGACGGTCCGGAGTCCTGAGGCCGACCCGTATCGGCGGGCCTGGGGTCAGCAGGTCCGCAGGAAGCGGTCGAGGACGCGGGTGCCGAACTCCAGGGCCTCCACCGGGACCCGCTCGTCGACGCCGTGGAAGAGCGCGGTGAAGTCGAGTTCGGGCGGCAGCCGCAGCGGGGCGAAGCCGAAGTGGCGGATCCCCAGGCGGTGGAAGGACTTCGCGTCGGTGGCGGCCGGCAGCAGGTACGGCAGGACCCGGGCGCCCGGGTCCTCGGCGCCGACGGCCAGGGCCATCGCGTCGACCAGCGCGCCGTCGAAGCTGGTCCGGACCGCCGGGAGGTTGTCCCACTCGCGCTCGACGCCGGGCCCGAGGATCTCGGCGAGCTCGGCCTCGAACTCCTGCTCCCGGCCGGGCAGGAAGCGCCCGTCCACGGTGGCGTGGGCCTGGGAGGGCACGACGTTCCCCGCGCGGCCGGCCCGCAGGACGGTGACGTTGGCGGTGTCCCGCAGGCTCGCGCCGATCATCCGGGACAGGTGGCCCAGCCGGGCGACGGCCGCCTCCGGATCCCGCTCGTCGAACGGCACCCCGGTCAACTCGGCGACGCCCTCCAGCAGTTCGCGGACCGGGTCGGTGAGGACGAGCGGGAACCGGTGGGCCTGCAAGCGGGTGACGGCCGCCGCGAGCCGGCTGACGGCGGTGTCCTCGTGCAGCAGCGAGCCGTGCCCGGCCGTGCCGGTGGTCCGCAGCCGCAGCCACATCGCCCCCTTCTCGGCGGTCTGTACGAGGTAGGCCCGGGCGCCGTTGTCGAGGGTGACGGAGAAGCCGCCGACCTCGCCGACCGCCTCGGTCACCCCCTCGAACAGCCCGGGGTGCTCGTCGACCAGCCGGCGGGCGCCCTGGAAGCCGCCGTTCTCCTCGTCCGCGACGAAGGCGAACACCAGGTCGCGCGGCGGCACGACGCCCTCGCGGCAGAACCGCCGCGCGACGGCCAGGGTCATCGCGACCATGCCCTTCATGTCGACCGCGCCGCGCCCCCAGACGTAGCCGTCGCGGACCTCGCCGGAGAACGGGTGGACGCTCCACTCGGCGGGGTCGGCCGGGACCACGTCGAGGTGGCCGTGCACCAGCAGCGCGCCGCGGGACGGGTCCGCGCCGGGCAGCCGGGCGATCACATTGCCGCGCCCGGGGCCGGTCTCGACGTACTCCGGCGCGTACCCGGCCTCGGCGAGCCGGGCGGCCACGTACTCGGCGGCGGCCCGCTCGGTGCCCCGGACGGCCGGATCGCCCGGGTTGGTGGTGTCGATCGCGATCAGTTCGGAGGTCAGGGCGACGACCTCGCGCACGGCCGCGCCCGGGTCGGCACCATCGACGGAGGCGGCGCCGGCGGAGGCGGCGTCAGCGGTGCTGTCGGCGGCGGTGGTCGGTCGTGCGCGCATGGGGGGTCCGTTCCGTTCGGCGGTCGTCCGGCCGGGGAGCCCCCACGCTACCGCCGCCCACCGACAGCGCGGCGGTGACGCCGGTCACGGGACGGCCCGGATCGGCGCGGCGGCGGGGGTGCGGGCCACGGCGAGTTCACGGACGGCGGCGGTCAGGACCGCGATGCCGCGCAGATAGTCGGCGATCATGATGTGCTCGTCGTCCGCGTGGTCGAGCCGGCTGTCCCCCGGGCCGTAGGTGGCCATCGGGACGTCCCAGACCTCGGCCAGGGTGTTCATGTCGGAGGTCGCGGTCTTCACCTTCAGCTGCGGCCTGGCGTGCTGGGCCCGGATGGCCAGGGTGAGGGCCCGCGCCACGGGGCTGCCGCGCTCCACCCGGCAGGCGGCCACCGCGTTGACCACGGTGAGCGTGCCCTCGGGGTGGCGGGCGGCCAGCCGCTCGACCAGCGCCCGGGCGTCGAAGCCCGGCGGGGTGCGGATGCTGAACTCGGCCTCGGCGCCGGTCAGATCGCCGACCAGGGAGCAGAGCGTGGCGCCGGGCCGGTCGAAGGAGCCGTGCCCGGCGTCGGGGCCGAGCAGCTCCAGCAGGGTCCGCCAGGCCTCGACGGCGAGTTCGGCGGCCTTGGGCTCCGGGTTGCTGGGGTGGGTGGCGGCGGTCCGCACCCGGTAGCGCAGGTCGAGCTTGCCCTTGTAGCCGAGCACGACGGTGGACCAGCCGCTGGGCTCCCCCACCACCACGTAGTCCGGGCGGGGGTGTTCGGCCCGGATCCACATGGCCCCGCGCGAGCACGGGGTCTCCTCCTCGACGGCGCCGACGAGCACGATCCGGCCGGGGAAGTCGGTGAGCGCGGCGGCGGCGCAGGCCATCGCGGCGAGCGGGCCCTTGGCGTCGACGGCGCCCCGCCCGTAGAGCCGGCCGTCCTCGCTGCGCACCGGCACCTCGCCGGGGACGGTGTCGAGGTGCGAGAGCAGCATCACGGTGGGGCCGTCCCCGGTGCCGGTCTCGGCGACCACGTTGCCGGCCGGGTCGATGTGCGCGCGCAGGCCCAACTCCCCCAGGGCGTCCACCAGGTAGGCCGCGAGGTCCGCCTCGTGGTACGAGGGGGACGGGATCTCCAGCATCCCGCGCAGCAGGCCGACGGCGGTGGCCTCGCCGAGCGCCCCGCGCTCGGTGCGGGTCCCGCTCCGGGTCGGGGTCCGGGTCGGGCTCGGGTCGACGGAGCTCATCCGATCACCTCATCCAGGCTGTGGTTGGTGCGGTCGTCCGCGCGGCCGGGCGTTCCGGCGGTCGCGGCGCTACGGCCAAAGGCGCCACCGTCAGCGATACCGGGGCCGGAGGCGCCACGGCCGACGGCGCCGCCGTTCACGGGTGCAGGCCGGGGAAGCCCAGGCCGGTGCGCTCCGGCCAGCCCATCCGGACGTTCAGGGACTGCACGCCGCCCCCGCCGCCGCCCTTCACCAGGTTGTCCAGGGCCCCGATCAGCACGGCGTGCCGGGAGCCGGGCGCGACGGCGAAGCCGACGTCGCAGTAGTTGGACCCGGCGAGCAGCTTCGGCTCGGGGTAGCGGTACTGACCGCGCTTCTGGGCGACGACCCGGACGAACGGCTCCTCGCCGTAGTGCCGCCGGTAGGCGGCGCGCAGGACGCGCTCGTCCACGCCCTCGGCGAGGGTCACCCGGCAGAGCACCTGGACGCCGCGGACGGCCTCGACGCCGGTGGCGGTCATCCGGGTCGGCAGCCCGGTCGCCTGCGCCACCTCGGCCTCGTGGCGGTGGCCGGTGGGGGCGAACACCCGCATCGCGCCGCTGCGTTCGGCATGCAGGTTCTCCGGTCCCGCCGACACCCCGGAGCCGCTGGAGCCGGTCCGGGCGTCCACCGTGACCTCGCCGGTGAGCAGGCCGTCGGCGGCGGCCGGGTGCAGGGCGAGGATCGCGGCCGTGGCCATGCAGCCGGGCACGGCGATCCGGTCCGCCCCGGCCAGCTCCTTGCGGTACAGCTCCGGCAGGCCGGGGGTGAAGCCGGCGAGCTCCCCGGGCGCGGTGTGCTCGACGCCGTAGTAGGCCGCGTAGACGGCCGGGTCGCGCAGCCGGAAGTCCCCGGACAGGTCGATCAGCAGGTCGGCCAGGGCGGCGAAGCGGCCCAGCTGCCCCATGCTCTCGCGGTGCGGGACGGCCGTGAACAGCACGTCGCAGCGGCCCAGCCGCCCGGGGTCGGTGAAGGTGAGGTCGGTGAGCCCGCGCAGGTTCGGGTGGGCGCCGTCGACCCGGCGGCCGGCCAGGCTCCGCGAGGTGACGGCGACGAGGTCGACCTCCGGGTGCGCGAGCAGGATCCGGACCAGGTCGCCGCCGATGTAGCCGGCGCCGCCGACCACCGCGACCCGGGTCACCGGGCGCCCTCCGCCAGCAGTTCGTCGACGAGCCGGTCGGCGACCGGGACGTCCTCGCCCAGGGCCTCCTGGAGTCCGGAGAACTCCAGTCCGGCGTTGACCTCCAGCACCTGCGGCCTCCCGTCGGCGTCCTCGATCAGGTCCACGCCCGCGATCCGGGCGCCCACCGCCGCGGCGGCGGCCACCGCCAGCGGGCCGATCACCCCGGTGTCGACGCACCGCTCGACCCAGGCGCCGCGGGCCACATTGGTGCGCCAGTCAGCGGAGTGGCGGTACACGGCGCCGATCACCTCGCCGCCGGCGACGCCCACCCGGATGTCCCGGCCGGGCTTGTCGACCAGCTCCTGGAGGTAGACCACGTGCGACTGCGGGGAGGGCAGCGCCGCCACGTACTCCAGCAGGGCCTCCGCCGTCTCCCGGTCCGGCACCCGGGCCACCAGCCGGCCCCAGGAGCCGACCAGCGGCTTGATCACGGCCGGGGTGCCGAGCTCCTCCAGGGCGTCGAGCGCCGCGCCCGGGGTGAGTGCCAGCACGGTGCGCGGGGTCGGCAGGCCGGCCGCCGCCAGGGTGGTGCTGGTGCGCCACTTGTCCCCGCACAGGGCGGTCGCCGCCGCCGAGTTGACCACCCGGTGGCCGGCGGCCTCCAGGAGTTCGGCGCCGTAGACCGCCCGGGTGTGGGAGATCTCCCGGTTGAGCACCGCGGGCCTCGGGCCGTCGGCCGCCGGGTGGGCGAAGCCGTGCAGGGTGCGCGCGTCGAGCTGGACGTACGGCACGCCGCGCCGCTCCAGGGCGGCGAGGATCCGCTTCTCGTCGGCGCGCACCCGGGAGGCCAGGACGGCGACCCGGGGCGCGACCGCCCCGGCCGTCACGCGGCGCCCGCCGAGGACGGCCGGCCGGACCGGCGAAGGGAGTCGGACGTGGTCACAGGGCCCTCCAGGCCTCGTGGACGGCGGCCACCGCGTGGCGGTAGGCCTCGTCCAGACGGGTTGCGTGGGCGTCGAGTTCGGGCAGCGCGGCGAGCGGGTCGGGGTGGCCGTGCGCGGCGCACAGCCGCACCCCGGTCCAGGCGTGCGCGACCGCCTCGACCCGGCGGCCGGCCTCCCGCAGCGCGGGGACGTCGTGCTCGGCGCCGAACCGGCGCAGCAGCTCGCCGTGCAGCCCGGCCTGCGCCTGCATGCCCCAGCCGAACGGGTAGGCGTCGCGCAGCGCCCCGCCGTCGCCGGCGGCGGTGCGCTCCCGCAGGTCGGCGAGGAAGCGGGTGAGGCCGGCCAGCCCGGTCCAGTCGCCCTCGGGGCCGTGCGCGGCGGCGCCGGTGAAGCCGCGGACGTTGCCGTCCAGGGCCCGCCGCAGGCCCGGCGGGTCGAGGGCGGGGAGCTCCGCCGGGACGGTGACGGTGAGGTAGCGGCGGTCGATCCGGGAGTCGCTGAAGAACGCGTCCTGCTCGTCGCTGGGGTTGACGGACTCCCAGGAGTTGCGGAAGTCCTTGGCGGTGATCGCCCCGGCGAAAGCCGGCGGCATGGCGTCCGAGACGGTCACGGTGCCGGCCGCCCGGTCGACCGCGTGGACCACGACGAGGTGGGCGGCGTGCACGTCGTGGTAGGCGGGACGGAACGGCAGGTGGTAGTTGTCCACGGCGGCGATCACCGGCCGGCCGGCGTCGGTGTGGGCGGCGAGTTCGGCGAGCGGGTCCTCGTCGTCGTCCGCCCGGTGCCAGCGCGAGCCGATCCCGGACTCCGGGGCCAGGCTGCGGGCGAGGTCCTCGGGCCAGGCGCCGGCGAAGTAGAACTCCTCGGAGCGGACGTCGCCCGGGCGGAAGCGGAACTCCCAGTGCAGGCCGAGGACGTGGAGCGGGTCGCGGCCCGCCCGGGCGACGTGCTCGGCGAGGGTCGCCCAGGTGCAGCTGATGACGTCGCGGCACCAGAGGCCGGCGGCGGTCCGCAGGGCCGGGGCGCTCATCGGGCGGCCTCCGCACCGAGGGCCGGCTCCGGGGCCGTCGACGGGGCCACCGAGCGGGTCACCGACTCCAGGGTCAGCGCGAACACGTGCAGCGCGATGTGCCGCGGCAGCCGGATCCCGTGCAGCACCGCGCGGCGGGTGACCGGCACCCGCTGCGCCCACAGGCAGGCGGGCACGCCCGGCTGGACGTGCTGCGGATAGTGCATCACCGGGGTGCGGAAGGCCTCCCGCTCGCCGAACCGGGCCGGCGCGGCCCAGAAGTCGGAGACCCGCACGGCCTCGAAGTCCACCTCGCCGTCGGCGAAATGCAGGGCCGCCTCGGCCTCCACCCGGCGCTCACCGGCGGCCAGCAGGTGGATCCAGTCGTAGCGGCCGGCCGGCAGCCGCAGGTACTGCCCGGCGCACCGGAGGTTGTCGCCGGCCGGGGTCGGCTCCGGGAAGCGGAACGGGACCTCGTCGACGGTGATCGCGCTGCCCGGCTCGGGGAGGTGCTCGGCCGGGAAGGAGTTGCGCCAGACGTTGAAGGCGCCGTCCGCTGTGCCGTGCGCGGGCGTCACCGCCCGGTTGTTCGCGTGCGCCTCCAGTGGGACCGGCCGGAACCGGGACTCGGCGGTCACCACCGACTCCCTGCCCGAGCCGGCCGGACGTTCGATGGCCGAGGTTGTCACCCGTGCTCCCTCCGCGCTCGCCGTTGTGCGCCGCCGGTCCGCCGTGCGGCCGGGGCACCCTGACGGCCAGCACGCTACGGTGCCACCCGGCCCGGCAGCGTCGGCCCGATCGATGACCGGGGCGGGCGGCGCGTGTTGACTCCGCGGGGGCCGGGTCAACGCGGCGGCTACCCGCGTCGAGGCGGGCGTAGCACCGGTGATGACGACGCTGGGGTAGCACCGGTGATGCGACGCTCCGGAGCCGGCCCGCGTGAGGGCCCGCGTTCGCCCCGGGTGCGGGCCGGTCCCGGGGCCGGGTCGGAGTGCGCCGACACCGTCGGCAGAAGCCGCTGCCCGCCCGGTCCGCGGACTACGATCGGCCCACTACCCCGCGCCGCGGGCCGGTCGGACAGCGGCGGGCGGGGCCGGGACGAACCGACAGGGAGCCGCCGTGGCCGAGGAGTTCGCGCTGCTGGGAGTGCCGTCCTGTGCGGGCACGCACGGGCCCGGCCAGGAGAAGGCCCCGGCGGCGCTGCGCTCGGCCGGCCTGGTGGAGCGGCTGCGCGCGGCCGGGGTGACGGTGACGGACCGCGGGGACCTGCCGGTGGTGCCGTTCCGCACCGACCCCGTCCACCGCGACCGGCAGAACCTGCCGCTGGTGGTGGAGGTGGTGCGCGCGGTGGCCAAGGGCGTCGGCGCCGTCCTGGACGACGGCGCGGTGCCGCTGGTGGTGGGCGGCGACTGCACGATCACGCTGGGCGTGCTCGCCGCGTACATCGCCCGGTGGCCCGGCACCGGCCTGCTGTACTTCGACGGGGACCTCGACCTGTCGGTGCCGGAGACCACCCGTTCCGGGATCCTGGACACCATGGTGCTGTCGCACCTGCTCGGGGAGGGCGCGCCGGAGCTGCGGGAGGCCGGCCCGCGCACCCCGCTGCTGGGGCCCGAGGGGATCGTGGCGTTCGGCTACGAACCGGCGGAGCTGGGGGCGGCGGGCCGGGAGCGGCTGGGACGCTACCGGCTGCGCGCCCTGTCGTGCACGGAGCTCACCGCGCCCGGTGTGGACCCGGTCGCCGAGGCGCGGGCGGCCTGGCGGGTGCTCGCCGCCGACCACGAGCGGTTCGTGCTGCACTTCGACGTGGACGTGATCGACTCGGTGGACCTGCCGCTGGCGAACTTCCCGCACTTCAACGAGGGTCTGCCGGTCGGCGTGGCCTTCGACTGCCTGGCCGAGTTCTGCGCCGCGCCCCAGCTCGCGGGGCTGGTGGTCACCGAGGTCAACCCGGACCGGGATCCGGACGGCGCGCTGGTGGACACCCTGGTGGGCGCGCTGGTCCGGGCGCTCGGCCGGCGCGCGGACTGACCGGTCGGGCCGTCCTGGGGACGACCCGTCAGGGGGTGAGCGCCAGCCGCATCACCGGGCGCTTGGCGGTGCGGCGGGCCACCTCGGCGAAGCCCTCGGCGGCGAGCACCCCGGCCAGCCCGTGGTAGGCGTCGTCGGCGGAGACCGGGCCGAGGCTCTCGTCCACCGGATAGGCCTCCAGCACCGACGCTCCCCCGGCCCGCGCGTGCGCCACGGCGGCCCGCACCAGCGCGCGGGAGACGCCGGCGCCGCGGTGGCGGCGGTCGACGAACAGGCAGACCAGCGACCAGACTTCGGTGTCGTCGACCGGCTTGGTCACCGGTGAGCGGTCCAGCCGGGAGTACTCGGCGCGCGGGGCGACGGAGCACCAGCCGGCCGGCTCGCCGTCCCGGTAGGCCACCAGCCCGGGGGCGGCGCCCGCGTCGACCAGGCCCTTGAGGGCGCGCCGGTTGCCCTCGCCCCACTCGGTGCGCCGCTCCTGGGGCGTCTGCCGGAAGAACATGCACCAGCAGCCCTTGACCGATCCGCGCTGCCCGAGCAGGGCCTCGACGTCGGCCCACCGGGCCGGGTCCGCCACCTCGACGACCGTCTCCGCCGCTTCCGTCACGCCGCCCTCTCCCCTCGCTCGCGCCGCCGGACACGCTACCGGACGGCGGGGCCGTCGCCGTGGCGGCGGCCCCGCGGCGCGTCCAGCTGCGGGGAGCGGGCCTCCCTCAGGCGGCGGCCAGCGGGAACCGCTGCTCCGGGACGATCGGCCCGCGCTGGAAGCCCAGTTGGGCCGCGTAGAGGTCCTCGGGCACGCCCCGGACGACCACGGTCGGCGCGCTGCCCGCGTCGACCTCCCAGCTGATGCCCGCGGGCTGGCCGACCACCGAGAACCGGTCGGCGGCCACCCGCTCCAGGGCGAAGGCCGGGTCGCCGTTGAGCCGCACCACCAGGCGGTCCGGCTCAGCCGCCACCTCGGCGACCGCGCCCTCGACCAGTTCGCCGAGGTCCTTGCCCAGGCCGAACAGCGGCATCAGCTGGTTCGGCAGGGTGAACCGGCCGGTGAACGGGGCGAGTTCGGCCTCGGTGACGGGCAGTGCGGGCCGGTGGGCGGAGATCCCGGTGCCCTCGCCGCGCCAGCGCTCGACCAGCTCCTCGGGGAAGAGGCCGAGTACGAAGTCGTTGACCAGCACGTCGATCACCAGGTGGACCCGGGTGACCTCGCTGTCGTTGCGCAGCCAGTGCCGGCGGGCGAAGTCGCCCCACCAGAGCTCGCCGGGCTGCCAGCGCATCCGCTCGCCGCCCACGACCATCACCACGTCGGGGTGGGTGCGGATCGGCACGTGCAGCCGGACGGAGCCGAACTGCGGGTTGCACCCGGCGTCGTTGTGCTCGCCGATGTCGGCGCCCGGCGGCAGGGTGAGCAGCCGGACCATCAGCTTCGGGCACTCCAGGCCGTCCAGCAGTTCGGCCAGGTACGGGGCGTGGTCGAGGGCCGCGGTGGGGCGGAACGGTTCGAGCTGCGGGGCGGCGCCGGTGCCGCCGCCCCGGGCGTAGAGGTCCACGCCGGTCCACTCGCCGTCGTGGTACGGGCCGGGCTGCGGCGCCTGCGGGAGCGCGCGCAGCCGCTCCAAGTCCTCGGCCAGCCGGTCGGGATCGTAGCTGCGGGGCAGTCGGGCTGAGATCACGGATCGTCAACTCCCTGTTCGGTGGCGAGGGCCGTGCGAGGCGCTCGCCGGTGGCTCCCGGGGGTCCCGGGTGGCTGAGAGGTCCCGGGACGCTGAGGGGCCCCGGTCGCGCGGGCCAGCAGGTCCGCGAGCCGGTGGACGTGCGGCGGCCGCATCATGGTGTAGTGGTCGCCGGGGATCCGGTGGATCGCGGGCCCGCCGGTGGCGTACCGCTGCCAGCCGGTGACGGGGCTGTCGGCCTCCTCGGCGGCGGCCACCAGGGTCAGCGGGCCGTCCCAGGGCCGCAGTGCGTAGCCGCGCACGGCCCGGACGTTGGCCATGAAGACGGCCATCAGCCGGGACAACTGGCCGGTGGCGGTGTCGGGCGGGAGGATGTCGGCGGCGGCCCTGGCGAGCAGGGCGTCGGTGCGCCCCTCGGCGTCCAGGCCGCGCAGTTCGGCCGGGTCGATCTCCAGGCGGCGGTCGGCGGCGCGGCCGAGCTCCCAGGCGAACCAGGCGGCGAGGTCGGCCTCGTCGGCCTGCTCCAGGCCGTTGTCGAGGTTGGGCGGACCGCCGTCGAGCATGGTGAGCGAGGCGACCTCGCGACCGGTCGCGCGCAGCCGGTGGGCGAGCGCGAAGGCGACCACGCTGCCGATGCAGAACCCGACCAGGTGGTAGGGCCCCTCGGGCTGGATCGCGACGACGGCGGACAGGTAGTGCTCGACGGCCTCCTCCAGGCTCTCCAGCGGCTGCTGGCCGCTGTCCAGGCCGTAGGACTGGAGGCCGTGGACGGGCTGGTCGGCGGGCAGGGCCCGGGTGAGGTCGAGGTAGCTGAGCGCGTTGCCGACCGCCGGCGGCAGGCAGAACAGCGGGGGCCGGGTGCCGCCGGCGCGCAGCGCGACGGCCGGGGACCATCCGCCGGCCTCGCCCTCGCGCAGCCGGGCGGCCATCCGTTCGACGGTGGCCCCGCCGGAGAACAGCGAGGCGAGCGGCAGTTCGGTGCCGTGTTCGGCGGCGACCCGCGCGAGCAGTCGCACGGCGCGCAGCGAGGTGCCGCCGAGGTCGAAGAAGTCGTCGGTGACGCCGATCGGGCGCCGGCCGAGGACGTCCTCCCAGAGGGCGGTCAGGGCGAGTTCGAGGCCGTCGCGGGCGGCGACCAGGGTGCCCTCGGCGGCGATCCCGCCGGGGTCGGGCAGGGCCGCGCGGTCGGCCTTGCCGTTGGGCGAGAGCGGGATCGCGTCCAGCCACACCACGAGTTCGGGCACCAGGTGCTCGGGCAGGGTGCGGCCGGCCGCGGCCCGCAGCCGGGCGGTGTCGAGCCGTTCGCGGTCGCCGACGACGTAGGCGACCAGCCGCTGGTCGCGGGCGGTCGCGACCGCGGCGCGCACGCCGTCGACGGCGCGCAGGGCGGCCTCGACCTCGCCGAGCTCGATCCGGAAGCCGCGCAGCTTGACCTGGTCGTCGCGGCGGCCGAGGAAGTCGAGCGCGCCGTCGGGGCGCCAGCGGGCGAGGTCGCCGGTGCGGTACATCCGGCCGCCGTGGAAGGGGTCGGTGGCGAAGCGCTCGGCGGTGAGTTCGGGCCGGTCGAGGTAGCCGTCGGCGACCTGGACGCCGCCGATGCAGAGCTCCCCGGCGACGCCGACGGGGACGGGCTCGTCGTGGGCGTCCAGGACGTAGAGCCGGGTGTTGGCGACCGGGCGGCCGATCGGGACGGCCGGGCCGGGCTCGTCGGGGCGGCAGGCCCAGTGGCTGACGTCGACGGCGGCCTCGGTCGGGCCGTAGAGGTTGTGCAGGCCGCAGTGCGGGGCGGCGGCGAGGAAGCGGCGGGCGAGGTCGGCGGGCAGGGCCTCGCCGCTGCAGATCACCCGGCGCAGGCCCGGCAGCCCGGCGGCGCCCCCGGCCGCCGGGGGGACCGCCGGGAGGACCTCCAGGAAGACCTCCAGCATCGAGGGCACGAAGTGCGCGGTGGTGATCCGCTCGGCGCGGATCAGCCGGGCCAGGTAGGCCGGGTCCTTGTGGCCGTCCGGGCGGGCCGGGACGATCCGGGCGCCGGCGGCGAGCGGCCAGAGGAACTCCCAGACCGAGACGTCGAAGCTGTACGGCGTCTTCTGCAGGACGCTGTCCTCGGGGCCCAGCCGGTACTCCTGCTGCATCCACTGGATCCGGTTGAGGATGGCGCGGTGGCTGGTGACCACGCCCTTGGGCCGGCCGGTGGAGCCGGAGGTGTAGATGACGTACGCGGTGTCCTCGGTGCCGGTGCCGGGGTCGGGTCGGTGGGCGGGCCGGGCGTCGATCAGCGGGGCTTCGCGGTCCAGGTCGACGATCCGGCGGGCGCCGGCGGGGACGCTGTCGCGGGCGGCGGTGTGGGTGAGCACGGCCGCCGCGGCGGCGTCCTCGTGCAGCAGGGTCAGCCGTTCGGCCGGGTAGCCGGGGTCGAGCGGCAGGTAGGCGGCGCCGGCCTTGAGCACCGCGAGCAGGGCGACGACGAGTTCGGCGGAGCGGTGCAGGCAGAGGCCGACCCGGTCGCCGCGGCCGATGCCGAGCCCGCGCAGGTGGTGGGCGAGGCGGTTGGCGCGCTCGTCGAGCTCCCGGTACGTCAGCTCGGTGCCCTCGTACGCGACGGCGACGGCGTCGGGGGCGAGGTCGGCCCGGCGGTGGAACAGCTCGTGGACGGCGGCGGCGGGCGGGTAGGCGGTGTCGGTGGCGTTCCACTCGTGCAGGACGCGCCGGCGTTCGGCGGCGGGCAGGAGGCGCAGCGTCCCGATACTGCGGTCCGGGTCCTCGACGGCGGCTTCCAGCAGGGTGCGGAACTGCCCGAGGAAACGTTCCGGCCAGGCCTCGTCGAACAGGTCGGTGCGGTACTCGACGAACAGCTCGACGGTGTCGCCGACCGGTTCGGCGGTGATGTTGAGGTCGTACTTGACCTCGGTGCGCAGGGTGGGCAGCGGCTCCAGCGCGAGCGGCCCGCCGGTGACCGGGCGCGGGGTGTTGTTGACCGCGAACATCACCTGGAACAGCGGGGCGAGGCCGGCCGAGCGGTCGGGGCGGACTGCGTCGACGATCTCCTCGAAGGAGAGCGTCTGGTGCTCGTAGGCGTCCAGGGCCCGTTCGCGGACCTCCTTGAGGAGTTCGGCGAAGCCGCGCTCCGGGTCCACCCGGACGCGCAGCGGCAGGGTGTTGACGAAGCAGCCGATCAGCGGCTCGGTGTCGGGGTCGAGCCGGCCGGCGACCGGGGTGCCGACCACCAGGTCGGTCTGGCCGGTCCAGCGCAGCAGCAGGGCGTCGAAGGCCGCGAGCAGCACCATGAACAGGGTGACGCCGTGGAGTTCGGCGAGTTCCGCGAGGTCCTCGGTGAGGCCGGCGGGCAGCCGGGTGGTGTAGAGGGCGCCGGGGCCGCCGGCGCGGGCCCGCGCGGGGTCGGGGCGCGGGTGCGTGGTGGGCAGTTCGAGCAGCGGCGGGGCGCCGTCCAGGGCGGTGCGCCAGTGCTTGCGCTCCGGTTCGGCGCCGCCGTCGTCGGCCCGGGCGCGTCTGCGGCGGGACCAGTCGGCGTAGGACAGCGGCAGCGGTGGCAGCGAGGCGGGTCGGCCGGCCGCGAAGTCGGCGTACAGGGTGCCGAGTTCGGTGAGCAGCAGGCCGAGCGACCAGCCGTCCACGACGATGTGGTGCGCGGTGAGGGTGAGGATGTGCTCGTCCGGGCCGAGCCGCAGCAGTTCGGCGGTGAACAGCGGCCCGGTGGCCAGGTCGAAGGTGCGCGCGGCGGCGCGTTCGGCGCTCTCGGCCACCAGGCGCCCGGGGTCGGGAGCGGGGTCGGCGGCCGGGCCGGCGGTGGCGTCGTGGACCGGCAGCGGCACGGCGGCGGGCGGGTGGACCCGCTGGACGGGCTCGCCGTCGACCAGGTGGAAGGTGGTGCGCAGCACCGCGTGCCGTTCGACGACGGCGTCCAGGGTGGCCCGCAGCGCGGTGAGGTCGAGCGCGCCGCGCAGCCGGACGGACAGCGGCACCGTGTAGGCGCTGGTGCCCGGGGAGAGCCGGTCGACGAACCAGAGTCTGCGCTGGGCCGGGGACATCGGGTGGTCGGGGGACATCGGGTGGTCGGCGGGCATCGGGTGGTCAGTGGGCATCGGGTGGTCAGTGGGCATCGGCGGTCTCCGCCCCGGTGTCGAGGAGTTCGGCGAGCCCGGCGACGGTCGGGTTCTCGAACACGGCCTTGAGCGGAAGGTCGACGGCGAAGGCCTCGGCGACCCGGGAGACCAGCTGCATCGCCAGCAGCGAGTGGCCGCCGAGGGCGAAGAAGCTGCTGTGCGCGCCGACCCGGTCCCGCTGGAGCAGTTCGGCCATCAGGGCGGCCAGCCGCTGCTCGGTGGGGGTGCGCGGGGCGGTCCACTCCTCCTCGGCCACGGCCTCGGGCTCGGGCAGGGCGGCCCAGTCGGTCTTGCCGTTGGCGGTGACCGGGATCTGCTCGACGAACAGGAAGGCGGCGGGGACGGCCGCGGCGGCCAGCCGCTTGCCGAGGTAGCCGCGCAGCTGCGCCGGGCTGGGCGCGGGGGTGGTGGCGGGTACGGCGTAGGCGGTGAGCAGGATGTCGCCGCCGGGCACGGTCCGGGCGGTGACGGCGGCCTGGCGGACGCCGGGGTGGCGGGCGAGGACGGCGGCGACCTCGTCGGGCTCGATCCGGACGCCGCGGATCTTCACCTGGCGGTCGCGGCGGCCGAGGATCTCCAGTCCGCCGTCGAGGCGGTGGCGGCCGAGGTCGCCGGTGCGGTAGAGCAGGTCCTCGGGGTCGCCGGTGGCCGGGTTGACGATCCACGCGTCGGTGCCCGGGCCGGTGCCGGTGTAGCCGAGGCTGCGGTGGGGCGAGCGGACCACGATCTCGCCGACCTCGCCGACGCCGCAGCCGCCGAGCGCCTCGTCCAGCACGAGCACCTGGGTGCCGGGCAGCGGCCGTCCGACCGGCTGGACGCCCTCGGCCGGCCCGGGCGGCACGGTCCAGGAGCAGACCGCGAGGGTGGTCTCGGTGGGCCCGTACAGGTTGACCACCTCGCTCGCCGGGCAGGCGGCCCGCCAGCGGTCGACCAGGCCGCCGGTGAGCGGCTCGCCGGCGAAGAAGGCCAGCCGCAGGGCGTCCGGTCCGGCGGCGCCGGCCGGCCGTTCGGCGAGCCAGGCGGAGGCGAGCGCGGGCACGGTGTGCACGGCGGTGATCCGCTGCTCGGCGAGCCAGCCGAGCAGCTCACCGGGCATCAGCTCGTCGCCCCGCGCGTCACCCCGCGCGGGGACGCGCTCGGGGACGCAGAGGGTGGCGCCGGAGACCAGCGGCAGCAGCAGGTCGCGGAGCACCACGTCGAAGGAGAGGCCGGTGAGGAACGCGGTGCGGTCCCCGGGGCCCAGCCCGAAGGTGTCGCGCTGCCAGGTGAGGAAGTGGCCGAGGCCGGTCTCGCGGCCCAGGACGCCCTTGGGGACGCCGGTGGTGCCGGAGGTGAAGAACAGGTAGCCGGCCGCGCGCTCGTACCGGCGGCCCTCCTCGGCCTTGGGCGCGGGGGCGGCGGGCCGGCCGGTGGCGGCGGCCACCTCGACCACGGTGACGCCGTCGCGCCGCAGCGGGGACTCCTCCTCCTCGGGGCCGGTCACCAGGGCGACGAGGGCGGCGCCGGACTCGGCGAGCACGCTCTGCTGCCGCAGCCGGGGCAGCCGGGGGTCGACGGCGGCGAGCACGCCGCCGCCGGCCAGCACCGCGACCAGGGCGGCGACCAGGGCGGGGCCGCGGCGGCCGGAGACGGCGACCACCGGCCGCTCGGCGGCGTCCGGGTCGAGGCCGAGCGCGGTGCGGATCTCCTCGGCGCGCTCCCACAGCTCGGCGTACGTCCAGCGCACGTCGCCGCATTCGACGGCGGGCGCGGCCGGGTCGGCCAGCACCCGGGCGTGCAGCAGCGCGCGGACGGTGGGCCCGGGGGCGGTGGCGAGCGGGGCGGCCGGGTCGGGCAGGCCGGCGCCTGGGAGGGCGAGGCTGTGCCGGCCGACCGGGCGCTCGGGGTCGGCGGCGGCCTGCTCCAGCAGGTGGACCAGCTGGCGGAGCAGGTGCGCCACCCGCTCGGGCCGCAGCAGCGCCCGCTGGAAGACGGCCTCCAGGACGAGCTCCGCGCCGTCCTCGCGGGCGTACAGGGTGAGCGGGAGCTTGGCCGGCGGGTCCTCGGGGGCGAGGAACTCCAGCGGCAGCCCGCCGAGGTGCCCGGTCAGCTCGACGGTGCCGGTGTGGTTGAACATCACCTGGTAGATCGGGGTGTGGCTGGTGCTGCGCTCGGGCCGCAGCGCCTCGACCAGGTGCTCGAAGGGCAGGTCCTGGTGCTCGTAGGCGTCCAGCGCGGTGCGGTTGACGCGCTCCAGCAGGGTGCGGAAGCCGGGGCCGTCGGCCGCGCCGTCAGCGGCGGTGAGGTCGGCGCGCAGGGCGAGTGTGTTGAGGAAGCAGCCGACGGCGTCGGCGAGTTCGGGGCGGGAGCGGCCGGCGGTGGGCACCCCGACCACCACGTCGGTGCTGCCGGTGAGTTGGCCGAGCAGCAGTTGGAAGGCCGTCAGCACCACCATGAAGGTGGAGGAGCCGGTGGCGGCGCCCAGCGAGCGCAGCCGGGCCAGGGTGGCGGCCGGGAGGCGGACGGAGCGGACCGCCCCGGTGTGGCGCGCGGCGCCGGGTTCGGGGGCGTCGCGGGGCAGGTCGAGGACGGCCGGCGCGCCGTCCAGGGCGGTCCGCCAGTGCGCGAGGTCGGCGGTGTGGGCGCCGTCGTCCAGCCGGCCGCGCTGCCAGGCCGCGAAGTCGGCGTACTGGACGGGGGCCGCGGCCGGCCGCAGGGGGCGGCCGGCGCTCAGCTCGGTGTAGTGCTCGCCGAGTTCACGCAGGACGACGCCGAGCGACCAGCCGTCGACCACGCTGTGGTGGGCGACCAGCAGGAGGACGTGCGCCTCGGCGCTCTCACGCAGCACGGCGGCGCGCAGCAGCGGGCCGGTGGTGAGGTCGAAGACCCGCCGGGTCTCGGCGCCGATCCAGGCCTCGGCCGGTCCGCCGGCCGCGCCGTCCAGGACGGGCAGCGGGACGGGGGCGGGGGCGGCGACGAGCTGGACGGGTTCGCCGTCCGCCTCGCGGAAGGTGGTGCGCAGGGCGTCGTGCCGGGCGACCACGAGGTCGAGCGCGGCGGACAGCGCGGCGAGGTCGAGGGGGCCGGTGATCCGGACCGCCAGCGGCACGTTGTAGGCGGGGTTGCCGGGGTCGAAGCGGTCCACGAACCAGAGCCGGCGCTGGGCGTACGAGGCGGGGGCCGGGCCGTCCCCGGAGTGGCGGGGGATCCGGTCGGCGGGGCCGTCGGCGGCCTCGTCGGCGGCCTCGTCCTGGAGCAGGTCGAGCAGCCGCTCGCGTTCCTCGGCGGAGAGCTCGGGCAGGTGCTGGGTCATCGGGCAGTGCCTTTCGGGTCCGCGGTGGACTGGCCTCGGGCGGCGTGGGCGGCGAGCATGGCCGTCTCCACCCGGGCGGTGAGCGAGGCGACGGTGGGGTGGTCGAAGACCTCGCGCAGCGGGAGGTCGACACCGAAGGCCCGGTGGATCTCCCAGACGAGCTGCACGGCGGCGATGCTGTTGCCGCCGAGTTCGAAGAAGTTGTCGTGGATACCGAGCGCGGGCAGGTCGAGCAGGGTCCGCCAGAGCTCGGTGAGGGTGCGTTCGCGCCGGTTGCGCGGGGGGACGTGGGCGCGGGTGGCGCCGAGGTCGGCCGCGGCGGGGGCGGGCAGGGCGCGCCGGTCGGTCTTGCCGCTGGGGCTCAGCGGCAGGGCGTCCAGCAGGACCAGGACGTCGGGCACCATGTGGCCGGGCAGCCGTTCGGCGAGGTGCGCGCGCAGCGCTGCGGCGTCGGGGCCAGCCGCAGGGCCGTCGGGGACGGCGTAGCCGACCAGCCGGGGGTGGCCCGGGGTGTCCTCGCGCAGCAGGACGGCGGCGGCCCGCACGGCGGGGTGGTCGGCGAGCACGGCCTCGATCTCGCCGAGCTCGATCCGGAAGCCGCGCAGCTTGACCTGGTCGTCGGCGCGGCCGAGGAAGTCGAGCCGCCCGTCGGGCAGATGGCGCACGAGGTCGCCGGTGCGGTAGATCCGGGCGCCCTTCGGCCCGGCGAAGGGGTCGGGCCGGAAGCGCTCCTCGGTGAGCTCCGGCCGGTCGAGGTAGCCCCGGGCTAGGCCCGCGCCGCCGATCCACAGCTCGCCGGGGACACCGGCCGGCAGCAGCTGCCCGTTGCGGTCCAGGACGTAGGCGCGCATGTTGCCCATCGGGCGTCCGATCGGCGGGGAGCCGGTGTACCGGCCGGGCTCGCACTCCTCGGCGATGACGGTGACGGTGCCCTCGGTGGGGCCGTAGCCGTTGACGAACCGCCGGCCGGGCACCGACCAGTCGTCGACGAGTCCGCCGGAGAAGGCCTCGCCGCCGACGAAGCAGATCCGCAGGCTCGGGAAGCCCCGGCCGTCGAGCAGCTTCATCACCGCGGGGGGCATGTCCATCACGGTGATGCCCTGCTCGGTCATGAAGCGGGTGAGGTCGCGGACCGAGAGCAGGGTCTCCCGGCGGGCCAGGCAGAGCCGGGCGCCGCTGGTCAGGGCGCCGAAGATCTCGAAGACCGAGACGTCGAAGCTGAGCGAGGCGAACTGCAGCATCCGGTCCTGCGGGCCGAGCCCGAACAGCTCGTGCACGTTGGCCATGAAGTTGCCGACCGAGCGGTGCTCGATCAGCACGCCCTTGGGGCGGCCGGTGGAGCCGGAGGTGTAGATGACGTAGGCCGCGCCGTCCGGTCCGGCGGCCGGGTCGGGCCGGTGGTCGGGCTGCCGGGCGAGTTCCGGGTCGGTGTCGAGTTCGACCACCGCGGCCGAGGTCGGCGGGACGCGGTCGCGGACGGCGGACCGGGTGAGCACCACGGGCGCCGCGCTGTCGGCGAGCATGAAGGCGAGCCGGTCGGCCGGGTAGTCCGGGTCGAGCGGGACGTAGGCGCCGCCGGCCTTGAGGACGCCGAGCACGGCGACGACGAGGTCCGGCGAGCGTTCGACGCACACCGCGACCCGGCTGCCGGGGCCGGTGCCGAGGGCGCGCAGCCGGTGGGCCAGGCGGTTGGCGCGGCGGTCGAGTTCGGCGTAGCTCAGGGTGGTCTCGGACTCGAAGGCGAGCGCGACGGCCTCGGGGTCGGCGTCCACCCGGCGTTCGAACAGCTCGTGCACGGTGGCACCGTCCTCGAACGGTCGGGCGGTGTCGTTCCAGGTGTGGACCTGCTCGTGGTACTGGTCCGGGTCGAGCAGCGGCAGCCGGGTGAACGGCCGCTCCGGGTCGGCCAGCGCGGCGTCGAGCAGGGTGGTCAGCGCGGCGAGGGTGCGGCGTACGGTCGGCGCGGTGAACAGGTCGGTCCGGTACTCGGCGGTGAGCCGCAGGCCGTCCCGGCAGGGGGTGGCGGAGAGGCCGAGGTCGGCGCGCGCGGTGCCCGCGTCGAGTTCGACGACGGCGGCGTGCGGGCCGCCGTGCGGGCCGCCGAGGTCGAACTCGGCCCGGTGCGCGTCCTCCAGGGTGAACATGACCTGGTAGACGGGGTTCTGGTCGGCCGTGCGGCCGGCGCCGGCGAGCTCCACGATGCGTTCGAAGGGCGTCTCCTGGTGCGCGAAGGCGCCGAGCACCACCGCCCGGACCCGGTGGAGCAGCTCGCGGTAGCCCGGGTCGCCGCTCAGATCGGTGCGCAGCGGCAGGGTGTTGATGAAGCAGCCGATCGGCCGGTCGGCGCCGGGCACGGTGCGCCCGGCGACGGCGCTGCCGAGCACGATGTCCTCGGCGCCGGTGACCCGGGCGAGGTAGGCCTGGCAGAGCGCCACCAGGGCCGTGAACGGGGTCACGCCCTCGGCGCGACACAGCGCGGTCAGCCGGTCCAGCAGCGCGGGCGGGACGAGGACGGTCTCCCGGGCGCCCCGGTTGGTGAGCCGGGGCGGCCGGGGGTGGTCGGTGGGCAGCCCGAGTTCCTGGGGCGCGCCGGCCAGGACCTGCCGCCAGTAGGCGGCGTGCGCGCCCTCGGAGGCCGCTTCGGCCTCCTGCCGGAGCGCCGGGACGAGGTCGGCCGGCTGGACGGCGGGCGGCGCCGGGGCGGGGGCGCCGGTGGTCTCGGACCGGTAGAGGTCGGCGAGGTCGCGGCCGAGCAGGCCGAGCGACCAGCCGTCGAGGACGAGGTGGTGGACGACCAGGACGAGGACGTGGTGGTCCTCGTCCCGGCGGAGCAGTGCGGCGCGGAGGAGCGGGCCGGTGGCGGGGTCGAGCGGCTCGGCGGCGAACCGCGCCGTCCAGGCCCGCCGGTCCTCCTCGGTCCCGGCCTCGTGCAGCGGCAGGTCGAGGGCGGGCAGGCCCTCGGCGGGCGGGGCGTGGACGAGCTGGACGGGCCGGCCGTCCTCGGTGCCGAAGGTGGTGCGCAGGGCCTCGTGGCGGGCGAGGAGGTGCCGCAGGGCGCGGTGCAGGGCGGGCCGGTCCAGGGCGCCGCGCAGGTCGAGGGCGAGCGGGACGTGGTAGGCGGCGCCGGTGTCGTCGAGCCGGCTCAGCAGCCACATCCGGCGCTGGGCCGGGGAGAGCGGCAGCGGCCGGGAGCGGTCGGCGGGCAGCTCGTCGGGTGCGGGCGGTCCAGCGGATGCGGACGGTCCGGCGGGCGCGGCGGCCAGGGCGGCGGCGAGGCCGCGGACGGTGGGGTCGGCGAACACCGCGGTGAACTTCAGCTCGCGCCCGTGCCGCTCCCGCAGGGCCCTGACGACCCGGGCGGCGGACAGCGAGGTGCCGCCGAGCAGGAAGAAGTCGTCGAGGGCGCCGACCCGGTCGGTGCCGAGCACCTCCTGCCACAGCGCGGCGAGTTCGGCCTCGGCGCCGGGCCGCGGGGCGACGAACTCGCCGGTCAGCGCGGCGCGGGTGTCCTCGGGGGCGGGCAGCGCGGCGCGGTCGACCTTGCCGTTGCGGGTGAGCGGCAGTTCCGGCAGCGGCAGGAACAGGGTGGGGACCTGGTGGCCGGGCAGCCGTTCGGCCAGCCAGCCGCGGAGTTCGGCCCCGGTCGCGGTCGCGCCGGGGCGGAACACCGGGTGGGCGACCAGCCCCGGCCCGCCGGGCAGGTCCTCGCGCAGGGTGACGGCGGCCGCGGCGACCAGCGGGTGGCCGCACAGGACGGACTCGATCTCGCCGAGTTCGATCCGGAAGCCGCGCAGTTTGACCTGGCCGTCCTCGCGGCCGACGAAGCGCAGGCTGCCGTCGGGCCGGCGCACGGCGAGGTCTCCGGTGCGGTAGTACCGGGGGCCGCCGGGCTCCAGGGTGACGAAGCGTTCGGCGGTCAGGTCGGGGCGGTTGAGATAGCCGCGGGCCAGTCCGGCACCGGCGAGGTGGAGTTCGCCCTGCTCGCCGTCGGGGACGGGCCGGCGCCGGTGGTCGAGGAGCACCGCCTCGACGCCGGGGATCGGCCACCCGATGGACGGCTCCCCGGCGGCACCGGCGAGGTCGGCCGGGTCGCCCGTACCCGAGGAGTCGGCGGGGTCGAGGGGCGGGACGGCGCCGGCCGTGGCGACCACCGTGCACTCGGTCGGCCCGTAGTGGTTGACCAGGGTGAACGGCAGGCCGGCGGGCGGGCGCCGGTGCAGCCGGTCGCCGCCGGTCAGCAGGTGGCGCAGCGCGGTGCCGGCGGGCCACGGCTCGTCGAGGACGAGTTCGGCCAGCGGTGTGGGCAGGAAGGCGAGCGTGATGCCCGCCTCGGCCAGCCAGCCGACCAGCTCGGGGGCGGAGCGGTGCCGGTCGGTGGCCAGGTGCAGTTCGGCGCCGGCCGCCAGGGTGGGCCAGATCTCCCAGACCGCGGCGTCGAAGGCGAGGCCGGCCAGCTGGGTGGTGCGGTCCCGCGCGGTGAGACCGTAGGCCCCGGTGTGCCAGGCGACCAGGTTGGACAGGCCCGCGTGCGGGATCTCGACGCCCTTGGGCAGCCCGGTGGAGCCGGAGGTGTAGACGCAGTAGGCGAGGTCGTCCGGGCCGACCTCCACCGGCTGCGGCACCCGCTCGTCCGCACCGTCACGCGGCAGGTCGAGCGAGGGGCAGGGCAGCTCCGGCAGGACGGCCCGCACGGCGGGCTCGGTGAGCACCAGCCGGGCGTCGGCGTCGCGGACCAGGAAGGCCAGCCGCTCGGCCGGGTGGCCCGGGTCGACGGGGACGTAGACCGCGCCGGCCTGGAGGACGGCGAGCATCCCGACCACCAGCTCGGGGGACCGGCTCGCGGCCAGCACCACCCGGTCGCCGCGGCCCACCCCCGCCTCCCGCAGCCGGGCCGCCAGCCCGGCCGCCCGGGCCACCAGGCTCCGGTAGGTCAGGCGCCGCTCGCCCTGCACGACGGCGGTCGCGTCCGGGGCGGCGAGGGCCGCCCGTACCACCAACTCCTGTACCGGCACCGTGTTCACCACTGCCGCCTCCCCGTTCCTCCGGTCGTCAGCCGACCGTCTCGGCGTTCTGCTCGTCCTGCTCGCCGAGCCGGTCAACCCGGTCGGCCTTGCCCGCGCGGTCGGCCTCGTCCGCTGTGCCGTCCTCCACCCCGTCCGCCACCCCGTCCGCCGGGCCGTCCGCCGCCGGCGGGAGTTCGCGCATCGCCCGGATCGGCGAGAACACGATCCACAGCGCCGAGGCGAAGAGCCCCGCGGCGGCCACGAAGAGGGTGGGCCGCAGGCCGATGCCGCCGCCGAGCCAGCCGCCCAGCAGCGCGCCGACCGGCACCACGCCCCAGGAGACGAACCGGTAGCTGGCGTTCATCCGGCCGAGCAGGGCGTTCGGCGTGATGGTCTGACGCAGGCTCACCACCTGGATGTTGGCCACCATGGTGCCGACCCCGCCGACGAAGAACGACAGCACCAGCAGCGCCAGCAGCAGCGGGCGCGGTCCGCCGGCCAGCGGCACCAGCACCGGGGCCGCGCAGCCGACCACCATGGCCAGCGAGACCGTCGGCCCGACGCCCAGCCGCTCGGAGATCCGCTTGGCGAGGAGCGAGCCGACCAGCGAGCCGACCGCGCCGCCGCCGAGCACCAGGCCGACCGTGCCGGCCGACATGCCCCGCTCCCGGGTGGCGTACAGCAGGAAGACCGTCTCCAGCACCAGCCAGAACATGTTGTACGTCGCGGCCTCCAGCACGCAGGCCCGCAGCACCCGGTTGCCGAAGGTGAAGCGCAGTCCCTCGGCGATCTCGCGGCGCACCGGCCTGCGGTCCCGGGCGCGCTCGGGCGGCTCCTCCCGGCGGCGGACCAGGCCGAGGCCGGTCGCGGACACCGCGAAGGCGATCGCGCTGATCAGCACGGCGTCCTGGGGCGAGAGCCAGCCCGCGAGCCAGCCGGCCAGCGCCGGCCCGGCGACCTGCGCGACGGAGGCGCTGACCTGGAGCTTGCTGTTGCCCTCCAGCAGGTCCTCGCGGTCCACCAGGGACGGCAGGTAGGCCTGGTAGGAGACCTCGAACAGCACCGTGAACACGCCGGCCAGCAGCGCGGCGAAGCTGAGCCAGCCGATGGTCAGCAGGTCGGCGGCGTACAGCAGCGGCACGCCGGCCAGCACGATCGCCCGGCAGACCGTGCTGACCAGCATGACCGGCCGCCGCCGTGAGCGGTCGGCCCAGACGCCGGCGAACAGCGTCAGGACGAGGAACGGGAGGTACGACAGGGCGTTGAGGACGCCCATCGCGCGCGCGTCCACCTGCAGGGTGACGGCAGCGGTGAGGGGGATCGCCAGCAGCGTGATCTGGCTGCCGAACTGGGCCACCGTGTCCCCGGCCCAGAACACCGTGAAATCGCGATGGCCCCACAGGGAACGGCGCTCGGTCACTCGCCCCAGTCCTCCTCGACCTCCGGCGCGAGGCCGAGCAGGACCGGGTCGACGGCGAGGACTTCGAGTTCGCTGGCGCAGCCGGCGCAGTCGAGGACCTCACCGAGCCTGGGATCGGCGGGCAGTGCGAGCCCTTCGTCGCACTCGGGGCAGACGACCATGGGGGCCTCCTGGGGATCGGGCGGATGGACGGGGACCGGCGGCCAGGGGGCACCGGCCGCGCCGAACGTACCGACGCCGCGGGCCGTGCGCGTCCGCACCGCATTGAGTTCCGCGGGCCGCCGCCTCAACGCTGTGCTTAGCCGCGTTGAGTCCATCGGTGGGTGCGTCCCGCCTGATCTGAGATCAATTCCGTGGTGCGGAAAGGAGTTGACGCCCGTTTCGCCTGCGATCTTGATGGACATGAGTCAACTCGCTGACTAGTTTGACGTGTGCATCCGCCACCCCCGGCCCACAAGGCACCACCTCCTGCGAGACGAGGACGGCACCATGCCCCTCCGAGTTTTGGTCTGCAACGATCTACCCATCGTGCGAGACGGCCTGCGCAGCCTCATCGAAGCCGAGCCCGACATGCTGGTCGTCGGCACCACCGACAGCGGGATCGAGGCGATCGTGCTCGCCCGGACCCGGCGCCCCGACGTGGTCCTCTGCGGACTGGAACTCCACGGGATCAGCGGGGTCGAGCTGATCCGGCGGCTCATGCGCGAACCGGGCGACGCGATACCCCGCATCGTCGCCCTCACCATGGTCGACGACGACGAGACCGTCGCCGCCCTGCTCCACCTCGGCGTCAACGGCGTCCTGGTGCGCGACGCGACCGGACAGGAGCTGGCCGCCAGCATCAGGTCCGCCGCCAAGGGACAGACCACGCTCGCCCCCGAGCTGACCACCCGTCTGGTCGACTGGTTCCGGCGCAGCAACCGCCGCGTCCCCGAGGAGCTCGCCGCCCCCCACGAGGAGCTCACCGCCCGGGAACGGCAGGTCCTGCTGCTCCTCGCCCGCGGACTCTCCACCGAGGAGGTCGCCGAGCAGCTCTCCATCGGGGTCACCACCGTCCGCACCCATCTGTACCGCCTCAGATGCAAGCTGGACGTACGCGACCGCGCCCAGCTCGTCTCCTTCGCCTACCGCGCCGGACTCGTGAAGTCCGCCTGACCCGACCCCCGGAGAGGCCGGACCCTACCCATGACCGAGAATCCTCGCCGTATCGCCGTGGTGGGCGCGGGCGCGTCCGGCGCGCTCACCACGGCACAGTTACTGCGCCGCGCCGCCCGGGCCGGCATCGCCCTGGACGTCCGGCTGATCGACCGTGCCCCGGCGCCCGGCCGGGGCACCGCCTACGCCACCACGGCCGACCAGCACCTGCTCAACGTCCCCGCCGGCCGGATGAGCGCCTTCGCCGAGGAGCCGGACGACTTCGTCGACTGGCTGGCCCGGCACGCGCCCGGCGCCCACTCCGCCGCGGACCATGTCCCGCGCCGGCTCTACGGGGCCTACCTCGGCGACGTGCTGGCGACCGCCGCGGCCCGCTCCGGCCCCGGGCGACTGCACCGGGTGAACGACCGGGTCGTCGCCGCCCGGCGGTCCGGCCCGGGCCTGTCGCTGCGGCTCGGCACCGGCCGCCGGCTGGACGCCGACGCCGTGGTGCTCGCCCTCGGCACCTTCCCGCCGGACTCCGCCTGGGCGCCCGCCCGGCTCCGCCGCTCGCCGCGGTTCGTCGCGGACCCATGGGCCCCCGGGGCGCTCGACGGGCTCCCCGAGCAGCACGACGTCCTGCTCGTCGGCACCGGCCTCACCATGATCGACGTCGCCCTCGCCCTGGCCCGCCCCGGCCGGCGCGTCCACGCCGTCTCCCGGCACGGCCTGGTACCCCTCCCGCACGCCGCGACGGCGCTGCCCGCGGCCCGGCCACCGGACGTCGACCCGGCGGCCGGCCTGCCCCGGGTGCGCCGCGCCCTGCTCGCCCACGTCTCGGCCTGCCGCCGCACCCACGGTGACTGGCGGGTCGGCATCGACAGCCTGCGCCCCGTCACCGCCGCGCTCTGGCAGGGCCTCTCCCCCACCGACCGCGCCCGGTTCCAGACCGACGACCGGCGCCTGTGGGACGTCCACCGGCACCGGGCCGCGCCCGCGACGGCCCGGGCCTTCGCCGCCGCCGCGGCCGACGGCCGGATCAGCGTCGGACCGGGCGACATCGCCGACGCGACCCCCGTCCAGGACGGCGTCCGGGTCCGGCTGCACGACGGCCGCTCCCTGACGGTCGGCGCCGTGGTCAACTGCACCGGCCCGTCGGCCGATCTCCGCCGGGTGCCCGACCCGCTGGTGGCCGTCCTGCTCGGCGCCGGGCTGGCCGAAGCCGACGACCTCGGCCAGGGCTTCCGCACCGACGCCCGCGGCCGGGTACGGCCCGCCGCCGGCGCCCCGGCCGCCCCGCTGTGGACGCTCGGCGCGCTGCGCCGGGGCAGCCTGCTGGAGAGCACCGCGATCCCCGAGATCCGCGGCCAGGCCCGGGAGGTGGCCGAGGACATCGTCGCCACCGCCGACCTCATGTCTGCTTGACCGCTTGACCGCTTGACCGCTTGACCGCTGACGAAGGGTCTGGCCGAAGTCCGCCCCCGTACCGTCCATCCCGGGACGGTACGGGGGCGGACCGCTTACATTGGACGGAGGGCCGGGGAAGGGGGGCGGGCACCGGGTTCGTTCCGGTTCCGCGGCCGTTGGGAGGACCCGTGACTTCGCCCCGTGCAACGGACCGGCCCCGGAGGCGCCGCGCCGCCCGTCTCGCGATCGGCACCCTGGTGGCGGCCGCCACCGCCGTCGTCGCCCTGCCCGCCGTCCCCGCCCAGGCGGCCGCGAGCAAGGTCGTCTACCTCACCTTCGACGACGGCCCGAGCCCCCGGTACACCCCTCAGGTCCTGTCGGTGCTCTCCCAGTTCGGGGTGCGCGCCACCTTCTTCGAGATCGGCCAGAACGTCGCCGCCAACCCCGCCGTCACCCGCCGGGTGCACGAGCAGGGCCACAGCGTGCAGAACCACAGCTGGTCCCACCCCGACCTGCGGTCCCTCTCCAAGTCCGCCTTCGACTCCCAGGTGACGGCCACCGACGCGCGCATCCGCGCCCAGACCGGCACCACGCCGCGCTGCCTGCGCCCGCCGTACGGCGGGGTGAACGCGGCCGTGCGCTCCGGCGCGGCCCGGCTCGGCAAGAGCGTCCAGATGTGGAGCGTGGACCCGCAGGACTGGGCCAGGCCCGGCCGGACCGCCATCGAGCGCCGGGTCCTCGACCGGGTCGCCCCGGGCTCCGTCGTCCTGCTGCACGACGGCGGCGGCGACCGCAGCCAGACGGTGGCCGCCCTGCCCGGCATCCTGCGCACCCTCAAGGCCCGCGGCTACAGCTTCGCCCTGCTCCCCTGCCGCTGACCCGCGCCGCTCCTTCGGATCACGCCGGCCACCGGACGTGATCCGAAGGAGCGGGCCTACGCGCCGATGGAGCAGTTGATGTCGGGGGCGTGGCCGAGCGGCCAGGCGACGGCGTCCAGGACGGCGTTGCGGGAGTCGGGGTCGAGGTGGACGACGGGTACGGCCTTGTTGTGCGGGTTCCCGTTGCTGTCGAGACAGATCCAGCCGCTCGCGCCGTCCACTCGGATGTCGTTGTGCAGACGGCGCCAGCTCAGGGCGACCTCCCGCAGCCCGGGCATCCTCCCGGAGCTGTCGGTCTCCAGCCGGATCCCGGCGACGGCGGTGGACACCGCGTCGTAGGTGATGATCACCCGGCCGTCGCGCAGGCTGGCGGGCCCGATCCGCTCGGGCTGCTTGGTGGCCTCTTCGGTGAGCCGGCCGGCGAGGTCGGCCATGGCCTCCTTCGAGCCTCCGGTGCTCGCGGTGCTCTGCGGGCCCCAGGCGTCGGGGTGGGCGAGCGCCGTGTAGCGCACGGTGGTCCCGCCGTTCCACTTGAGGGACTCCCACTCCTTCTCGAACTTCTGGTCGACCATCAGTGTCGAGGCGTGCGAGCCGGTGATGACCGTGTACGGCTTGTCGCACTTCCGGTTGGCCAGCGCGACGAGGAACAGCCGCAGCTGGACCGGGCGTCCGGCGAAGAAGAGAGTCCGTGCGGGGGAGTTGCAGATTCCCGGCACCATCCGCTGGAACTCCCCGCCGAGGTTGCCCTCCTGGTTGAAGTCCTCCGGGGACTCGAAGGACTCCGGCTTGTGGGGCGCTCCCTTGGTGAGCCTGGCGAAGGCCTCCCGCAGTGTGGAGATGTAGTTGTCGTTCTTGCGGGTGTCCTCGATCACCAGGCTCTCGGCGGGCTTGATGTCGGCCCCGTAGAAGGTGAGGGCGTTGGCCTGGTCGGTGTTGCTGGGGGCGACCCGGGCCAGACCGGGGAAGCCGTCCGGTTCGGCGGTGGTGTTGGCGATGTCGTCCGCGGTCATCGGGCCCGCGACGACCGGTATGCCGAGCTTCGCGGTCAGGTGACCGACGGCGTCCTTCGCGTTGGTGATGCTGATGTTGATGCCCGTGACCGCCCGCAGGTTCTCCTTGCCCTTGGCGGACCGCGCCAGCTGGTCCGCGACCCGCCTCCACTGCCCGTACCCCTTGCCCGGGTTGGCGAGTACCAGCCGGACCGGTGGCTGGTGGCCGCTGTCGAGGTTGGCCCGGTGCTGTGCCAGGTAGGCGCCCTGGACCTGCTCGACCATCTCGCGCCGCTCGGCCTGCGCGTCCGAGACCAGCGGGATCATCAGGGCGACGGTGACCGGGTTCTTCCCGGCGACACTGTCGTTCTCCTCCTTGATGCGCGCGGTCACCGGCCCCAGGTCGTCGGTGAAGACGTAGGAGCCGTCCGTCACGCCGACGCACTCGTGCTGCACCCTCGTCACGCCGTCGGCGCAACTGTCGTCCGTCCAGACAAGGTAGCCGAAGTAGCCCGTGGTGCTCAGGACGGCGACCGCCAGCAGAAGCACCAGGGCACGGTTCAGGGGTCCTGGGGGCAGAGGCAGTTTCACGGTCGGGAGTCTCCTCGGATCGGAAGGTGGGGAGCCTGGTACCAGCGGTCCCGCAGGAGGTCGGGCCAGGTCTCGTGTGCCCGGAAGAACACCGCCTGGTCGGCGGCCCCGGTGTGCTGGGCGAGGGTGAGCAGCTGCAGGCGGACGGCGTCGATCGGCTCCCGGGCGGGCACCGCGAGCGGGTGCGACTGCACCCACAGGTTGCGCACCAGGAGGTCGACCGCCCGGTGCACCGGGTCGTTGCCGCCCTCGCAGGCCGGGCAGGGCTCGTTCGGCCCGGCGGCGGACGGCAGGGGCCGCGGCGGGTGCGGCGCCGTGCAGACCAGGTTCACCGAGGCGAGCCAGTCGGCGGCGCTCCGCTGGGCCAGCCGCTGGTGGAGGGTGCGGACCACGGCTCCGGTGTCGAGCACGGCGAGGGCGTGGTGCAGGGCCTGGTCGGGCAGCCCGGTGGCGTCCGGCGCGTACCGCGCGCGCAGCGTCCCGTGGAGGTGGCGCCAGGTCCGCATGTCGGCCTCCCGGCCGAGCCGGACGGCCAGGTGGTGGCCGAGCAGCGCGCGCAGGGTCGGGTCCTTCACGAACGGCCCGTCGAAGCCCTGGCCCGCTCCGCCACCGCCGCCGCCCCAGTGGTTGCGTTCGAGCAGCCGCTTGACCTCCTGGACGCCCAGCGTGCCGGGGTCGCCGGGCGGGTAGTTCTCGCCGAGCAGGTCGGCGGCCTCGTCGTCGAGGGCCGGGGAGAAGTGGGCGAGGCGGTCCAGGTTGAGGCTGTCGGGGACCAGGACCCGGAGCAGCCGCTCGTGGACGGCCGTGCCGGGCGCGTCGTGGGCCGGGAGGTCGAGCAGGAAGCGTGGGTCGGCGTTGTCGCCCTGGAGCAGGGCCAGCCTCCCGGCCTGCACCAGGGCGTGGGCGATCCCGGCCCGGCCGGCGCTGAGCCGGTGGATCACCCGGGCGGTGCCGGGCGGCGGGTGCTCCGTGCCGAACATCCGGTTGACCTCGCCCAGGTCGAGCCGGGACAGCGGCAGCCGGAGGATCCAGCCGGCCGCCGTCGCCGGCGGGCCCGGCCGCCAGAACGGGCCCGCGGCGCGGCGGGTCGACGGCGCGACACTCTCGGGGTCGGCGGCGGGCGACTCCTCGGCCAGGAGCGTGGTGACCACGCCGGGCCGCCGCCCGTCCGGCTCCTCGTGCCAGACCCGCGCCAGCGTCCGCAGCACCGGCCCGCCCAGCGGGGTGTGGGCGTTGTCGAGCAGCAGCAGGGGGCGCGGCAGCCGGTTCAGCCGGCGCGTCAGGGTGTAGTGGGCGTCGATGTCCGCCAGCAGGGCCGCCATCAGATGGCCCTCGGCGACCTCCCGGTCGTCGGGGTCGCCGCGGAAGAGCCGGGCGAGTTCGGTCAGCCGGACGTGCGCGTCGTCCTGGCCGGTGAGGGGCCGGGCGGCCCACCAGCGCAGGCCGTGGTTGTGCGCGAGGGGGCCGAGCAGGTCCGGGCCGACGACGTCGACGAGCCGCGCGACCAGTTCGTTCGCCCCGGCCCCCGGCCCCGGCGCGGCGCCCCGCCCCGCTTCGGCCTCCCTGGTCCACCGGGTCACCCGGTCCTGGCGCTCCCGGCCCGCGGGCAGACTCTCCCGGAGCAGGCTCTCCAGGCGCCGGGCGGCCGCGTCCAGTTCGCCGGCGCCCGGGGACTGCCAGCCGGTGACCGCGAGCAGGCCCTGGGTGAGCCGGGGGAAGGCGATGCCCTTGCCGAACTCCTTCGCCCGGCGGCTCAGCTCGTGGCGCAGGTGGAAGAGCAGGTCCGAGGCGTGCGAGGCGTTGCGCCGGGCGGGGTTCTCGTCGTCGGCGGCGAGGGCGAGCTCCGGGCGGCCGAAGTCGGCGCGGCCGAGGTCCGCCAGCGCCCGGGGCAGGTACGCCGCGTACCGCGCGTCCAGGGCCTCCAGGAGGGCGGTCCGGCCGCTGAGCCGCCCGCCCGAGCAGGCGATCAGCAGCGGGGTGCCGTTCGGGACGGGCAGGCGCCTCGTCCTGAGGCGCGGTGCCTCGCCGCTCACTTCCAGGCCGACGAGTGAAGGTACGACCGTCTCGAAAACCGCTGCACGCCCGTGCAGAACCACTGCGACCCCCCAGCCGTGCGGCGAGGCCGTACCTCACCGTGAGCATGGAGGATAGGCGACCGCGCGCGTCCCGTGCAGGGGTACCCCGAACAACACGCCGCCGGTTTTCGAAAGATCCGAATGATCGTCAACTCACCGTGCGTCCACGTCCTTTCGCGTCGGGTGGCACGCAGGTCCACCCCGCCGCCCCACGCCGGGGTGGCGGCGGCGGGGTGGGGACGAACCGTGGGTGGTTGTGTCCGGCCGGCGGTGCTTGCGGTCGGCGGTGCTTGCGGTCAGCGGTGCTTGGGCTCAGCGGTGCGCGGCGACGAGGGCCTCGATGTCGGGGACGACGGCCGCCGGGGTCGGCAGGGCGTCGTTCTCGGCGCGCAGCCGGGCGGCGCCCTCGCGCAGCGCGGGGTCGGCGACGAGCCGGGTGAGCAGCGCCGCGTCGACGTCCGCGGAGGAGGACCGCAGCGCCGCCCCCGCGGCGGTCAGGGCGTCGGCCACCGCGAAGTTGTCGGCGCCCTGGGGCAGCAGCAGCTGGGGCACGCCGGCCTGCAGTCCGGTGAGCGCGCTGCCGGAGCCGCCGTGGTGCACCACCGCGTCGCACACCCTCAGCAGCTCCGCGAGCGGCACCCAGGGCAGCGGGCGGACGTTCTCCGGCAGGGTGCCCAGGTGGCCGAGGTCCGCGTCGCCGACGGCGAGCAGGAACTCGGCGTCGACCTCACCGGCGGACTCGATCAGCGGGGTGATGGCGCCCACGCCGTCGGTCCCGGTGAGCACCGTGCCCAGGGTCACGACGACCCGCGGCCGGTGGCCCCGGTGCAGCAGCTCGGCGGGGACCACCCCGCCGCCGTTGTACGGGACGTACCGCATCCGCACGCCGCCCTGGTCACCGCCGAGCGAGGCCGGGACGATGTTCAGCGGGGTGGTCTCGGCCGGTCCGGCCACGTCGTGCTTCTCGTAGACGTCGGCGAAGTGGACGGCCATCCGGGCGGCCATGTCGAGGCCGGAGCTGAGGCCGAAGTTCTGCAGCGCGGCGGGGATTCCGAGCTTGGCCGCGACCAACTGGGCGGAGGCCAGGCAGCAGTCGTGGACGAGGAGGTCGGTGCCCCAGCCCTCGGCCACGGCCAGCAGGTCGTCCGTGGTGGAGCGCGAGGCGAGGGAGAAGGCCGCCGCGGCCATCTCGATGATCTCGTCCTGGGTCAGGTCCGGCTGGGCGTAGGTCGCCCGGGTGCCGGCGACCTCCTCGAAGGCCTCCCGCACGGGCCGTCCGTCGCCGATCTCGACGATCGGGAACCCGGCCTGCCGAATCTGGTCGAACGGGCGCGGGCTGGCGAACAGCACCTCGTGCCCGGCGGCCCGCAGGGCCTGGGCGGTCGGCACCATCGGGAACAGGTGGCTCGACGCGGCCGGGCCGGTGAAGAGTATGCGCACAGTGGTCTCCTGATCGTTCTCGGGTGGGTCGTCGCCGGATCGCGCACGAGCGATCCGGGTCCCACACACGTCAACTGACGAACAGTCACTTGTCATTCCACGAAGCATCCGCCGTTGGACGCTCCGGTGTCCGGCCCGGGCCCACCGGGCGTACGCGACGGGCCGCGGGGCGACGCCCGGTGCTGCGGCGGGGTGGCAGCCGGCAGCAGGCGGGCCCGGAGGGGCGGCGCGCCGCTATCTGCCGCGGCGCGGCGGGGCGGCGTCCGGCAGTCGGGCGAAGAAGGTGTTCGGCACGGTGCGTCCTCCCACGGCGGTGTCGCGTCCCGCGCGCGGTCGCGCGGCGGGAGGAACGCACCGGACACCCTGGGAGGGAAATACTGGCCGTCGGCTTCCGGCCGACAGCGCCCGGACTACCGACCGGGCTGCGCTTTCGCGCGTTCCGGCGTCGATGCTACGACGAACAGGCCGTCCGCGCACGGTTTTTCGGCGGCGTCCTCGATCGGCCGTCCCGATCGGCCGCCCTGGCCAGCCGCCCCGCCGGCTCGGGCACCGGGTCGAGCACCGGGTCCGATCAGGCGTCCGGCCGGCAGAGCACGGCGGCGGCGATCTCCAGGAAGTCCGCGACCGGGCCCGGGCCGTGGCTCTCCGGCGCCGCCAGGCACGTCCCGACCGGCGGGAAGTCGGTGACGGGCAGGTAGACCAGGTCGGGGCGGGCGTACAGCCGGCTGATGCTGAGCGGCAGGAGCGCGACGCCCTGGCCGGAGGCGATCAGCTCGAACTTCTCGTCCAGCGAGGCCGTCCGCCGCTTCCGGCCGTCGAGGACCGGCTCGCCGTCGAGGTCGGCCATGACGAGCGCGCGCCGGCCCGCCAGCGGGTGGCTCGCCGGCAGGCAGGCGACCTTGGTCTCGTGCCCGACCGGGACGGTGTGCAGCCCCGTGTCGTCGAACGGGTGCCGGAGGAACCCGACGTGCGCCCGGCCCTCCCGCAGCGGCGCGTCCCGCTCCGGCCACGGCAGCGGGAGGACGTCGACCGTCACCTCCGGGTGGCTCGCCGTGAAGGCCCGGATCGCCTCCGCGACGTGCAGGCCGGCCGAGAAGCCGACGACGAGCCGCTGCCCGGGCCGGCCGGCCTCCCGTACGCGGCGCACCGCGCCCGCCACCGTCGCGGTGATCCCGCGCGCCTCCTCGTACAGCTGCCGCCCGGCGGGGGTCAGCTCGACGCTGCGCGTCGTCCGGGTGAACAGCGGGCAGCCCAACTCCTGCTCGAACGCGCGGATCTGGCGGCTGAGCACGGGTTGGGCGATGAACAGCGCCTCGGCCGCCCGGCCGAAGTGCCGGTGCTCGGCCACCGCGACGAAGTACCGGAGCTTTCGCAGGTCCAGATCCATGCCCGCACGGTATCAATGCGCCCGAAAGGGTATTGGACGCCCCGCTCGGGGAGCTCGGAGACTTTCCCCGTGATCGCGCCCGCCGGCCACGTCGATGCGGGCGCCCCGGGACCGCGTCCCGCTCCCGATCCATGAACACCATGAACACCAGGAACAGGACACCCCACCCATGCGTGACACCCGCAGGACCGCCCTCGTCGTCGGCGCCTCCCGGACCCTCGGTCTCGGGATCGCCGCCGAGTACCTCCGCCGCGACTGGGACGTCATCGGCACGGTGCGCGGCAGCCGGCCCACCGCCCTGCACGACCTGCTCGACAAGGCCGAGGGCCGGCTGACCGTCGAGTCGCTGGAGATGACCGACCCCGCCGAGCTCTCGGCGCTCCGCGACCGGCTGGCCGGCCGCACCCTCGACCTGCTCTTCGTCAACGCCGCGATCACCCGTGGCGACCTGCCCATCGGCGAGGTGCCGACGGAGATGTTCACCGAGGTCATGGTCACCAACGCGCTCAGCCCGCTGCGCGTCGTGGAGACCCTCCGCCCGCTGGTCGCGCCGACCGGCACCATCGGCGTGATGTCCTCCAGCCAGGGCAGCGTCTCCCTGAACACCTGGGGCGGGCAGGACCTCTACCGCGCCAGCAAGTCCGCGCTCAACCAGCTGATGCGCTGCGAGGCCGCCCGGCACGCCGAGGACGGCCGGACCATGCTGCTGATGGACCCGGGCTGGGTGCGCACCGAACTCGGCGGCCCGGAGGCCGAACTGAGCGTCGAGGAGAGCGTGCCCGGCGTGGTCGCCACCATCGAGAGCCACCGCGGCGCGGGCGGCCTCCACTTCGTCGACCACCTGGGCGAGACCGTGCCCTGGTAGCCGCGGCAGACCGTGCCCCGGTAGCCGCGTCGGGCCCGTGACGATGCCCGTCCTCGCCCGGTTCCTCTATCCTCTACCTCAGGTGTCGGGCAGGGGGCCCGGGTTGTCCTTGGGGGTGTGTTGTGGTCACCGGTCGTGTGGTGCGGTACGACAGTGTGCGGGGTTACGGGTTCATCGCTCCCGACCACGGCGGGGAGGACGTCTTCCTGCACGTGAACGACATGCTGATGCCCGAGTCGGTGGTGCACTCGGGCCTGGTGGTCGAGTTCGAGATGGAGGAGGGTGACCGCGGACTGAAGGCCTCGTCGGTGCGGCTGCCCAAGGGCGCGCTCACCCGCCCGGCCGCTCCGGCCGTCCCCGTCGCGCGGGTCGCGGTCGACGGCGACGACGTGGAGTGCGACGTCCTCACCTCCGCCGAGTTCCTGCTGGAGGTGACGGAGCTGCTGCTGGAGCACGCGCCGTCGCTCACCGGCGATCAGGTGCTCAAGGTGCGCAACACGATGCTGCAGCACGCCAAGGACCACGGCTGGGCCGAGGGCTGAGCGGTACCCCGGGCCCGCCGGTCGGCGGCCCCGGGGTGCCGGGTGGCGCGGGATCGGCCTTCGATCAACCGGCCCGCGCCGCAAGCGCGTTGCCATCGGCGAGCCCGTGCACCGCGAGCCAGTCGGCGATCGCCCGGCCGATCGCCGCCGGCTGGTCCTCCGGGGCGTGGTGCCCGGCCGGACCGCAGTGCTCGACGGTCAGCGCGGCGATGTGCTCACGCGCCCAGGCGACCATGGCCTCCCCGACGAGCAGGGTCGGCGAGGAGTCGAAGGTCAGCAGCAGCTTGGGCACCTCCGGAGTGCCGGCCAGCCACCCGCCGTACGCGTCGACGCGGGCGACGACCTCGGCCGGGTCGCCGTCGATCGGCGTCATCCGCGACCAGGCCAGCATCGGACGCCGACTGCGCGGCGTCGGGAACGGCTCGCGGTAGGGCCGGACGTCCTCCTCGCCCAGCGGGTTGAGCACCCCGCCCTTGAAGGCGGTCTCGATGAAGATGTTCCGCTCCAGCACGAGGTCCTCACCGATGCCGGGCGTGCGGAACGCCTCGGCGCGGGCCCGGGCCGCCGGCGGCAGCTCGTCCCCCACCAGCGGCTTGAGGAAGGTCTCCAGCAGGACGACCCCGGCCACACTGCCGGGGTGCCGGGCCGCCCGGTCGAGGGCGAGCGCGCCGCCCCAGTCGTGACCGACCAGGACGGCGCGGTCGAGCCCGAGCTCCTCGAACCACGCGTCCAGGTAACGGGCCTGGTCGTCGAAGCTGTAGTCGATGTCCGGCTTGCCGGAGGCCCCCATCCCGATCAGGTCCGGGGCGAGCACCCGGGCCCGGCCGGCCACCTCCGGGACGACGTCGCGCCAGAGGTGGGAGGAGGTCGGGTTGCCGTGCAGGAAGACCACCGGCGGTCCGGCGCTGTCGGCGCCGGACGCGGTGTCGAGGTAGGCGAGGTGGGAGTCGATGACGTGGGCGGTGAACATCGGGACGGGTCCTCTCGTCGCTCCGCAGGTATCCGTTAGTCGCACTAACGGTTTCGATGTCGACGACCGTATACCGTTAGGGCGACTAACACAATCGCTAGACTGCGGGACGTGAAGAACCACGACGAGCCGACCACCGACTCCCCCGGCGCCATGCCCGACCGCGCCGCGTCACCCCGGGTCCGCGGCCTGCCCAGCAGACTCCTGGCCGTCAACGCGATGCACGCCGACCGCCTGGTGAACGAGGGACTCGCCGCGGAGGGCGCCCGCAAGTGGCACTTCGCCGCCCTCACCGCGCTCGCCGAGGGCGGCCCCGCCAGCCAGTCCGAGCTCAGCCGGCGCACCGGCATCTACCGCAGCGACATGGTCGCGGTCGTCAACGAACTCGCCGAACGCGGCCTGGTCGAGCGCACCCCCGACCCGGCCGACCGCCGCCGCAACGTCATCACGGTCACCACCGAGGGCCGCACCCACCTCCGCCGCCTCGACACCGTCGTCGACGCGGCGCAGGAGGCTCTGCTGGCTCCCCTCACCCCCGCCGACCGCGCCCACCTCACCGACCTGCTGACCCGCCTCCTGGACCACCACGACCACACCACGTGAGCGGCCCGCGCGCGGCCGAGGCGGGTGGGAGGGCGGCCCGGCCGTGGGGTGGGGGCTCGGCGTAGGGGGCCGGGGCGCAGCAATGGGTAGTGGCCCCCATTGTTCCCCCTACTGTTCCGGGAGTCCGCTGGGCATCGGCCCCGGTGCCGCCCTCCCCCGCCCGTCACAGTGAGCAAAGCCAGGTGAACGGCATGCACGACCTCCATGAACCGGCCCGTCCGGTGGTGCGGCGGTGCGCGATGTACCTGCGGTGCCGCCCCTACGACGCGCGGGAGGCCGATTACGTGCGGTCCGCGATGGAGCACCTGGCCGACCGTCTCGCCCTGCCGTTCCCGGACGTGTACAGCGACCACGGGCTGAGCACCCGCGGTCGGCTGCCGGCGCTGGAGAACCTGCTGGTGGCGGCGGAACAGCGCTGGGTGGACGTCGTACTGGTCCCGGGGCCGTTCGTGTTCGCGCTCGACGACCGCGCGGCGGCGGCGACCGTCCGGCGGCTCGCCCGGGCGGGCTGCGAGGTGATCGAGGCACCCGGGCGGGTGGTCCGGGCCACCGGATTGCCGCGTCGGCCCGCGGTGGGCGACGGTCCGGCCGCGTACCCCCAGGCGGTCTGAGTGCCACCGCGCCCGCCGGCCCGCCCGGCGCCGACCGGCCCGGCGCGGGCATCATGGGGCATGCCCGCTGAGACTGGATCCGCCCGAGGCCGGGGCGCCGGCCGCCGTGCCGGACGCGGCCGGGCGCGGCGCCGATGACCCCGTCGCTGCCGCCGAGCGCGCCGCAGGGGGAACCGGCGGAACCCGCCTTCGTCGGACGGGCCCGTGAGCTGGCCCGGCTGACCGAGGCCCTGTCCCGGCCCCCGGCCGTGCTGCTCGTCGAGGGTGAGGCGGGCAGCGGCAAGTCCCGGCTGGTCGCCGAGGCCGTCCGGGCCCTGGGCGGGTCGGGCCGCCCAGTCCTCCTCGGCCGCTGTCACCCGTTGCGCGACCCGGAGCCGTTCGGCCCGGTGGTGGACGCGCTGCGGGACGCCGCCGCCCTGCTGCCCCCGCCCGCCGACCTGCCGCCCAGCACCGGGGCGCTGCGCCTGGTGCTGCCCGACCTCGCCGCCCAGCTGCCGGCCGCACCGCCGGACGGCGGCGAACTGCTGCCCGCGCGCCGGCTGCTCGCGCAGGGCGTACGGGCGCTGCTCGCGGCCCTCGACGACCCGGTCCTGGTGGTCGAGGACCTCCAGTGGGCCGACGACGCGACCCTCGACCTGCTGCTCCGGCTGGCCCGTGAGCTGCCGCCGCGACTCGCCCTGGTGGTCACCTACCGTCCGGAGGACCTGCCGCCCGGCGCCCCCGCGCCCGGGGCCGTCCTCCGTCCCTCGCCCGTCCGGGCCGGTGGACGGGCGGCGGGCGGCGGGCTCGTGCGGCTCGGTCCGCTGGACGAGCCGGCGGTCGAGGAGCTGGCCCGGGCGGTACTCGGACCGGCGGCGACCCCCGAGCTCACCCGGGTCCTGCACGAGCGGAGCCAGGGCATGCCGCTGGCCGTCGAGGAGGACCTGCGGGCCCTGGCCGAACGCCCTCCCGCCGCCCCCGACCGGCCGACCCGTGACCGGCCGACGTACGACAGGCCGCCGTACGAGCGGGAGGCCCGCGACCGGCCGACGTCCGACCCGGTGGCCGAACTCGCCGCCGCCGAGCTCCCGCGCGCCCTGCGCGACGCGGTGACCGAGCGGCTCGCCCGGCTGGGCGAGCACGGCGCCGCCGTCGTGGCCGCCGCCGCCGTGCTCGGGGTGCCCGCCGACGAGGAGCTGCTGACCGCCGTCGCCGGACTGGACGCCGAGGCCGGCGCGGACGGTCTGACCGAGGCGCTGCACGCCGCCGTCCTGCGGGAGACCGCGCCCGACCGGTACGCCTTCCGCCGTCCGGCGGACCGCCGGGTCGCCCACGACCGCGTCCCCGGCCCGCGCCGCCGGGTCCTGCACCGGCGGGCCGTGGCCGCGCTGGAGACCAGGGAGCCGCGGCCGCTCGCCCGGATCGCCGAGCACACCCTGGCCATGGGCGACCGCCCGGCCTGGCAGGACCTCGCCCAGGCCGCCGCCGACCAGGCCGTCGCGCTCGGCGACGCGGGCGGCGCCCGCCGGATGCTGCGCAGCCTGCTCGACGAGCCCGACCTCGACCCGCGCCGGCGCGGCCGGGCCGCCCTGGCGCTGGCCCGACTGGCGGCCGACGACGTCGACCCGGCGGCCAGCGCGCAGGTGCTGAGCGGCATGGTCGCCGACCCCCGGCTGCCGGTCGCCGACCGCGGCGAGATCCGGCTCGCGCTCGGCTTCCTGATGGCGATACACAGCGGCAACCGGGCCGGCTTCGACCGGATCCGGGAGTCCCTGGAGGAGTTGGAGGAGCGCCCCGTGCGGGCGGCCCGGGCCATGGTGGCGATCGCCATGGACGAGCGCGACGGCGCCGGCCGCCACTCCGGGGAGTGGCTCGCCCGGGCGGAGGGGCTGCTGGCCGCGCATCCGGACGAGGACGTGGCCGCCGCGGTGCGGGCCACCTCGCTCACCTTCCAGGCCCGGGACGGCGATCCGGCGGTCTGGGACCGGCTGGACGAGCTGCCGCGCGACTCGGAGCGCCCCGAGGTGATGCGGCAGACCACCCGGGCCCTGTACAACACGGGCGAGATCGCGATCGAGCTGGGCAACGACCGCCGGGCCGCGCACCTGCTCGCGGAGAGCCGGCGGCTGGCCAGGCTGACGGCCATCCCGTACCTGGAGTGCTACAGCCGGCTCGCGCTGATCCGGCTCGACATGCTGGCCGGGCGCTGGGACGGCGTGGAGCCGCAGTTCGACCGGCTGGGCGCGGAGTTCGACGACCTGGCGATGGCCGGCGCCGAGCGCTCGCTGCTGTTCGGGCGGCTGGCGGCGGGGCGGGGCCGGCTGACGCTGGCCCGGGAGGAGTTCGAGATCGCCGCCCGGTACGGCCAGCGGGAGTCGCAGGTGACCGTCGCACTGCGGGCGGCCGCCGGGCTCGGCGGCCTCCAGCTGCTGGAGGGCGACACCGCCGGGGCCGCCGGCACGGTCGGACCGGCGCTGGCCGCGGCGCGGCAGGCCGACGCCTGGGCGCGCACCGCCGACCTGCTGCCGGTCGCCGTCGAGACGCTGCTGGCGACGGGCGGCGGGGCCGAGGCCCGGGCGGTCACCGAGGAGGCGGCGGACGCCCTCACCGACCGGGACGCGCCGGCCGTGTCGGCGGCCCTGGACCTCGCCCGGGGGCTGCTGCTGGACGCGGACGGCGACCCGGCCGCGGCGGAGGCGTTCACCCGGGCCCGGGACCGCTGGCAGGACATCGGCCGGCCGTACGAGGCGGCGCGGGCCGACGAGCGGGCCGCCGCCGCGCTGGCCGCGCACGACCGGGCCCGGGCGGCGGAGCAGATGGCCGCGGCCGAGCGGGTCTACCTGGAGCTGGGGGCCACCACCGACACGGCCCGGTGCCGGAAGCTGCGCCGGGACCTCGATCTCGGCGGGATCGGCTCGCCGGGGCGCCGGGGCTACGGCAAGCGGCTGTCGCCGCGCGAGCGGCAGGTGGCGGAGCTGCTCGCGCAGGGGACGGGGAACCAGGACATCGCCCAGGCGCTCTTCCTGTCGCCGCGGACGGTGGAGCACCACGTGGCGAACGTGCTGCAGAAGCTGGGCACGAGCCGGGCCGGGACGGCGCAGGCGCTGGCCCGGGCGGACGCCGAGGACGCGGCGGGCTGACCGGGCGGTCCCGGTTGACGGCCGGTCGGCCCCCAGCGTTCCCCGGAGCCGATAGGTAGTCACCCGCATTGATCCGGTCGGTCGCGGCCGGTTCCCTGGTGGCCGTTGGCGAGTGAGCGGGGCAGCCGCTCCCCGACCAGGAGGGAACCCAGGAGATGAGTGCACGTCACCACGCGCCGAGTGCGACCGCCGTCCCGGCGACGGACGGCCCGGCCCCGGCCGAGGCCACCGTCCGGCTCTCCCCGTCCCCCCGCAAGGCCGGGCACCACCCGGTCGCCCTGGTCCGGCTGGCCCGGCTGAGCCGGACGGGCCCCGGAGGCAACTGGGCGCACTGGGCGCACTGAGCACCAACCGGGGCCGGTCAGCCGGCCGAGCGGGGCTCCATCCGCAGCCCGAAGGCCGCCGTTCCGGGGTCCAGGGCGGTCACCCCGCCGTCGACCGTGAGGACCGCGCCGTTCACGTAGCCCGCCGCCGGGGAGAGCAGCCAGCCGATCCTGGGGCCGGCTACTCCAGGAAGAGGTCTCGGGCCGCCGCCGACTGCTCGATTGCCTCCAACCTGGCTTCCGCACCGGGAAGTTCGTCACACATGGCCTGCAGCAGTACGCGCCCGAGCAGCATCGGCGCGCACGCGGTGTCGAAGACCAGATCGGTGCCGACGGCCGCCGGGAGCAGCAGGTCGGAGAGCTCGGCCACGGGCGCGAACGCGCTGTCGGCGACGGTGATGACGGTCAGGCCGCAGTCCCGGGCGACGGTCAGCGCGTCCATCAGCTCGCGCGGGTAGCGGGGCAGCGCGAAGCAGAGCAGCGCGGTGGCGCCGGCGGCGGTGGCCTGCTCGATCCGGTCGGCGACCATACTGCCGCCCGCGTCCAGCAGCCGGATGTCCGGGTGCAACTTGGCCGCGAAGTACGCGAAGCCGTGCGCCTGCGGGGAGGACGCGCGCAGGCCGAGCACCGGCAGTGGACGGGACGCCGCGAGCAGCGCCGCCGCCCGGGCGATCGGTTCGGGATCGGAGAGCAGGTCGGCGAGGTGGCGCAGGTGGTCGATCTCGGCGAGGACGGCTCGCTGGTACTGGTTGCGGGGCGTCGCACCGCGCGGCTCCGGTACGGGGCTCTCGCCGCCGGCCCCGAGGTCGCGCAGATGCCTGCGCAGCGCGGGGTAGCCGTCATAGCCGAGCGCGATCGCGAAGCGGGTCACCGAGGGCTGGCTGACGCCCGCGAGTTCGGCGACCCCGACGCTGTTGAGGAACGGCGCTTCGCCGGCGTTGCGGACCAGCGCGTGGGCGATCCGGCGCTGCGTAGGAGTGAGGCGACGGCCCTCGAAGAGCTGGAGCACTCGGACGGAGGGGCCGACGGCGCCGGCTTCTTCTTGGACGGTCATCAGTGGAACCTATCTCGAATCTCCCTCGACCGACCCGGGCTTGCCCGCCCAGGGGCCCGAGGCCCAGGGCCCGGACCGGAGCGGCCAGGACCGGAGCGGCCAGGACCGGCGCAGCCTGGAACGCGGCACTCACAGCTCGGCGAACAGGTCCAACACCCTCGCCGCCGCAGCGACGTCCCCGGTGAGCGGGCGGTCCGCGCAGTCCGGGTCGAGCACCTCGGCCGCGAGCGCGAAGGCGCGGCCGATCGGCAGCCCGGGGTCCGGGGTCAGGCCGTGCTGGCGCAGCGCCCGTACGGCGGCGACCAGTTCGCAGCCCAGCACCAGTCGGTAACGCTCCGCACAGCGCAGGGTCTGGCGCGCCGCCAGGGAGGCGAAGCTGGCCAGTTCCTCGACGCCGCGCGACAGCACCGTGTGGCCGAGCGAGGCGGGCCCCGCGAGGGCGCGCAGTTCGCCGAAGGCCGCCCCTGCGGCGTACTCCAGGATCATCATGCCGGAGCTCGCCGAGGCTCCCTCGGCCAGGAACGGCCGGAGCCCGGTGAGGCCCGGCTCGGCGAGGGCGGCCAGCCGGGCGGTGGACAGCCGCGCGGTCGACAGCAGGGCGAGGCGGAAGTGGTCGAGGGCGAAGCCGATGTCGGCCGCGAAGAAGTTGCCGTGGTGGTAGGCCGCCTGGTCCTCGACGCTGATCAGCGGGTTCTCGGCGGCGGCGTTGAGTTCGACCAGCAGCACCCGCTCCAGGGCGTCGGCCGCTTCGAGTGCGGGGCCGTGTATCTGCGGCAGGCAGCGGAAGCCGTACGGGTCCTGGATCCGGCTGCCGGTCGGTCTCGGGGGGCGGGCGGGAGCGCCGAGCAGTCGTCGCATCCGGGCGGCGCAGGACACCGCTCCGGGGTGCGGGCGGGCCACGTGCACCGGTTCCGCGTAGGGTTCGAGGGAGCCGTCGACGGCGAGCAGCGAGAGCGCGGCCACCACCTGGGCGGCGGCCATCAGGCCGCGCAACTCCTCCAGCGCGAGGCAGGCCTGACCGATCGTCAGCGCGTTGCTGCTGATCAGGGCCAGGGCGTCGTTGCTGTCCAGGTCGAGGCGCCCGGGCGGGGTTCCGCCCTCCCAGCGGCCTTCCCCGGCCAACGCGAGGCCGGTCTGGGCGAGCGCCCCCAGGTCACCGGTGCCGACCGAGCCGTACTCGTGGACCACGGGGTACGCGCCGCTGCCGAGCGCCTCGGCGAGGGCCTGCACGACCGCGGCCCGGAGTCCGGCACCGCCCGCCAGCAGCTGGTTGGTCCGGACGGCCAGCATCGCCCGCACCTCGCGCCCGGGCAGCGGCTCCCCGATCGCCCCGGCGTGGCTGCGCAGCAGCCGCAGTCCGTGGGCCCGCTCGTCGTCGGCCGCGACGTCCACCGTGCGGTTGGCCCCGACGCCGGTGCTGCGCCCGTAGACCCGCCCGGTGGCCACGAGCTCGCCCGCGAGCCGGCAGGACCGCGCCATGCGGTCGAGGGCGGCGGGGTCGATTTCCGGCCGCGCCGCCCCGGCAGCCAATCCGACCACATCGGCAGGGGAGAGATTATGCCCGTCAAGGAGCATGGCTGTGACCCCCGCGTCCACATTCTGAGATTTGAGCACCGGTAAAACCCGCCCTTCCGGGACACCCCGTCTCGGATGTTGGTTAACGCCGTGAAAAAGATTCGGGCAATCCGTTGACTTCTATTCAGCGTCCGAGCACTGTGCATCATCACATGCGGAATCGACAAGGGGCTGATGATGATCAAATTCACCGCGGTCAACAAGAGCTTCCCGAATGGGACAACCGCAGTGCACAATCTCACCGAGGAGTTCCCCGAGGGTGAGATCACCGTCCTCGTCGGATCCTCGGGCTGCGGCAAGACCACCACGCTGCGCATGGTCAACCGGATGGTCGAACCCACCTCCGGCACGATCCACCTCAACGGCCGCGACATCCACGACGTCGCCGCCCCCGAGCTGCGGCGCGGCATCGGCTACGTGATCCAGCAGGCGGGGCTCTTCCCGCACCGGACGGTGCTGGACAACATCGCCACCGTGCCGCTGCTGCTGGGCTGGGGCCGAAGCAAGGCCCGCAGCCGCGCGGCCGAGCTGCTCGAACTCGTCGGCCTGCCGCCCGAAGCCGGCAAGCGCTACCCCCACCAGCTGTCGGGTGGCCAGCAGCAGCGGGTCGGGGTCGCCCGCGCACTCGCGGCGGACCCGCCGGTCCTGCTGATGGACGAACCCTTCGGCGCCGTCGACCCCGTCGTCCGGACCCTGCTCCAGGACGAGTTGCTGCGACTTCAGCGCGACCTGCGCAAGACCATCGTCTTCGTCACCCACGACATCGACGAGGCCGTCCGGCTCGGCGACCGCATCGCGGTGTTCCGCCCCGGCGGCCACCTGGTCCAGTGCGCCGCGCCCGCCGAGCTGCTGGCCCGCCCCGCCGACGATTTCGTGGCCGACTTCCTGGGCAACGAGCGCGGACTGAAGCTGCTGTCGCTGACCACCGTCGCCGACGTCCCCCACCAGCCGATCACCACCGTGCGCGCCGACGACACCCGCGCGGCCGCCCGCCGCGCGACCGGGCACTACGGCCCACTGCTGGTGGTCTCCGCCAAGGGCGAGCCGCTGGGCTGGGCCGACCCCGGTGCTCTGGACGCCCTCGCCGACCACGAGCCGGTCGGCGGCGCCGCCCTCACCCCGGCCCGAGGCGTCACCGACGCCGACTCGCTGCTGACCGCGCTCAACGAGGCGGTCGCCTCCCCCGCCGGGCTGGTGGCCCGGGTGGACGGCGCCGGCGTCCTCAAGGGCGTCTCCTCGCGGAGCGACATCAACGACCGGGCCGGCGCCTGGCACGCCGCCGTCTCCACGGGGGCACCGGTCCCCGCCGGGAGCGCCGCATGATGATCGACTGGTCGTGGTTCCCCAGCCACACCGACCTGCTCTGGTCGCTCACCCTGGACCACCTGTCCACCACGGTGCCGGCCGTCCTGTTCGGGCTGCTGCTCGCGCTGCCGCTGGCCGTGGTCGCGCACCGGGTCCGCCCGCTGCGCGGACTGCTGCTCGGCCTCTCCAACCTGCTGTTCACGGTGCCCTCGCTGGCCCTGTTCGTGCTGCTGCTGCCGTTCACCGGCCTCACCAAGACCACCGCCGTGATCGGCCTGACCGTCTACACGCTCGTCGTGCTGCTGCGCAACACCGTGGAAGGGCTGGACAGCGTGCCCACCCGCGTCCGCGAGGCCGCCATCGCCATGGGCACGGGGCGGCTGCGCACCCTGCTGACGGTGGAACTCCCGCTCGCCTTCCCGGTGATCATGGCGGGGGTCCGGGTGGCCACGGTGATGACCATCTCCCTGGTCAGCGTGGCCGGCTACATCGGCTACGGCGGCCTCGGGCAGCTCTTCATCACCGGCTTCCAGCGGAACTTCCCCACCCCCGTGCTGGCCGGCGTGGTCCTGACCCTGCTGCTCGCCCTCGCCGCCGACGCACTCCTCGTCGCCGTCCAGCGCCTCTGTACGCCCTGGACCCGCACCCAGACCGGAAAGGGAGCGTGACGGCACCATGCTCGAACTCCTCCACCAGCTGGCCGGCTGGTTCGGCGATCCCGCCCACTGGTCCGGCCCCGACGGGATCACCGCACGCCTCCTGGAACACCTCCAGTACTCGCTGCTCTCCACCGTGCTCGCGGCACTGATCGCGCTCCCGGTGGGCCTGCTCATCGGCCACACCGGACGCGGCGCCTTCCTCGCCATCAACCTCTCCGGCTTCGGCCGCGCGCTCCCGACCGTCGGCGTCGTCATCCTGGTGTTCCTGCTCAGCGGGCTGAGCATGACCCCCGTGTACGTCGCCCTGGTGGCCCTGGCCCTCCCCGGCATCGTCACCAACACCTACGCGGGCATGGCCGCCGTCGAAGCCGACATCAAGGACGCCGCCCGCGGTATGGGCATGACCGGCCTCCAGGTGCTGTGGAAGGTCGAGGTCCCGCTCGCCGCTCCGCTGATCATGACCGGGCTGCGGATCGCCGCCGTCCAGGTCGTCGCCACCGCCACGATCGCCGCGTACATCAGCTTCGGCGGGCTCGGCCGCTACCTCTTCGACGGCCTGGCCCAGCGCGACATGGTGCAGGTGCTCGGCGGCGCGGTGCTGGTCGCCGCGCTCGCCATCTCCATCGACCTCCTGCTCGCCGGACTGCAACGGCTGGTCTTCGCCCGCCGCACCGCGACGACGACCCACTGACCCCCCGCTTCCCCCGTTCCCCCACCTGCTCAACGCTCCAGGAGACCCCCATGCACCTCTCCCGCAGAATCCTCGTCACCGGCGCGCTCTCCCTCTGTGCCCTGCCCCTGGTGGCCGCCTGCGGCGGCGGCACCACCAGCCTCGCCGGCTCCGATTCCGGCTCGGGTTCCGGCTCGGGTTCCGGCTCTGGCAAGGGCGGCTCCATCGTCATCGGCACCGCCAACTACAGCGAGAACGAGATCCTCGGCAACCTCTACGCGGAGGTGCTGAAGCAGGCCGGCCTCAAGGTGACCGTCAAGGCCAACCTGGGCTCCCGGGAGATCATCATCCCGGCTCTGCAGCACGGCGACATCGACCTGCTGCCCGAGTACCAGGGAAGCCTGCTGCTCTACTTCGACCAGAACGCCACCCAGAGCAGCTCCGACGAGGTGCAGACCGCCCTGGCGGCCAAGCTGCCCAGCGGTCTGAAGATCCTGCCGCCCACCACCGCCGAGGACGCCGACGTCTTCGCCGTCACCAAGCAGACCGCGGAGAAGTACGGCCTGAGCAGCCTGAGCGACCTGGCCGCCCACAACGGGCAGTTGGTCTTCGGAGGCCCTGCCGAGGACAAGACCCGACAGGTCGGCCTCGCGGGCCTGAAGTCCGTCTACGGCGTCGACTTCAAGGGCTTCAAGGCCCTGGACGCCGACGGCCCGCTGACCAAGGGCGCGCTGAAGAACGGCGACATCGACGTGGCCAACCTCTTCAGCACCGACGCGGACATCGCCACCAACAACTGGGTGGTGCTGAGCGACCCCAAGCACCTCATCCCGGCCCAGCACATCATCCCGCTGATCCGCGCCGACAAGGCCGACGACCAGGTCTCCGCCGCCCTGGCCAAGCTGAACTCCGCGCTCACCACAGCGGATCTCACCAAGCTCGACTCCCAGGTCGACACCGACCACCAGGACCCGGAGACCGTCGCCCACACCTGGGCCAAGGCCCACGGCCTGGCCGGCTGACCCCGCACCACCACGGCATGCCCCGATGGCCGGGCCCTCGCGTCCGGGTCCGGCCGCCGGGGACGGCTGTCGTCAGTGGCGGGTCGTAGATTCGGCGCGACCGAGCACCAGTTGAGCGATCCGCGAACAGGACTCCGAGCCCGATGAACCCCGTCACCCCGATCCCTCCGATCCCCCCGGCCGACGCGCACGGCGTCGCGCTCACCGAGCGCGTCATCGCCTCCGTCGAGGCCGGCCCGCACCGGCCGATCCTCAACTACGGTCCGTGGGCCGGGCCCTGGCTGACCGGCGAGCCCGAGCCGCTGCCGCCGGCCCTGCTGGCCGAGGCGGTCTTCCCGAGCGGGCGGCCCCTGCCGCCGAGCCTGCGGCGCTGGCTGTCCTTCGACGCCGGACTGCTGCGCCGGTTCGGCTGGCTGGACGGCGACGGCCGCTTCACGCCCCGGTCGCTGGGCGAGCTGGCGCTGGACGAACTCGGCGACCTCTGGGGCTCCTGCTTCGACACCGTCTCGGACCGCTTCGACGAGTGCTTCCTGCTGCCCGGCGGATCCGACTCCCGCCGGGTCCTGGCGACCGGGGTGGCCGACGCCCACGGCGAGTACCCGGTGTTCGCGCTCGACGTCGACGACATTCCGTGCGTCGAGCTGATGTACCCGGGCCTGGACGTCTACCTGGCCGACACCTGCGGCCTGTTGACGATCGAGGGCGACGGCTACTCCGTCCTCGCGGCGGACCCCGTGTACAGCCGTCGGATGCTCACGCACGCGCACCACGTGTTCGGCGGCGAGTTCGCCGAGGAGTGCCTGCCGGACCTCTGAACGGAACGGCCGCGGGACCGAGTGCGGGACCGGGGGCTGCCCCCGGTCCCGCGGCCGCTCTCCCCCGCGTCCGCCCACCCGCCGACCGCTCCGTCGGCTTCGTGCCAGACTGGCCCGCCATGGGTGAGAGCGACGCGGGCGAGGCCGCGCGGGGTCTGCCGCTGCTCGTGGTGGACGGGGCGAACGTCGTGGGCTCGGTGCCCGACGGCTGGTGGCGGGACCGGCGCGGTGCGGCCGAGCGGCTGCGGGACGCGCTCGCGCCGCTCGCCGGCCGCGGGCTGCCCGGCGGCGAGCGGGCCGATCTGCCGGAGTGGGCGCGGACCGGTCCGCTGGAGGTGCTCCTCGTCGTCGAGGGCGCCGCCCGGGGCGTCACGGCGACGCCGGAGGTCCGGGTCGAGGCCGCGACCGGCAGCGGTGACGACCTGATCGTGGACCTCGTCGCGGCGGCCCTGACCGCCCGCCCCGGACGGAACTGCCTGGTCGTCACGGCGGACCGCGGGCTGCGCGCCCGGGTCACCGCGCTCGGCGCCGTCGTGACCGGGCCCCGCGCCGTCCGCCCCGTCTGACCCCGGCCCCACCGCAACACCCCCTCACCGCGTCCCCGTCCGGTCGGACGTGCACGCCCGCGTGCCCCCCGTCACCCGGCGGCGACCTGTTCGACGGGGTCATCCTTTCGATGGACAGGCGCCGGAGCGGCGTGACGCCGTCGACGGCCGCCGCCCGGCGCCCGGCGGGTCGGGCCGGTCCCCCGCCCCGCGCCGCCGGGGCCTGGGGATGTCCGGGCCCGGCGCCGTCCTTAGCACGAAGTCGCCCGTGCTCGTGGCAAGTTCACCCGGAGACCGCTCGCATTGGCGAACCGGGCGCGTGCGCCGCTTCGGGGCGTACGGGGCGCGGTAAACCTGGTGCCATCACCGGCCCGCCCACGGGTCCGGGAGTCCGGCCGGACCGCTCCCGCCGGTGCGCGAAGCGCTCCGAACCCACGGGCCCACGGGCCGCTCGCCCGTCCCTGTTCCCCCACTCTTCCGATCGTTTGAGGATGCTGAATGCTAGGTGCTGGTTCGTCACCCGGACGCCGGCGCTCCGCCCCCGTGCTCGTCTGGCTCCTGCCCACCCTCGTCACGGCGGCCGTCGCCGCCGTCGCCGTGGCCACGGTCTCCGCCGACTCCCGCGCCCAGGTCGCCGTCTGCGCGGCGGTGGGCACCCTGGCCGTGGTCCTGGTCGCCGCCGAGGCCGCGCGCCGGGGCCGGGCGACGGAGGAGCTGCGCGCTCGGGCCGTCCAGCGCGAGGGTGAACTGATCCGCCGGCTGACCCGGCAGGAGAGCGAGTACATCCGGCTGGCCAAGTCCGTCCTGCCCGCCGCCATGACCCGGCTCACGCACGGCGAGGGCCTGGAGGACGTGGTCAACGCGTACACCCTCCAGGACGTCACCGTCGGCGCCGAGTTCCGGACCGCGCAGCAGACCCTGCTGCGGGCCGTCCTGGAGACCGTCGAGAACGAGGAGGCGCTGCGCGAGTCCTCCCGGCGCTCCTTCGTCAACATCGCCCGCCGCGTGCAGGCGATCGTCCACCGGCAGGCCGCCGAGCTGCGCAGCATGGAGCACCGGCACGGCAACGACCCGGCCGTCTTCGACGACCTGCTGCTGGTCGACCACGGCAACGCCCTGATCGGCCGCCTGGCGGACAGCATCGCGGTGCTCGGCGGCGCGCGCCCGGGCCGCCAGTGGAACCGGGCCGTGCCGCTGTACAGCGTGCTGCGCGGCGGTATGTCGCGCATCCTCGACTTCCAGCGGGTCGAGCTGCACCCGGTCTCCGAGGTGGCCGTCGTCGGCCCGGCCGTCGAGCCGCTCATCCACGCGGTGGCCGAGCTCCTCGACAACGCCACCCGCTACTCGCCCCCGCACACCAACGTGCACCTGACCGCCGTCGAGGTGCAGACCGGCATCGCGATCGAGATCGAGGACGGCGGCCTGAGCCTCAGTGAGGAGGGCCGGGCCCGTGCCGAGCGGATGCTCCTGGAGGCGCAGGCCGGCATCGACCTCAACGAGCTCGGCGAGACCCCGCGGCTCGGCCTCGCGGTCGTCGGCCGGCTCTCCCGGGCGTACGGCTTCCAGGTCTCGCTGCGGCCCTCGGCCTACGGCGGGGTGCGGGCCGTGCTGGTCGTGCCGCAGGAGCTGATCACCACCGCGCCGGCGACCGGGCGCGCGCACGGCATCGGCGTCACCGGTTCGTCCGGGCCGGAGCCGGTGGACGACCGCCGGTCGCACACCTCGCCGCCGCCGCGCCGGCCGCTCTCCGGCTCGCTGCCGGGGCCGCTCAGCGGTGGGGAGGAGGCCCCGGTGGTGACCGAGCGGACCGCGACCGGTCTGCCCCGGCGGCGCCGGCACGCCGCGCCGATCGGCCGGTTCGGCGCCCCGACCACCCGTACCACCACCACCCGCACCGTCGGCACGGCCGGCCGGAGCGGGACGACCGGTACCGGCGGTACGGGCGGCAGAGGCGGCGGCACCGGCGCGCCCGGCACGACAGGCACCGGCGGCACGACAGGCACCGGCGGTACGAGCGGCCGGTCCGACGGGCGCGAGGGACGCGACGGGCGCGACGGCTCGGGTGGCGTCAACGGCTTCGGCGGCGGCACCCACGGCCGGGCCGACGGCGCCCAGGGCCGGACCGGCGGCCCACCCGGCCGCCCCGGCGCCGCCCCCTCGGACACGACGGGGGCGGTGCAGCCGGGCCTCTGGCTGGCCGCCTTCACCGAGGGGATCAACGGCGCGGGCACGGCCGACCACGACAACGGAGATTCGAGCGGGACGACGGGGAGGGACCAGCGGTGATTCAGCCACGGACCAACATGGACTGGCTGCTCAAGCAGCTGGCGGACGAAGTCCCGCACGTCCGGAACGTCATCGTGCTCTCGGCGGACGGCCTGCGGATGGCCCAGCACGGCACCGAGACCGACACCGCCGACCGGCTCGCCGCCGCCTGCGCGGGCCTGCAGAGCCTGGCGGCGGCCGTCGGCCACGAGTTCCCGCACGGGGACGGCCGGATGCGGCTGGTGGTGATCGAGATCGGCGGCGGCTTCTTCTACCTCATGGCGGCCGGCGCCCGCGCCTTCCTCGCGGTACTGGCCGACGAGGGCGTGGACGCCGGACTGATGGGCCAGCGGATGCGCGACCTGGTCGCCCGGATCGGCGAGCACCTCAGCACGCCTCCCCGAAGGGGCGAGCCAGTCGCATGAGCACAACCGGCCGGGACTGGGGCGAGGACGCCCCGGAACGCTTCTACGTGATCACGCGCGGCCACACCCAACCGGCCGGACGGGCCGCGTTGGACCTGGTCACCCTGATCGTCTCCCGTGCGGAGCCCACCCCCTCGATGCCGCCCGAGCACGCGGCGATCCTGCGCCTGTGCGGATCGCCGCTCTCGGTGGCCGAGATCTCCGCCTATCTGCGGCTGCCGGTCAGCGCGGTCACCGTGCTGCTGGCCGACCTCGTGGCCGAGGAACGGGTCGAGGCGCGCGCCTCCGTCCCGGCCGCGCTTCTCCCCGACCGTGCCCTGTTGGAGGCGGTGATGCATGGACTTCAGCGGCTCTGACGCGGTGCTCGGGCCGGCGAACGAGGATCTCCTGCCGGACTCGGCCACCGCGGCCGTCAAGGTGGTCGTCGTGGGTGGCTTCGGCGTCGGCAAGACGACCCTGGTCGGGGCGGTGAGCGAGATCCGCCCGCTGACCACCGAGGAGACGATGACCCAGGCCGGGGCCGGCGTCGACGACCTGGCCGGGATCGAGCGGAAGTCCGAGACCACGGTCGCGATGGACTTCGGCCGGATCAGCATCAGCGACGAACTGGTGCTGTACCTGTTCGGCACCCCGGGGCAGGAGCGGTTCTGGTTCCTCTGGAACGGCCTGTTCGAGGGGGCGCTGGGCGCGGTCGTCCTGGTCGACACCCGTCGGCTGGAGGTCAGCTTCGACGTGATCGGGCGGCTGGAGGACCGCGGCGTGCCGTTCGTCGTCGCCGCCAACGTCTTCCCCGGCTCGCCCGCCCACCCGGACCAGGAGCTGCGGACCGCGCTGGACCTGCCGCCGGAGGTTCCGATCGTCGCGTGCGACGCCCGGATCCGCGAGTCCGGACGGGACGTGCTGCTCGCGCTCATGCACTACCTCTACGACCTCGCGGAGGCGCCCCCGGCACGCTGACCGCGCCCCGCCTTCACCCCCACCGCCCCCACCCCCCTGCACCGCCGACCGACCTCCGGAGACACCGTGACCACCCCGTTCCGCGACGACGCCACCCTCGTCCCACCCGCCGGCTGCCCCGCCCACCTGGCGGGCGCCCCGGGCGCCCCGGAGGACACCGACCTCGACGCCACCGGCCCGGCCGACCCGGAGGGCCACGAGCCGGGCCTCGACGAGCTGCCCGTCGCGGAACTCCGCCGGCTCTACGGCCCCGAGGCCGAGGCGGACCCGGCCGGCCTGTACGAGAAGCTGCGCGCCGAGTACGGGGAGGTCGCGCCCGTCCTGCTGCACGGCGACCTGCCGGCCTGGCTGGTGCTCGGCCACTCCGCCAACCTCACCGTGCTGCGCACGCCCTCGCGGTTCTCCCGGGACTCGCGCCGCTGGACGGCGTTCCAGGAGGGCCGGGTCGGTGCGGACTCGCCGCTGATGCCGGTCATCGCCTGGCAGCCGCTCTGCGTCTTCGCCGACGGCGCCGAGCACCGCCGGCTGCGCGGCGCCGTCACCGACGGCCTGAACGGCACCGACCGGCGCGGCGTCCGCCGCTTCGTCACCCGCTACACCGCCGAGCTGGTCGCGGAGTTCGGGCCGACCGGCCGGGCCGAGCTGGTGAGCCGGTTCGCCGAGCACCTGCCGATGCTGGTGATGACCCAGCTGGTCGGCATGCCCGAGGAGTACGGTCCGAAGCTGGTCGAGGCCGCGCGGGACCTCATGAAGGGCACCGAGACCGCCATCGCCAGCAACGAGCACGTGGTGGCCGCGCTGCGCCGGCTGGTCGAGCGCAAGCGGACCGACCCCGGCGCCGACCTCTGCACCCGGCTGATGCAGCACGAGGCCGGGCTGACGGACGAGGAGGTGCTGGAGCACCTGCGGGTGGTGCTGCTGGCGGCGAACGAGACGACCGTCAACCTGATCGCCGACACCCTGAAGATGATCCTCACCGACGAGCGGTTCCGGGCGCACCTGTCGGGCGGTCACATGACCGTGCCGGACGGGCTCGACCAGGTCCTGTGGGACGCGCCCCCGATGTCGCTGGTCGCCGGCCGCTGGGCCACCGGGGACACCCTGCTCGGCGGCCGGCGGATCCGGGCCGGCGACATGCTGCTGCTCGGCCTCGCCGCCGGGAACGTCGACCCGGTCGTCCGGCCCGACCTGGCGAAGCCGCTGCACGGCAACCGCTCCCACCTGTCCTTCGGCAGCGGCCCGCACGAGTGCCCGGGCCAGGACATCGGGCGGGCGATCGCGGAGACCGGCATCGACAGCCTGCTCACCCTGCTGCCGGACCTCCGGCTCGCCGTCCCCGAGCCGGAGCTGACCTGGACCTCGGCCTGGCTGTCGCGGCACCTGGTCGAGCTGCCGGTGGAGTTCACCCCGCGCGAGCCGGAGCCCGCGGCGGAGCGCGGTACGGCGTCGGCCGCTGCGTCGGCCCCGGCTGCTACCCCGGCTGCTACCCCGGCCGCTGCGTCGGTCGCTGCGTCGGTCGCGCCCCCGGTTCCGGTGGCCCCCCGGCCCGGGCCGACGCCCGTCGGGCCCTCCCCCGCCCTCGACCCCCGGGCACGGCGCGGCTGGTGGGCCCGGCTCACCGGGTGGTTCCGCCGCTGACGGGCGCCCCGTACCCTTCCGCGCGGTTCCGCGCGGGCGCGTTCCCAGCGGAACCGGGCGGGCGCCGATAGAGTCGGCGCGAGCCGGACGCGCCCCGTCGCCGCTCCGGAACCCCGACCGCCGGAGGGTGTCCCGTGTCCCTGGTCCGCGTCCACAACTTCTCGGTCTCGCTCGACGGCTACGGCACCGGCGAGGGACAGAGCCTGGAGTCGCCGTTCGGTCACGCGGGCGAGCGGCTGCACCGCTGGTTCTTCCACACCCGGACGTTCCGCGCCATGCATGGCGAGGAGGGCGGGGAGACCGGCGTGGACGACGCGATGGCCCGCGCCTGGGGCGACGGGATCGGCGCGGAGATCATGGGGCGCAACAAGTTCGGCCCGCAGCGCGGCCCGTGGCAGGACCACGAGTGGAACGGCTGGTGGGGGCCCGATCCGGTCTTCCACACCCCGGTCTTCGTCCTCACCCACCACCCCAGGCCCACCGTGGAGATGGCCGGCGGCACCACCTTCCACTTCGTCGACGGCTCCCCGCACGAGGTGCTCGCCCGGGCCCGGGAGGCCGCCGGCGGGCTGGACGTCCGGATCGGCGGCGGGCCGAGCACGATCCGCGCGTTCCTCGCCGCGGACCTCGTCGACCATCTGCACGTGGTCGTGGTGCCGATCCTGCTCGGCCGCGGGGAGCGGCTCTGGGACGGGCTCGAAGGTCTGGAGGAGCGGTTCCGCATCGAGGCCGTGAGCAGCCCGAGCGGGGTCACCCACCTGACCTTCACCCGGCCCTGAGCCTCCCTCCGGCCGCCGCTCCTCCGAGGTCCCTCCACCGCAACCGCCCGGCCCCGGCGAGGAGTTCCCGGGCCTTCGGTCCGTGCGCGACCCATGCCGGTGGCCGAGCGGCCGAGCTACCGGCGGCCCCGCGCGGGGCGTGTCGGCGGCCCCCGGCATACTGGCGCCGTGCCGATAGCCGATGACCCCCGCCCCAACCCGTCCGACGAGCCCGGGCGCGACCCGTTCGACGATCTCGTCCTGGATGAGCGCTTCGTCCGGGCCGCCACCGTCAAGGAACCGACGGCGCGCACCCGGATGCTGACGGCCCGGTGGCGGCACCAGCCACCGGTGGACCCGGGCGGACGCCGCTGGTCGCCGGCCGCCGGCGACGTCCTGACCGCCGACAACCACCTCCCCACCGACCTCGCACCCACCCGCCCCCAGTCCGCCCGCCCGGTCTGACCGGGCGGGCGGGTCCAGGGCCTGTCCGGTCGATCTTGGCGGATCAGCGCGCGGCTCCCCAGCCTCCGGCCGGGCCCCAGCGGGCCGTGCTTCCGTGCGCCGGGTTTACCACCCCCGGTGGCGGTGCCATATCCGAGGCTGCAAGCCGGATCCGGTGACGGGACGTCGGATCCGGCCCACCGAGGAGGGGACACCGCCCATGACAGACATCCAGCGGCCGGCGCTGCGGTACACCGCGGACATCACCGTGGCGGACATCGACGGGCTGGCCGGGTTCATCGAGCGGCGGATCGTGCTGCTGCGGGAGGCGGCCGACGGGCCCGGGGGCCAGGAGGAGCTGATCGGGGAGGCGCTGTCCCACACGGTCACCGCCCTGACCGGGAGCGCGCGGGAGGTGCTCGGCACGCTCGCCGGGCGGGCGGCGGAGGTGGCGGCCGCCGGGGCCGCGGAGGCCGCCGACGGTCGCGGGACGCACGGGGAATTCCTGGCCTTCGACGAGGAGTTGGAGGAGCTGATGGCCCGGCTCAGCCGGCTGTGGCGGTATCTGCTGACGGCCGCCGAGGCGTGGAGCCACCTGCCGGAGTACGACGTGGCGCGCTGGCGGCTGGACGGCCAGCTGGACGCGGAGCACGAGGCGCGGGCCCGGTGGCAGGGAGCAGGCGAGGCCTGGTAACCGGCGTACGGGAGGCCGACCCCCGCCCCAGGTGGGCGGGAGCCGGCCGCTGTACGGTGCCGCAGGTCAGTTCCAGGGGTTGGCGTTCTGGTCGTTGATGTACGTCCAGAAGCGCACGCCCTGCGGGAGGCTGCCGGAGGCCCAGAAGGTCCAGCCGCCGGTCTGGGCGTAGTCGGGGCCGTAGCGGCCGTCGTGGAACTCCGCCTGTCGCCAGGTCCGCCCGAAGGTCGAGCGGCAGACCTCGTTGGCCGCCGCCGGGCTGGTCAGCTCGGAGCCCTTGACCGGGCGGCTGAGCGCCACACTGCCCAGGGCCCAGCCGTTGTAGAAGTCGAGGCTGATGCCGGCCGGCGCGGACCGGCCGTCCCGGTTGAGGCAGAGGACCGGGAGCGAGGCCCACGGCGCGGTGTCGCCCTGGTAGGCGTTGCTGGCGCTGCCGCCCGGGCCGCCGACCTGGACGGTGCCGCCCGGGCCGTAGTTGAGGACCTCCCAGGTCATGCCGTAGTGGGTGGCGTCGGAGGCGGTGGCCTGGGCGGCCGGGGCGACGGCCAGCGGGGCGAGCGCGGCCACGGCGGCGGCGGTCGCGACGGCGGCGAGGCGCTTGATGCGGGTCATGGGCCTGTTCCTCCAGGGAACTCCGGGGAAAGAGACTGAGCACGGCACCGGTCCGGCTCCGGACCGATACGTCCGACCTTCTCAACCGAGCGCACGATTCTGGCATGATCTGGTCATCGGTTCGTCACCAAACGCGACGGTCCGACAGCGGCGTGCAGGACCCTGGGGAGGGGCGCGCATGGAGTTCGCGATTCTGGGACCGCTGGAGGTCCGCACCCGCGCGGGGAGCCGGGTCCGACTGGGGGGCGCCCGGCAGGAGCGGCTGCTGGCCGCCCTGCTGCTGAACGGGGGCGGCGCCGTCCCGGTGGCCCGGCTGGTGGACGCGGTCTGGGAGGACCGGCCGCCGGCCACCGCCGACCGCCAGGTCCGCAACCTCGCGGGGCTGTTGCGCCGCGGCTTCCGCAAGGCCGACCCGACCGGGCCGCCCGTACTGCTCACCGACGGACGCGGCTACCGCATCCCGCTCGACGACCACGGGTTGGACGCCCGGGTCTTCGCCGACACGGTCGCCCTCTCCCGCCGGACGGCCGCCGCCGGGCAGCAGGCGGCCGCCGCCGCCGGCCTGCGCCAGGCCCTCTCGCTCTGGCGCGGGCCCGTACTCGACGGGCTGGACGGGCAGTTGATCGACGCGGGGGCCGTGCCGCTGGACGAGCTGCGGCTCACCGCCTGGGAGGACTGCCTCGATCTGGAGGCGGCCCTCGGCCGGCACCGGGCCGGCATCCCCGAGCTGACCGGCCTGGTCGCCGACCACCCGCTGCGGGAGCGGTTCGTCGGGCAGCTGATGCGGGCGCTGCACGCCTCCGGGCGGACGGCCGACGCCCTCACGGTGCACCGGCGGTTCGCCGACCGGCTCGCGGAGGAGCTGGGCCTCGACCCCAGCCCGGAACTCAGGCGCCTGCACCTGGAGTTGCTCACCACCGAGGCGAGTCCCACTCCAAGTCCCAGCCCCAGTTCGAGCCCTGAGCCGGACCGGGGCGAGCCGACCGTCGCCCCGGGCGAGACCGACCGCGGACCCGAGCCCGGCCGCCACCCGGCCGTACCCGTACCCGCCCAACTGCCGCCCTCGCTCGCCACGTTCACCGGCCGCGACGCGGAACTCGCCGTCCTCGACGCCTTCGCCGCGGCGGCGACCACCGTCGGCGACCGGGACCATGCGCCCGCCCCCGAACCCGGCGGAGCGCGAGCCGGGCAACCCTGCCGGCCGCCCGACGCCCGGATCTGCGTGGTCTCCGGCAGCGCCGGGATCGGCAAGAGCACCCTGGTCGTCCAGTGGGCACACCGGGTCCGCGCCCGCTTCCCCGGCGGCCAGCTCTACGCCGACCTGCACGGCTTCTCCGCCGAGCCGCCGCTGGCCCCGCACGCCGTGCTGGCCCGGTTCCTGCGCGCCCTCGGGGTGCCCGGCGAACGGGTGCCGACCGTCCCCGAGGAGGCCGCCGCGCTCTACCGGTCGATGCTCGCGGACCAGCGGGTGCTGGTCGTCCTGGACAACGCGCGCAGCGCCGACCAGGTGCGCCCGCTGCTCCCCGGCGCACCGGAGTGCCTGACCGTGGTCACCAGCCGCTCCGGCCTGGCCGGGCTCACCGCCCGGGACGGCGCCCGCCCGCTGCCCCTGGACCTCATGCCGGCGCCCGACGCCGTCGCACTGCTCGACCGCGTGATCGGTGCCCGGCGGGCCCGCTCCGAGCCCGCCGCCGTCGCCGAACTGGCCGCCGTCTGCGGCCGGTTGCCGCTCGCCCTGGCCATCGCCGCCGGCCGGCTCGCCGAGCGCCCCGGCCGCACCGTCGCCGACCACGTCGCCGAGCTGCGGGACACCGGCAACCGGCTCACCGCGCTGGCGATCGACGACGACGCCGGCTCGGCCGTCCGCGCGACCCTCGACCTCTCCTACCGCGCCCTGCCCGCCACCGCGCGGACCCTGTTCCGGCTGCTCGCCCTCGCGCCCGGCTCCGGGCTGACGGCCCCGGCCGCCGCCGCGCTCTGCGGCGAACGCGTCGCCGTCGTCCGCCCCGTCCTGGAGCAGCTGACCACCGCCCACCTGCTCACCCACGAGGGCGGCGACCGGTACCGGCTGCACGACCTGCTGCGCCTGTACGCCGCCGAACGCGCCGCCGCCGAGACCGGCCGGGCGGTGCGCGCCGCCGCCCTCGAACGGCTCGGCACCTGGTACCTGCACCACGCCGACGCCGCGGCCCGGCTGCTCACCCCGCACCGCCGGCGGGTCCCGCTCGACGCGCCCGGCGCCTGGTACGAACCGCCGGCCTTCACCACCGCGGCCGGGGCGCAGCGCTGGTGCGAGAGCGAGCACACCCGGCTGCTGAGCACGATCCGCGCGGCGGCCGAGCACGGTCCGGACGGTCTGGCCTGGCGCCTGCCGGTGGCGCTGTGGAGCTACTACTTCACCAGCCCGCACCTGGACGAGCGGGAGGAGGCGGCCCGCCTGGCGGTGGCGGCGGCCGTCCGGGCGGGCGACCGGTACGGCGAGGGCCATGCCCGCAACGATCTGGCGACGGCGCTCGCCGCGCTCGGCCGCCATGACGAGGTGCTGGCCGAACTCCGGCGCGCCCGGGCCCTGTTCGCCTCGATCGACGACCGCGCGGGCGAGGCGCAGGTGATCGGCAACCTCGGCGACCACTGCCTCAGCACGGGCGCGTACGGGCAGGCCCGACTGCACTTCCAGGGGGCGCTGACGCTGTTCCGGGCGCAGCCGGAGGAGAGCCGGGACGACTGGGCGATCCGGGTCTGCGAGACCAACATCGGGGTGACCGCCATGCTGACCGGCCGCGCCCGTGAGGCGGGCGAGTACCTGCACCGGGCGCTCGACCGGCACCGGTCCACCGGCGATCCGGTCCTGGAGAGCATCACCCTCTACCACCTGGGCGACCACCACCGCCGGCTGGACCGCCCCGAGCAGGCGGTGGAGCGGCTGCGGCAGGCGCTCGCGGTGCTCGACGACACCACGCGCAATCCCCGGCTGCGCGCCGAGGTGCTGACCGCCCTGGCCCGGCTGGGCGAGGCCGCCGGCCCCCGCGCGGAGGGCCCGGCCGCCGAGCGGCGGTGACGTCCCCGACGGGTCGCCCGGGCGGGTGGTCGTCGCCTCGGGGCGGCACGGCGGGTGGCGGGGTGGGGGGTGGTGCGTGGTCGGATGGTCCGTCGGTGGTGCGGCCGGGCGGGCGTCGACGGCGGGGAGGCGGGGCGGTGCGGTGCGGCGGCTGAGGGTGGTGGCGGCGGTGGCGGCGGCCGCGGTGCTCGGCGCGGCGGCGGCGACGCCGGGCGAGCCGCCCGGCCCGGGTGGCTCGGCGGCGGAGCGGGCGGTGGACGGGGACCGGAGCGGGGACGGCGGGCTCGGCGGGTTCGGCGGGCTCGGGGCCGTCGGCGGGGTGACCGGCCTCGGAGGCCCCGGCGGGTTCGGCGGCCCCGGCGGCCCCGGTGCGGGCCGCTTGCGGACGCTGGCCGGCGTGCTGCGGCAGGACCGTCCCGGCAGCGGCTGGTACCTGGTCGGCGGGGCGCACCTGGCTCTCGGCCTGGAGGTCGCGTACGCCGACCACCAGCAGATCGTGCTGCGCTTCCCGCCCGCGCGCCGGGTGGTGTCCGTACTCTGCGGCCCCGACGAGACGTACGCACCGCTCGGCTACTCCTGCGGCGCGTCGGTGTCGCTGGACGAGGTGAGGGTCCGGCTGGGCCGGGGCGGGCGGCTCGCCGACCCGACGGCCACGGCCGCCGGCCGGTACGCGAACTTCTGGCTGTTGGGGATCGTCGAGCAGCGGTGAGCGCCCCGGAACTCGACGACGCGACGGCGGGCCGTCGGTGTGAGACCTTGGACGGGGGCGAACCCATCAAGGAGGCCCGATGTCCTCGAAGCGCCGCCGCAAGAAGAAGGCCCGCCGCAAGGGCGCCAACCACGGCAAGCGGCCGCAGTGCTGAGCCGGTACCGGTAGCCGGTGCCGAACCGCCGCCCGCCCCGGACGCGTGTCCGGGGCGGCGGCCGTTCCTGCGGGCCGGGCCCGGCGCGGCGCGCGGTCACGCCTCGGCGGACTCCCCGGGCTACGGCGCGTAGTAGAGGCTCGCCATGGTCGCCCGGACCGTCCAGCCGAGGGCGCTGTAGAGCGCCCGCCCGTCCGGCGTGGCGACCAGGATCCCGGTGGTCGCTCCGCCGCGGTGCCCGGCGTCCTGCAGGGCCCGCATCACCACCGAGCCCAGACCCCGGCGGCGGTGCTCGGGGGCGGTCTCGATCTGGTCGGCGACGGCGGTGGCCCCGGCGAGCCCGAGCTGCCCGCGCGCGGCGAAGTGGCCGTCCTCGGTGCGGACCAGCACCCGGACCACGCCGCCGCGCTCCCAGGAGGTGAGGGTGTACCCGGCCGGGACGGTCGGACGCCCGGCGGCGAGCGGCAGGGTCATCAGGTACCCGGGGACGTCGTACCGCCACCCGGGGCCCAGCCAGGGGCGGACGGTCTCGTCGTCGGCGAAGAGCTTGAGCCAGGTCCCCGGCGCGGTGGTGGCCGCCACGAGCTTGCGCACATCGGGCTCGGTCGGCGCGGGCAGGACGTGCCGCGCCACCTGCTTCACCTGCCCGACGTCGACCGTCCACCCCCAGGGCTCGTCCACCGGATCGGCCGCGCCGCGCGAGACGATCCAGCCCCCGATCCACTCCCGCACCAACGCGTTGACGGTGAGCTCGCCCATCCCTGACCCCCGGTAATAGTCCCTAACGGACTTCATACATTACCGGATACCGCCGACAGGCGGACCGCGGACGGAGTAGCGGCGCGGGCCTCAGTGCCCGAGAGGCGCGTCGGCGAGCGTGCCGGCGAGGGGGCCCTGCTCCAGCCAGGTTCCGTCGCGCATGATGACCCGTCCGGAGTGTTCCTGCTCGCCCCGCCAAGCGCGTACCGTCTTCGGCACCACGCGCACGTACAGGTACGGCCCCTCCTCCGCGCGGGGGTCCCATCCGAACTTGTCGGCGAACGCCTGGGCCGCGTCCGCGGGCACGTCCCGGGCCGGGAAACCCTCCGCCTCGCCCTGGATGAGCACCACATCGAAGGTGTCCGGCAGCGCCAGTCGCACGCGCGGCTCCTCGCGGACGTTGCGCGCCGTCACCGAGGTGCCGCCGGTGCACATCCACACCGCCCGCCCGTCCCACCGGAACCACAGGGGTACCTGGTGCGGCCCGCGCTCGGGGGCGGCGGTCGACACCCAGATGTCCCGCTCGGTGGTGAGCCGTTCCAGAGTGTCGCGTACGCGCTCCGCCGTCTGGCGTCGAATGCTTGCCGTTTTCATGATCGACGATCCTAGCCACGGGGTTTCGGACGCACCTGAGGCGAGCGACCTACGACCAGCGGCCGATGAACCGCTCAGCCCTCGCCCCCTCGCTCGACCCGAGCGAGGGGGCGCCGGGTCAGCGCGGCGGAAGGTCGACTTCGAACCAGACCACCTTGCCGGGCCCGTGCCGGTACCAGCCCCAGCGCCGGGACAGCCTGGCCAGCAGGAACAGCCCGAGGCCCCCGGCGTCGGTCGGGTGCCGGCCGTACCGTATCCGGGGCGGCCGGGGGCTGCGGTCCGTCACCTCGACGCGCAGCAGGCGCCGCTCCCGGACCAGCAGCAGCGCGTCGGGCCCGCCCGCGTGCCGGACGGCGTTGGCGACCAGTTCGGAGACCAGCAGGACGACGTCCCCGACGACGGCGCGGTCCACCGTGCCGGCGAGCGACTCCGTGGTGAAGGCCCGGGCCTCGGCGATGACTCCGGGCCGGGCCGACAGGGGGAGCCACCGGGATCGCACGGCGCGGTCGACGCCCGGGGCGGACCGGGTGGCGCTGGGCATGGGCATGGGCATGCGGTGGCTCCTCCTCGATCCGGGGTGGCCGGGTCGGTCGGGTAGGCGGAGGCTGTCGGGTCGGCGGGGGTTGTGGTGGCGGCGGGACCGGGCGGCGGCCGTCGCCGTCACCAGGCTCGGGATCAGCGGTCCGGCGTCTCGTGCAGCCGGCTCCGGTGCGAGGGCTCGCGCGGCATTCCCGCGGCCCGGTCGCCGATCGGCTCCTCGGCCGCCGGCGCGGGCGGCTCCGCGTCCCCGGCCACCGGAGCGTCGGGGACCGGGGTCCTGGCGGCGGGCTCGTCGGAGATCCGGTCGTCGGCGACTCGTCGCTCCATGATCAGCTCGTCGGGCCGCTTGGCCGGGGCCCGCTCCTCCGGGTGGCGCTCCTCCGGGTACCGGTCCTCGGTGCGCGGCGCCGCCGTCTCGCGGGCGGTCTCGGCCTCCGCCGGGTAGGCCGTGGCGGGAGCGGCCGGGCGCGACGTCCTCGCCGCCCGGGCCGCCCGGACCCTGTGGAGCGACCAACCCATCAGCACGAGGCCGAGGCAGAACAGCAGTCCGAGGGCCAGCCCGGCGAGGAAGATCCCCAGGCTGTCGAGCCTCACCAGGTCGTTGCCGAGAACGGTCACCTGGTACTCCGGCCCGCCGGACAGGTTGTCGGCGATCAGCAGGCCGGTGAAGGCCCCGGTCGCGGCGACCAGAAGGAGTCCGAACAACAGCATGGCGTGTCCCTTCGGTCCGTACCCCCTCGGTGTCCGATCCCCTCCAGTGCGTCGCGCCTACCCGGCCGCGCCCGGGCCTAACACGCCCCGGGCAGCCGCCCGCGCGGCCGGCCGGGGCGCCGGGGATCAGGAACCGGCCAGCCACTTCTCCAGGGTCGGGCCGGCGAGCGTCGTGGCGGGACCGGCCACGAAGGCGCCGCTCTCCAGGAGTTCGCGGTCGGGGGTGCCCGGGTCGCTGACCTCGACGACGGTGACGCGTTCGCCGCGGGCGGCGTAGACGAGCTCGGCGGCCTTGGCGAGGTTCTCCTCGCGCGGGCCGGCGATCTCGGGGTACGGGGGCAGCGCGGTGCCCGGCGCGGGTGCGGGGGCCTCGGCGAGGTCGACGAGCGCCTCGGCCACGACGGCGCCCGCGACGAGCTGGGTGCGCATCAGGGGCACGTACACCGTGTCACCCTGGCGTCCCCAGCTGACCAGGGGCTCGACGAACTCGTGGAACTGGGCGGCCCGCAGGATCTGCACCGGCAGCGGTCCGGCGGCGAGGGCCTTCTCGTGCGCGACCTTGGCGCGGTAGTAACCGCCGGTCGACGCGTCGATGCCGATGATGGACACCGAGACGAGGCGCTCCACGCCGGCCCGCGCGCCCGCCGCGTGCAGGTTGGCGGCGGCCGCGGTGAAGAACGCGGTCGCCTCCTTCTCGTCCGCCGAGGGGGTGCCCGAGGTGTCGATGACGATGTCGACCCCGGCCAGCGCCTCCGCGAGTCCCTCGCCGGTGACGACGTCGACGCCCGCCGAGCGCGAGAGCGTCACGACCTGGTGGCCGCGCTCCTCCAGGACGCGGACGACGTGGCCGCCCAGCCGCCCGGTCGCGCCGACCACCGCGACGGTCCTGCGGTTCGCCATGCTTGTTCTCCTTCGTGGTGGATCCCAAATGATCTTCAGCGATCGAATCTAGGCCAGCGCGGCGCCCGGCGGTGGACAGGCCGCGCAAGATCACTCGTCAATCCGTGCAATCCCGCCGGGTGGGACCTGCTCCGGCTGCTCGATGCGGACGGCGACCAGGCAGGTGTCGTCGTCGGTGTCGGCCGGGCTCAGCTCCAGCAGCAGGTCGAGGTAGCGCTCCAGGTCGGGCCCGGGTCGGCCCGCGGCCCGGATCAGGTGGTCGACGGACTCCTCGACCGGCCGGTCACGCCGTTCGACCAGGCCGTCGGTGTAGAGGAGCAGCACGTCGCCCGGGTCGAGGCGGGCGGTGTACTCCTCGTACTGGGCGTCCGCCAGGGCGCCGAGCAGCACCCCGTGCGGCAGCGGCAGTACCTCGGCGCCGCCCGGGCCGAGCCGGATCGGCGGGAGGTGGCCGGCCCGGGCCCAGCGCAGCGAGCCGTCGTCGGGGCCGAGCTGCACACAGACGGCGGTGGCGGTCACCTGGCCGGGCTCGCGCAGGGCCACGGTGTTGGTCCACTCCAGCAGCCGGCCCGGGCCCGCCCCGGTGACGGCCAGGCCGCGCAGCGCGTGCCGCAGCGCGACCATGCCGGTGGCCGCCCCGACGCCGTGCCCGGCCACGTCGCCGACGGCGAGCAGCACCTGGCGGTCGGGCAGCACCAGCACGTCGTACCAGTCGCCGCCGACCCGATCGCGTTTGGCGGCGGGCCGGTAGCGGACGGCGGCGCGCAGTCCGGGGGCGCCGAGCGGGGGCGGCGCGGCGGGCAGGATCGCCTGCTGGAGCCGGAGCGCCAGCCGCTCGCGCTCGGCCGCCTCCTGCTCGCTGTCGGCCAGCCGGGCCCGGGTGGCGCCGAGCGCGACCTCCGTCCAGTGCTGGGCCGACACGTCGTGGTAGGCGCCGCGGATCGCGCCCAGCCGGCCTTCCTCGTCGAGGACCGGTTCGGCCACCACCCGGGTGTAGCGCTGCGTGCCGTCCGGGCGGACCAGCCGGAACACCGCGGAGGCGGTGCGCAGCCGGTGCTGGACGGTGTCGACGAGTCGGCGGACGGCGGGCTCGTCGTCCGGGTGGACGTGCCGGGCGAGCCGGGCGAGCGGCACGACGGCGTCCGGCGGCAGGCCGAACAGCTCGGTCAGGCCCTCGTTCCAGAGGATCCGGCCGCTCCCGGGCTGCTCCTCGAAGCCGGCCACCCGGGCCAGCCGCTGGGCCTGGCGCAGCAGGTCGGCCTGATCGGCCTGATCGGACTCGCCGGGCCGGTCGGTGTCCCGCTGCCAACTGAGCAGGAGCCGCGGGCCGAGCGGGGTGACGGCGATCCGCAGAGCGGTGGGCAGGGCGATCCCGCCGCCCTGGAAGACCAGGCGCAGGCGGTCGTCGGTGCGGGGCTCGCCGGTCTCGTGGGCCCGCAGCAACGGTTCCAGCAGCCCGGTGGCGCAGGCCATCGGGTAGGCCTCCAGGAGCGAGGTGCCCTCCAGGCCGCTGCGGGGGCGGCCGAGCGGGTCCCGGAACAGCCGGTTGGTGCGGAGGATCGTGAAGTCCACGACCCGGTCGTCCCGCAGGACGGGGGCGAGCAGCAGGGCGGGGTCGAGCAGGCCGTCGAGCAGTTCGGCCTGGCGGTCGGGCGGGACGGGGGGCTCGGGGTGGCCGAGGACGGTGGCGCAGAGGTCCGCGAGGGCGCGGAGCTGCCGGCACTCGCGCGGGGCGAGGGCGGGTGCGGCGCCGGGCCAGAGCACTTCGAGCGCGCCGAGGCGGCGACCGTTGGCGAGCAGCGGGAGCACGGCCCGGGGTGTGTCGGCGCCCCCGGCGACGGGACCGGCCGGCGCCGGTCGGCCGGAGCCGTCGGGCGGGTCGGGCCGGTCGGGCCAGTGGTCCTCACCGGTCGCGACGGCCCGCTGGGCGGGGGTGTCGACCCCGGGCGGGACCCGGCTCCAGGCCTCGGCCTCGTCGGCGGGCAGGCCGGCCTGGGCGGCGAGGGCGAGGCTGCCGTGGGGCAGCCGCTGCCAGACCAGCACGGCGTGGGCGCCGAGGGGCGCGGCGCCCTGCCGGAGGACGGCCTCGACGGCACCCACGAGGTCGGGCACGGCGGCGAGCGCCCGGGCGGGGGCGGGCGGCTCGGACGGGACGGGTGGGACCGGTGGGACGGCTGCCTCGGGCGGCGCGGAGTCGTCGGACGGGCCTGCCGACCGGCCGACGATGTCGGCGGCCAGAGTGGTGACCGGCACGCCGGCCTCCTGGGCGAGCCCGGCCAGCCGGGCGGCGGCCTCGGCGGGCGGGACGGCCAGCCGCTCGACGAGCATGCCGGTCGCGAGGTCGACGAGCGCGCGGGTGCCCTCTTCGGCGCGCATCCGTTCCATCACGTGCTGAAGCCGCCGGACGGCCCCGGCGAGCTGCCGCGCGACGGCGTCCTCGGCCGAGCCACCGGCGGGGCCCTCAGCGGGGTCGGCCGCCGGGTCGATGCCCGGCGAGTCGCTGCCGGGCGACGGCGAAGCAGGCGAACCAGCGGGCCGGCCGTCGGAGGTCATGACACGTCCAGCCAGTGCCGCATCCGCTCCAGCAGCAGCTCGGTGTCCACGGGCTTGGTGACGTGGTCGTCCGCGCCGGCGGCGAGGCTCTTGGCGCGGTCGCCGGCCATGGCCTTGGCGGTCACGGCGACGATCGGGATCCGGGCGAACCGCTCGTCGGCCCGGATCGCGGCGATGGTGGCGTAGCCGTCGAGGCCGGGCATCATCACGTCCATCAGCACCAGGTCGGTCTCGGGCCGGCCGCGCAACAGGTCGAGGCCGGCCCGGCCGTCGGCGGCGTGCAGGATGGTCAGCCCGTGCAGTTCGAGGGCGGCGGCGAGGGCGAAGACGTTGCGGACGTCGTCGTCGATGATCAGCACGGTGCGACCGGCGAGCGGTTCGGCGGCCGGGACGGCGCTCTCCCCCACGTCGGACACCGCGTCGGACACCGCGTCGGACACCGCCTCGGGCACCGGCTCGGGCGCCGAGGGGTGGCGGCCGCCGAACAGGACGATCAGCCGTTCGCGCAACTCGTCCAGCCCCGAGGGGAGTTCCAGGCCGACCACGGCCGCGGCGGTGAACTCGGCGGAGCCGCCGTCGCCCCGGTGGCCGAGGACGGGTGTGCCCTCGGGGAGCGCGGTGAGCAGCAGCGGGACGAGCTCGCCGGTGTGGGCGAGGTCGACGACGGCGCACCGGTACGGGCCCTCGGCGATGGCGGCCCGCAGGTCCGACTCGTTGCCGGCGCTGCGGATCGCCACCGGGGGGTCGTCGCCGTGCGCCTCGGCGGCGGTCCGGGCGAGGAGGGTGAGCAGGGCCGGCGGGTCGGCCTCGACCACCAGGACGCGGGTCTCGCCGGCCGTCGTGGCGGTCGGGCGGCCCCGGCGGGCGAGCGGCAGGTAGAAGCTGAAGCGGCTGCCCCGGCCCGCGGCGGAGCGGACGGTGAGGGCGCCGCCGAGCAGGTGGGCGAGTTCGCGGCTGATGGACAGGCCGAGCCCGGTGCCGCCGAAGCGGCGCGCGGTGGTGCCGTCGGCCTGCTGGAAGGCGCCGAAGATGGTGTCGAGGTGGGCGGGGTCGATGCCGATGCCGGTGTCCTCGACGTGGAAGGCCACCGCGGCCTCCGTCCGGCCTAGCTCATCCGGGAGTCCGCCGGCCTCGACGCGTTCGATGCGCAGCTCGACCCGGCCCGTGTCGGTGAACTTGATCGCGTTGGAGAGCAGGTTGCGCAGCACCTGCCGCAACCGGGCCTGGTCGGTGACGAGTTCACCGGGCACCTCACCGCCGACGCCGATCCGGAAGGCGAGGCCCTTCTGGTCGGCCAGCGGTTTGAAGGCGGACTCAACGTACGTCAACAGCTCCTGCACGGAGAAGGGTTCGGGGCTGAACTCCATCTTCCCGGCCTCGACCTTGGACAGGTCGAGGATGTCGTTGATGAGCTGGAGCAGGTCGGAGCCGGCCGAGTGGATGACGCCCGCGTACTCGACCTGTTTGGGCGTGAGGTTGCCGGTCGCGTTCTGGGCGAGCAGTTGGGCGAGGATGAGCAGGCTGTTGAGCGGGGTGCGCAGTTCGTGGCTCATATTGGCCAGGAACTCCGACTTGTACATCGAGGAGAGGCTCAACTGCCGTGCCCTCTCCTCCAGTTCCTGCCGGGCCTGTTCGATCTCCAGGTTCTTGGCCTCGATGTCGCGGTTGCGTTCGGCGAGCAGTTTGGCCTGCTCGGCGAGTTCGGCGTTGGAGCGCCGCAGCTCCTCCTGGCCTTCCTGCAACTCCTCGGACTGGGCCTGGAGTTCGGCGGTGAGCCGCTGGGACTCGCCGAGCAGTTCGTCGGTGCGGCCGTTGGCGAGCAGGGTGCCGATGTTGACGCCGCAGGCCTCGGCGAACTGGTCCAGGAAGTCGCGGTGGACGGCGCTGAACGCGTGGACGGAGGCGAACTCCATGACCCCGAGCAGCCATTCCTCCAGGGCGATCGGCAGGATCACCACCGAGCGGGCATGGGTGGTGCCGGCGCCGGAGCCGATGGTCGCGTAGTCGGGCGGCAGGTCGTCCACGGCGATGGTGCGCCGGGTGCGGGCGGCCTGGCCGACCAGCGACTCGCCGAGCCGCACCCGCTCGGGGCTGCCCTCGGTGTCGGTGGGAGGTCCGCCCTCCGTACCGGCGGGAGGTCCGCCCGCGCGCCCGTAGGCGCTGATCCGGGCCAGGACCGTCCCCTCGGCGCTCTCCTCCGCCAGGTAGAACGCACCGTACTGGGCGCCGACCAGCGGGGTCAGCCCGTCGGTGATGAGTTCGGCGACGGAGTGGATGTCGCGCTGCCCCTGCAGGCTGCCGGTGAACCGGGCCAGATTGGTCTTGAGCCAGTCCTGTTCCTGGTTGGCCCGGGTGGTCTCGCGCAGCGACTCCACCATGAAGTTGACGTTGTCCTTGAGGTCCGCGACCTCGCCGGAGGCCTCCACGGTGACGGAGCGGGTGAGGTCGCCGGCCGCGACGGCGCTGGTGACCTCGGCGATCGCCCGGACCTGCCGGGTGAGGTTGCCGGCCAGCTCGTTGACGTTCTCGGTCAGCCGCTTCCAGGTGCCGGAGACGCCCTCGACCTCGGCCTGCCCGCCGAGCCGGCCCTCGGTGCCGACCTCCCGGGCCACCCGGGTCACCTCCGCGGCGAACGAGGACAGCTGGTCGACCATGGTGTTGACGGTGGTCTTGAGCTCCAGGATCTCGCCGCGCGCGTCCACGTCGATCTTGCGGGTGAGGTCACCCACGGCGACCGCCGTCGTCACCTCGGCGATGTTGCGCACCTGGCTGGTCAGGTTGTGCGCCATGAAGTTGACGTTGTCGGTGAGGTCCTTCCACGTCCCGGCGACGTTCGGGACGGTGGCCTGGCCGCCGAGGCTGCCCTCGGTGCCGACCTCGCGCGCGACCCGGGTCACCTCGTCCGCGAACACCGACAGGGTGTCCACCATGGTGTTGATCGCCCCGGCGAGCGCGGCCATCTCGCCCTTGGCCTCCACGGTGATCTTCCGGGAGAGGTCGCCCCGGGCGACGGCGGTGGCCACCTCGGACATCGAGCGGACCTGGCCGGTCAGGTTGGAGGCCATCACGTTGACGTTGTCGGTCAGCCCCTTCCAGGTGCCGGAGACGCCGCGGACGGTGGCCTGGCCACCGAGGTTGCCCTCGGTGCCGACCTCCCGGGCCACCCTGGTCACCTCGTCCGCGAACGCGGACAGCTGGTCGACCATCGTGTTGATGGTCTCCTTGAGCTCCAGGATCTCGCCCCGCGCGTCCACCCGGATCTTCTGGGTGAGGTCGCCCTCGGCCACGGCCGTGGTCACCGAGGCGATCGCCCGGACCTGGGCGGTGAGGTTGTCCGCCATCACGTTGACGGACTCGGTGAGGTCCCGCCAGGTCCCCGAGACGTCCCGCACGTCCGCCTGACCGCCGAGCCGGCCCTCGGAACCGACCTCGCGGGCCACCCGGGTCACCTCCCCGGCGAACGCGGACAGCTGGTCGACCATGGTGTTGACGGTGTTCTTGAGTTCGAGGAGTTCGCCGCCGGCGTCGACCTCGATCTTCTGGGTGAGGTCGCCGCGCGCCACCGCCGTGGTCACCTGGGCGATGTTGCGCAGCTGCCGGGTGAGGTCACCGGCCATCGCGTTGACGGTGTCGGTGAGGTCCAGCCACGTCCCGGACGCGCCGGGGACGCGCGCCTGGCCGCCGAGCCGCCCCTCGGACCCGACCTCCCGCACCACCCGGGTCACCTCGGAGGTCACCCGGGCGAGCTGCTCGACCGTGCCGTTGAAGACGGCGGCGATCTCGCCCGGCACGCCCGGCAGGTCGGGCCCGAGGCGAGTGCGGAAGTCGCCGTCCCGGACCGCCGTCAGCCCGGCGAGCAGCTGCCGCAGGACCTGTTCGGCCTGGTCCGCACGGCCCGCTGCGGCGCCCGGCGCGTCGGCCGGCACCTGGTGCTCGTCCATCCGTCCACCGCCCGGATCGACCGCGCGGCCGGACCGCCCCGCGGCGGCCCCGGCCGGTGGGAGCGGCGGCGCCGCCCCGCCTCCCACTGTGCCACCGTCCTGCGACGGGTGACACGCGGGGCGCCCGGTGCGAGGGTGGACGGTGAGGCGGTCCACCGGTGGTTCGCGGGCCGGGTCCCCGGAGCGGTTTGCGGACGTGCGACCGGGTAGACGCCCTGCGGCAAGGACGCGGATCCCGAAAGGAGCACCCCGCCATGCCCCGAGGATCGAGCCCGAAGCGGGAGCGCCAGTACGAGCACATCAAGGAGAGTGCGCTGGAGCGCGGCGAGAGCGAGGACCGGGCCGAGGAGATCGCCGCCCGGACGGTCAACAAGGAACGCGCCCGGCACGGCGAGTCCAGGACCGCCAGCCGTACGTCCGTCCAGGACATCTCCTCCGGCCGTCGGGGCGGCCTGCGCTCGCACCGGGGCGCCGGCGGGCCGACCTACGACCAGCTGTACAACGAGGCCAAGCACCGGAACATCAAGGGCCGTTCGAAGATGAACAAGCACGAACTGGCCCGGGCGCTCGGCCGGTAGGCCCGTTCGGGTGACCCCGCTCGGACCGGCCCCACCCGGGCGTACCGGAACGCCGGGCCCGCCCGGACGGACCGGAACGACCGGAAACACCGGAAAGGAGGCACGGCCGCCATGACCGTCCCGCCACCCGTCCATCCGGACACCGAACCGTTCCCGCACCCCGATCCCGCACCGCGTCCGCTGCCGGACCCGGTGCCGCCGCCGGTGCCGCCGTTCCCGCCGCCGGACCCCGACCCGGGCCCGCCGCCCGAACCGCTCCCGGCCGACAGCTGAAGCGCGCCGTCCGCGCATGGACGCGCCGATCCCCACCGGGACCCCGTGATTCAGGGGCCCCGGTGGCTTACGCCCGGTGGTTCAGGGGGGCGAGGCTTACGCCCGGTGGTTCAGGGGGGACGACACCTCCAGCCAGACCGACTTGCCGCCGTCCTCGGGCCGCGAGCCCCAGGCGCGGGCCAGCCGGTCCACCACCCGCAGCCCGTGGCCGCCCGGCAGCCCCGGGTCGGCGAACGGGCGCAGTTGCGGCGGGACGGGGCTGCCGTCGCTGACCTCGACCAGCAGCCGGACGGTGTCCCAGCGCAGCCGCAGTTCGCGCGGCCCGCCGGGGGTGTGCAGACAGGCGTTGGTGACCAGCTCGGAGACCATCAGCAGGACGTCCTCGAAGACGGCCACCTGCTCGTCGTCGGGCCACCCGTCGCCGTCGACCGCCAGCCAGTGCCAGTCGAGCAGCGCCTGGCGGCTGAAGTCCCGGCACTGCTGCACGGCGCCCGCGCTGGTGCTCAGCGCCAGCCGCCGGGTCTGGTCCCGGTCCGGCGCCGGAACGGTCTCGGGGCGGGTCATCACGGGCCCTCACCTGCCGTCGGCCCGGAGCCGCCGGAGCCGCTGGAGTCACCGGGGTCACCGGGGTCGGGTGCGGCGGCCCGGCCGCCGTCCGCCGACAGCGCGAGGTCGAGGCTCGGGTGGATCCGCAGGACGGAGTCCGCGCCCGTGACGGCGAACAGCCGGACCACGATGGGGCGCGGCCCGGCGATTTCCAGCCGCACCCCGGCCAGCTCGGCGTCCTGCCGGGCCCTGAGCAGGACGTTCAGGCCGGTGGAGTCGCAGAAGCTCAGCTCGGCGAGATCCACCAGGATCCGGTCCGGACCGCCCTCCGGACCGCCCTCCGGCGGGACCGACAGCGCGGTGCGCAGCCCGTCCGCGGAGTCGTGGTCCAGCTCTCCCCCGACCGACACGATCCGCACCGGGCCGGCGCGGCGCACCGCGATCCGCAGCTCCCCCGGCCGGTAGGCGCCCGGTGGCTCCCGCTCCGTGGCCCCCGCGCCTCCGGCCTTCCCGGCGTCCCCGGCCTCCCCGGCGGGCAGATGCATGGCTGGCTCCCGGTCCGGTCGGAACGGCCTCGTGCCGTCCCGACCATGATGCCGCGCGGCGGGGCGGGTCGCGCGGACGGCGCGGGCCGGGCGGTCGGGTGCCGGGCGGGCCGGCTCCGGCGGCATCCGGGTCGTCTCGTCCATGCCCCGCGTTTGCCCGGGCCCGGTCCGGCTACACGCGAAGCGGGACCCGGGGGGACCAGCCGCCCCCGCTCCCCGGCCGGGGACGAGCGGCGAGGGCGTACGGAACGGAGCCCGCACGCGGCGGAGGTGAGCCGGATGGCCTCGGGAACGACCGGGCGGGACGACGCCGCCCCGGCCCGGACCGGGCGGCGGGAGTCCCCGGAGGAGCGCGCCGACCGGCGCTGGGTCGACCTGCTCCAGGAGGTCCGGGTCGCGCAGACCGGCTCGCAGATCCTGTTCGGCTTCCTGCTGAGCGTCGTCTTCATGCCGCGCTTCACCGAACTCGGCGACTTCGACCGGGGCCTCTTCGTGGTCACCGTAGTCCTCGGCGCGCTCGCCACCGGCGCCCTCACCGCCCCCGTCTCCTACCATCGTCTTTTCGCCGGCCGCCGCCGCAAGCCGCAGTTGGTCGACGCCGCGGCGCGGCTGGTCGCGATCGGGCTGGTGCTGCTGGCGCTGACCGTCGGGGCGGCGCTGCTCCTGCTGCTGCGGGTGGCCACCGGCAGTGCCGCGGCGGCCTGGATCGCGGGCGCGGTGATGGCCTGGTTCGCGGCCTGCTGGCTGCTGCTGCCGGTGCTCCAGCTGCGTCGGCACAACGGCCCCGCGCACCGGCCGCCGGCCGGCTGAACCACCCGGAAGCCCCGCGCGGGACGTTTCGCACCCGCCCACCCGGCAACACGCACGCCATGACCAACCACCGCCGTCCAGCACCACGCACCGTCGTCGTCACCGGGGCCGGCGCCGGGGTCGGCCGCGCCTGCGTGCGGGAGTTCGCCGCGCGCGGTGACCGGCTGGTGCTCACCGCGCGCGGCCGGGCCGGGCTGCGGGCCGCCGTGGCGGAGGCCGAGGCGGCCGGTACCCGGGCCGTGGCCGTCCCCGCCGATGTCGCCGACGCCGAGGCGTGCGAGGCCGTCGCGGCCCGGGCCGAGGAGGAGTTCGGACCGATCGACGTATGGGTCAACGACGCCTTCACCGGGGTGTTCGCGCCCTTCCCCGACATCACCGCGGCCGAGTTCCGCCGGGTCACCGAAGTGACCTACCTTGGGTATGTGAACGGCACCCGCGCGGCGCTGAACCGGATGCTCCCCCGCGACCGGGGCACGATCGTCCAGGTCGGCTCCGCCGTCGCCTACCGGGGCATCCCGCTGCAGAGCGCGTACAGCGGCGCCAAGCACGCCGTCCAGGGCTGGCACGAGGCGCTGCGCTGCGAACTGCTCGCGGCGCACTCGGGCGTGCGGGTCACCATGGTGCAGTTGCCGGCCGTCAACACCCCGCAGTTCGACTGGGTGCTGAACCGGCTGCCCGGCCGGGCCCGTCCCGTCCCGCCGGTGTACCAGCCGGAGCTGGCGGCCCGCGCGATCCGCTACGCCGCCGACCACCCGGGCCGGCGCGAGTACTGGGTCGGGGCGAGCACGGCGGCCACCCTACTGGCCAACGCCGTCGCGCCCGGCCTGCTCGACCGCCGTCTGGCCCGCACCGGCCGGGCCGCCCAGCACGAGGACCGCCCGCACCGCGCGGACGACCCCGCCAATCTCTGGAGGCCGGTGGACGACGTGCTGGACCACGGCGCGCACGGCCGTTTCGACGACGAGGCCCGCGAGCACAGCCCGCAGCTGTGGGCATCCCAGCACCACGGCCTGCTCGCGGCGGCCTCCGGGCTGCTCGGCGCGGCGGCCGGCGCCGTGCTGGTCCGGGAGGCCGGGAGGAGTCGGCTGTGACCGCGCACCCGACGCCCCGGACGGTGCCCACCGTCGGCGTGGAGGAGGAGTTCCTGCTGGTGGACCGGCGGACCAGGCTGCCCGCCGCCCGCGCCCCGCGGGTGATCGCGGCGGCGGCCACGACGCTCGGCGACCAGGTGCAGCCGGAGTTCCTCCAGGCCCAGGTGGAGACCTGCACCCGGCCGGCACTGCGGATCAAGGAGCTGCGCGACGACCTCGCCCGGCTGCGCGCCGTGCTGGTCGCCGCGGCGGCCGACGCGGACTGCCTGCTGGTCGCCTCCGGGGCACCGGTCCTCACCGGGCCGGAGCCCGCCCTGCTCACCGACAACCCGCGCTACCACCGGATGGCCGCGCGCCACCCCGGCGCGGTCGGCGGCTACGGCGCGGCGCTGTGCGGCTGCCACGTCCATCTGGGCACCATCGAGCGCGGCCTCGCGCTGGCCCTCGGCAACCGTCTGCGGCCCTGGCTGCCGGTGGTGCAGGCGCTGGCGGCCAACTCGCCGTTCGACGCGGGCCGCGACAGCGGGTTCGCGAGCTGGCGGTCGGTGCGCTGGGCGCGCTGGCCCACCGCCGGCCCGGCGCCGGTCCTGGACGAGCCCGGCTACGAGGCGCTCGCGGACTCCCTGGTGGCGCGCGGGACCCTGGTCGACCGTCGGATGATCTACTGGTACACCCGGCCGTCCGAGCACCTGCCGACGCTGGAGGTGCGGGTCGCCGACGTCAACGCCGACCTGGAGACCGTCCTGCTGCTGGCCGCGCTGCTGCGCGGTCTGGCGGGCGTCCTGCTGGAGGAGGCCCGGGCCGGGCTGCCGCTGGCGCCGGTGCCACAGGACCGGATGGTCGCCGCCCACCAGCAAGCGGCCAGGACCGGGCCGACGGGCGTGGGGCTCGACCCGTTCACCGGCTCGCCGGTGCCGACGGCCGCCCTGGTGAACCGACTGCTGGAGCGGGCCGCGCCCGGCCTGGCCGCCGCCGGGGACCTCGCCGCCGTCGAGGCCGGTCTTGACCGCCTGCGGCGCCTGGGCACCGGCGCCGACCGCCAGCGCCGGCACCACCACCTACGGCACCGGCCGACCGACGTGGTCGACGGCCTCGCCCGGCTGACCGCCGCGGTTCCGCCGGCCGGCTGACGCACCCCACGAGCCGCCGGACTGATCCACCCGCCGATCCAGCCCACCTGTTCGCCCGCAGGCCCTGCGGGCGAACGGGCGTTCCCGTACCCCGGGGGCCCCGCCCGGGCCCCCGGTGGACACGGGCCCGCGTCACCACCAGTGTCCGACCCTGGGGCGACGGGCCGGTGCTCCCGGGATGGTGGTCGTGGACGCCGATCAGCGTCCACAACCGCGGCGAAGGAGCTGACGATGGTGGATTTCAGGATCGAGGTCGTGGTCGTCCCGGTCTCGGACGTGGACCGGGCCAAGGAGTTCTACACCCGGATCGGCTTCCGGGAGGACGTCGACTTCACCGGCCCGGGTGGGTTCCGGATCGTGCACCTGACCCCGCCCGGCTCGGCCGCGTCGCTGGTCATCGGCAGCGGGGTGACCGACGCGGCGCCGGGGTCCGAGCACGGCGTGCACCTCGTCGTGGACGACATCCTCGCGGCCCGCACCGAGCTGGTGGCCCGCGGCGTCGACGTCAGCGAGGTGTTCCACGACGCCGGCGGGGTCTTCCACCACGCCGGCAGCACCGACCGGGTCCCCGGCCCGCACCCGGCCCGGCAGTCCTACGGCTCGTTCGCGTCGTTCGCCGACCCGGACGGCAACACCTTCGTGCTACAGGAGGTCACGACGCGGCGGCCCGGCCGGATCGACCAGGTGGTCCACCGCTCGGCCGCCGACCTTGAGCGGGCGCTGCGCGTAGCGGCGCTCGCCCACGGCGCGTACGAGGCGGAGCTCGGCCACAAGGATCCGGACTGGCCGTCGTGGTACGCCGCCCACCTGGCCCGCGGCGCCGGCCTCGACGGCTGACACCCGGTGACGGAGCCCGGTCACGAAGGCCGCTGAGAGATGACGGCGGGTCACCCGTCGTCGCCCCCGCCGTCCGGGTACGCCCGGGAGCGGGAGGTGCTCGACCGGCTGCTGCTCGATGTGCGGGCCGGACTCGGACACGCGCTGGTCCTGCGCGGGGAGTCCGCGACCGGCCGGACCGCCCTGCTGAACCATCTGACCGCTCACGCTCCACCCGGCCGCCTCGTCCGCACGGCCGGGGTGGAGGGCGCGGCCGGGATCGCCTACGCGGCGCTCCGGCGGTTCTGCGGACCGCTGCTGAGTCATCTCGGCCCGCTGCCCGCGGTACAGCGGTCCGCCCTGTCGGCGGCGCTGGGCCCCCGCGGCGGCGAGGCGCCCCGGCAGCTGCTGGTCGGGCTGGCCGTGCTCGGCCTGCTCGCCGAGGCCGCCGCCGCCGAGCCGCTGGTCTGCCTCGTGGACGATGTGCAGCGGCTCGACCGGGGGTCCGTGGCCATCCTCGCGTTCGTCGCCCGCCGGCTGGACGCCGGACCGATGGCCAGGGTGGCGCCGGTCGCCCTGGTCCTCACCGTGTCGGCCTCCGCCGCCGGGCCCGCGCCGGCCGTCGTCCGACTCCTCGCGGGCCTGCCGGAGCTGCACGTGGAGGGGCCCGGCGACCGGGACGACCGGTCCGGCGTCCAGCCGGCGGAGCCGCCGCGAGGGATCTGATCGCGGTCGAAGAAATCATCACCAGGACGACCGCTGTCGAAGCGGCTGTCCAAGAGAAGGGGAGGACATGGAATCCAGCACCGTGCCGATGGTGGGACGGGCGGGCGAACAGGCCGAGTTGGCCGCGTTCGTGACGGCCACCGCGGGCCGGGCCCTGGTGCTCCGAGGGGAGACGGGCGTCGGCAAGACGTCCCTGCTGGGCCACGCCGTCGCGCTGGCGGAGCGGGAGGGCCACGCCGTCGTCCGCGCCGCCGGCGTCGAGGCGGAGTCCGCGCTGCCCTACGCCGGCCTGCACCAGCTCCTCCATCCGCTGCTCGGCGAGGTCGCGCGCCTGGACGACGGGACCCGTGCCGCGTTCGACGCCGTCTTCGGCCGGACCGAGGAGGAGCCGCCGTCGGTGATGCGGCTCGGCATCGCCGTCCTCGGCCTGCTCTCCCTGGCGGCGGCGCGGCGGCCGCTGCTGGTGGTCCTGGACGACGGGCAGTGGGTGGACGACGCCAGCGCCGACGTCTGCGGCTTCGTGGGCCGGCGGCTGGCCGGCAGCCCGGTGCGGCTGCTGATCGCCGTCCGCTCCGACACGGCCTCGCGGTTCGACACCGCCGCGCTTCCCGAGCGGTCCGTCGCCGCCCTCGGCACGGAGGACGCCGCGCTGCTGCTGGACCGGCGGTACCCGCGACTGGGCCGGCAGGTCCGCCGGACGGTGCTGGAGCAGGCCCGGGGGAACCCGCTGGCGCTGCTGGAACTGCCCGCCCAGCTCGGCGACCGGGCGGACGGCCGGGCGGACGACCGGGCGGTGGACGCCCTGGTCGGCGAGCACGGCGTGCCGCTGCCCCGGCGGCTGCAGCAGTTGTACGGGGCCCGGATCGCGGCCCTCGGCGAGCGGGTACGGGCCGAGCTGCTGCTGGGTGCCCTCGACGGGGTCGCCACCGTCCCCACCGGCGGCCCGTTCGGCGCCCGCTACCGGATGCGCGACGCCGACGAGGCCGTGGCCGCCGGGCTGCTCGACGTCGAGCCGGGCACCGGCGACCTCACCTTCCGGCATCCGCTGGTGCGCTCCGGCGTCGTGCGGATGGCCACCGCCGACCAGCGCCGCTCCGCCCACCTGGCGCTGGCGCTGGTCCACCGGGAGCACCTCGAACGCCGGGCGACCCACCTGGCCGCCGCCACCGTCGACCCCGACGAGGAGGTGGCCGCGATCCTGGAGGCCGCGGCCGGGTCGGCGACCCGGCGCGGCGGCGCGCTGACGGCCGTGGCCTGGCTGACCCGCGCCGCGGAGCTGAGCGAGGACGACTCCGGACGGTCCCGGCGGCTGGCGGACGCGGCGTTCGTCGCGGGCCACGCGGGCCGCCTCGGCCAGGCGCAGCGGCTCGTGGTGTCCGCCTCCGCCCCCGGTCGGGCGGCGCCGCCGGCCGCCGTCCTGGCCTCCGCCTACCAGGCGTTCTACCAGGACGGCGAGGTCCGGTCGACCGGGCGGCAGGTGACGGCCGCGATCGAGCAGCTGCGGGACGCCGGGAGCGGCGGGTCCGACGAGGTCCTCGCCCGGCTGGTCACCCTCCTGCTGGCGATCAGTCAGTACGCCGGGGAGCGCCCGGCCTGGGAGCGCGCCCACGCGCTGCTCGCCTCGCTGGGCGACCGCGTCACCGGCCGCACCCGGATCCACGGCGCCGCCTGGAGCGATGTGGTCCGGCACGGCACCGGGTGCGCCGCGGCGGTGGAACGCGCCACCGCGGACCTGCCGGTCCTGGAGCCCTGGGAGGTGACGCGGCTGGCCGTCTCCGCGTACCACCTCGACCTGCTGGGCCAGTACCGCCCGCACCTGCGGCGCGTCGTGGACCGCGAGTTGGAGACCGGGGCCGTGGCCAGCGGCATGGTCATGCTGCACCTGATCATGCTCGACCAGCTGGCGGTCGGCGAGTGGGACAGCGCCGAGGCCACCGGGCAGCGGGTGCTGGACCTCGCGGAAGACCACGGGCACGCGCTGTTCGCGGCCCAGAGCCGCGCCTACCTGGCCCAGCTCGCGGCGCTGCGCGGGCAGCTCGCCCGGGCGCGGGACCTCCGGGCCGAGGTGGACGCCTGGGCACGGCCGCGCGGCGTGGGGTTCCTCACCCAGCTCGCCGACGCGGCCGGCGCGACCGCCGCGCTGAGCGCCGGCGACCACGAGGCCGCCTACCTGTACGCCATCGGCATCACGCCGCCGGGCACCTTCCGCCGCTACACCTACCAGGCCTCCCGCACCCTGCTCGACCTCGTCGAGGCCGCCCTGCACACCGGCCGGGTCGAGCAGGCCAGGGCCCACGCCCTCGCCGCGCGCGACGCCGGACTGCCGGAGCTGTCCCCGCGGCTGGCGCTGGTCACCTACGGCGCGCTGGCGATGACCGCGGAGAGCGAGCCGGAGGCCGCCGAGATGTTCGCGCGGGCCGTCGCGCACCCGGACGCCGCCCGCTTCCCGTTCGAGCTGGCCCGGATCCGGCTGGCCCACGGCATCCGGGTGCGCCACGTGTCCGGCCGGGTGACGGCGCAGCACCACCTCGTCCCCGCCGCCGAGGCGTTCGAGCGGCTCGGGGCCGCCGGGTGGGCCGAGCGGGCCCGGGCCGAGCTGCGGGCCGCCGGGGCCGTACCGCGCGCCTCGACGCCCCGTCCCGTCCCGTTGACCTGGCAGGAGCGGCGGATCGCCGACCTGGCCGCCGGGGGGCTGACCAACAAGGAGATCGGGACGCGGATGCACCTGTCGCCGCGCACCGTCAGCTCGCACCTGTACCGGGTCTTCCCGAAGCTGGGCATCACCACCCGGGCGGCGCTGCGCGACGCCCTCAGCCGGACCGAGGCGGTCGCGCCGGTGTGACGGACGGCCCGCCCGGAGACGTCGTGGGGACGCCCTCCAAGGGTCGTCGACCGCCGGCGCCGGCGGAACAGTCGGATGACTGAACCCGCCGGACCGGCCCACTGCCGCATGTCGCGGCGTCAAGTGACCGATGTGCTCGCGCCCCGGTGGGGCGACAGTCGAGCGTCAGCAGGCGCTCAGGAAGGATCGGACATGATCAACAGGCGTACGTTCTCCAAGGCGGTCGGTCTGGGCGTGGGCGCCGTGGCCGCGTCCGTCGGCGCCACCGGCACGCCCGCGGCCTTCGCCGCCTCCTCCTCCACCGCCTCCTCCGCCTCCGACGGGCCCGGCCACCCCGGCCTGGTCGTCCCGGCCGTCGCCCCGGGCACGCACACCGGGTTCGGCGCGCTGAAGCAGGTCCGCGCCGGCGTGCTCGACATCGGCTACGCCGAGGCCGGCCCCGAGCACGGCCCGGTGGTCATCTGCCTGCACGGCTGGCCCTACGACATCCACAGCTTCGCGGACGTGGCCCCGCTGCTGGCCGACGCCGGCTACCGGGTGATCGTGCCGTACCTGCGCGGGCACGGCACCACCGCCTTCCTCTCCCCGGCGACGGCCCGCAACGCGCAGCAGTCCGCGATCGCGCTCGACATCCTGGCCCTGATGGACGCGCTGAGGATCCGCCGGGCGGTCCTGGCGGGCTTCGACTGGGGCTCGCGCACCGCCGACATCCTCGCGGCCCTCTGGCCGGAGCGGGTGAAGGCCCTGGTGTCGGTGAGCGGCTACCTCATCACCGACGTCCAGGCGCAGCGGAACCCGCTGCCGCCGAAGGCCGAGCACACCTGGTGGTACCAGTACTACTTCGCCACCGAGCGCGGCCGTCGGGCCATGGAGGAGCGGCGGTCCCGCCACGACCTGTGCCGGCTGGTCTGGGACGAGGTCTCCCCGACCTGGGACTTCGACGACGCCACCTTCGAGCGCACGGCCGCGGCCTTCGAGAACCCCGACTACGCCGCGATCGTGATCCACAACTACCGCTGGCGCCTCGGCCTGGCCGACGGCGAACGGTGTTACGACCGCTACGAGACGCTGCTCGCCGCCCGGCCGACCATCGGTGTCCCGACCATCACCCTGGACCCGGCCCTCGACCCCTTCCTGGCCTCGACCGACGGCACGGGCTACCGGAGGTTCTTCACCGGCGCGTACGAGCACCGGGTGCTCCCCGGCGTCGGGCACAACGCGCCCCAGGAGGCCCCGACGGCCTTCGCCCAGGCCGTGCTGGACGCCGACCGGCTGTGACCGGGGGTAACAACAACCCCCGCTCGTCATCCGCCGGACAGCGCGCCGTCGAGTTCGCGACGGGACGCGATGCCCAGCCGGGCGAACACCTTGCGCAGGTGCCACTCGACCGTCCGGGGGCTGATGAACAGCTGGGCGCCGATCTCCGCGTTCGAGTGCCCGGCGACCACGAGCCGGGCGATCTGGGTCTCCTGCGGCGTCAGGGCCGGCGCGTCGACGGTCCGCCGGCGGACGGTCTCGCCGGTGGCGAGCAGCTCCCGCCGGGCCCGCTCAGCGAACGCCTCCGTGCCCATCGCCACGAACGCCTCGTACGCCGTCCGCAGCTCGGTGCGGGCCTCGGCCCGCCGGCCGCGGCGGCGCAGCCACTCGCCGTGCAGCAGCCGCGCGCGGGCCTCCAGGACGCCGACCCCGCCCCGGCCGAAGTGGTCGACGGCCGCACGGAAACGGTCCTCGGCCTGTTCCTGCTCCTGTCCCTGCCCCTGCTCCTGCCCCTGCTCCCCGGCCAGGGCGTCGGCCAGCGCATGCGCGCCCAGCGCCCAGGGGGTGCCGGCCCGGCTCCAGTCGGCCAGCCGCTCGCGCGCCCGCGCCGCCGCGGCCCGGTCGCCGACCCGGGTCGCCGCCTCGACCAGCTCGTGGCAGAGCCAGTGGTGCACGACGAGGTCCTGGTACTCCAGGCCCCGGAGCGCCGCCTCCATCGCGAGCGGATAGTTGCCCAGGCCGTTGTGGAGCACCGCCCGCGCACACGTCGCCATGGCGATCAACCGGCCCAGACCGCGCTGCTCGCCCTCCCGTTCCATGGACTCGAACAGGTCCAGGGCCGGCCGCTCCCGCCCCCGGTACGCGCTCAGCAGGCCCGTCGTGGCCATCCGGGTCGCCGCGCCGGTGACGTCCTCGGTGTTCGCCCCCTCCGCCAGCAGGTCCCAGGCTTCGGGGAAGCGCCCCGCGTAGCCCATCGAGGCCGCCCGGAAGGGCAGCGCCGTCGAGAGGATCGACAGGGCGCCCGTCGTCCGGGCGAACCGGACCGCCCGCTCCGTGACGTCCAGCCACGCCGCCAGGTCGCCGAGCTCCACGGCCGCGTTCGCGGCCGGCCAGAGGACGGCCAGATCCTCGTCGGTGACGGCGCGCAGGGCCCGCCCCATCAGCGGGAAGGCCTTGACCGGCCCGTCGACCGTCCAGGCCACCAGGGCACGCAGGAAGACTCCGGCCGTCTCCTCGCCGGGCGGCAGGCCCTGGGCGGCCTCGGCGGCCCGCCGCAGCCCGCCCGCGTCGAGCCGGCCGGCCCAGCTGGCCGCGCCGAACGCCGCGAGGTAGGTCTCCCGCGCGGCGACGGGGTCGAGTTCCCTGAGCCGGTCCGCCGCCGCGAGCAGGGGCGGTATCGCGCGGAGCCCGGGGTTGGCCAGGGAGGACGCCCTGGCCCGCAGCCGGCTGGCGTCGGCCTGCTGCAACCGGTCCAGCGGCTCCAGCGCGGCGGCGGCGAGCAGGGCGGGCACCCGGGCCGGGGCGCCCGCGGCGAGCTGGGCGTCGTACGCGGCCAGCACCCGCCGGGCCCGGTCGAACCGGTCGGGGCTGAGCGCGGCGGCGCGTTCCAGGAAGGAGGC
>NZ_JBHSOF010000012.1:0-162072 GCF_042656005.1 Kitasatospora misakiensis | reverse complement strand
TATTGGCGACGATGTCGCGAAGCTCAGGCCCGAAGTGGCTCAGCGCCTCGTCGTACGCGGCGGCGAACACGGGGAACGCGCCGTACAGTTCCTCGCCCATCCCCACCCGCTGCGACCCCTGCCCGGTGAACAGGAAGGCCAGCTTTCCGCCACTCGTAGCGCTCCCCACCACGCTGTCGGGGTGGTTCGTCCCCTCCGCGAGGGCGCGCAGCGCCGCCTCCCGCTCGCCCGGCAGGACGACCGCCCGCTGCTCGAACATCGAGCGGCCAACGGTGAGCGAGTACGCGACGTCCGTCTCGGGCACGTCCGGGTGCTCGGTGATCCACTCCAGCAGGAGCCGCGCCTGGTCGCGCAGTGCGGCATCGGACTTCGCCGACAGCGGCCACACCACCGGGAGTTCGGACACCTTGGCACCCGGCTCGTCAACGGCCTCGGGCGCCTCCTCCAGGATGATGTGCGCGTTGGTCCCGCTGATGCCGAAGGAGGACACGCCGGCGCGGCGCGGGCGCTCGTCGGGGGTCTCCCACGGCCGGGCCTCGGTGAGCAGCGAGACCGCGCCCGCCGTCCAGTCGACGTGCGGGGTGGGCTCGTTGACGTGCAGGGTGCGGGGCAGCTCGCGGTGCTGCATCGCCATGACCATCTTGATGATGCCGGCGACCCCGGCCGCCGCCTGGGCGTGTCCGATGTTGGACTTCAACGAGCCGAGCCACAGCGGCCGTTCGGCAGGCCTGTCCTGCCCGTACGTGGCCAGCAGCGCCTGCGCCTCGATCGGGTCGCCGAGCGTGGTGCCGGTGCCGTGCGCCTCCACCGCGTCCACATCGGCCGTCGCCAGACCGGCGTTGGCCAGCGCCTGGCGGATCATGCGCTGCTGGGCGGGGCCGTTGGGGGCGGTGAGGCCGTTGCTGGCGCCGTCCTGGTTGATCGCGGAGCCGCGGACGACCGCGAGCACCTGGTGCCCGTTGCGGCGCGCGTCGGACAGCCGTTCGACGAGCAGCAGGCCCGCGCCCTCCGCCCAGCCGGCGCCGTTGGCCTCCGCGGAGAAGGACTTGCTGCGGCCGTCGAGCGCGAGTCCGCGCTGGCGGCTGAACTCGATGAACGGCGCCGGCGTGGCCATCACGGTGACGCCGCCCGCCAGGGCCAGCTCGCACTCGCCGCTGCGCAGCGCCTGCACGGCGAGGTGCAGGGCGACCAGCGAGGAGGAGCACGCGGTGTCCACCGTCACCGCCGGGCCCTCGAAGCCGAAGGTGTAGGACACCCGGCCCGAGGCGACGCTGCCCGCGCTGCCGTTGCCGAGGTAGGCCTCGAAGCCCTCGGGGGCCTCGTCGCGCAGCCGCCACCGGTAGTCGTTGTACATGACGCCCGCGAACACGCCGGTCCGGCTGCCGCGCAGGGCGGCCGGGTCGATGCCGGCCCGCTCGAAGGCCTCCCACGCGGTCTCCAGCAGCAGCCGCTGCTGCGGGTCCGTGGCGAGCGCCTCGCGCGGCGAGATGCCGAAGAACTCGGCGTCGAAGTCGGCGACGTCGTAGAGGAAGCCGCCCTCCTTGGCGTAGGCCTTGCCCTCCTTGTCGGGGTCCGGGTCGTAGAGGTCGTCGAGGTCCCAGCCGCGGTTGGTGGGGAACGGCGCGACGGCGTCGACGCCGTCGGCGACCAGCCGCCAGAGGTCCTCGGGCGAGCGCACCCCGCCGGGGAACCGGCAGGCCATGCCGACGATCACGATCGGGTCCTCGGCGAGGCCGGCGCGGGTGTGGGTGTGCTGCACGGTGAGGGCCGGGCCGGCGCCGGTACCGGTGACCTCGTCCAGCAGGTGGCCGGCGATGGCGCTGAGGGTGGGGTAGTCGAAGACCAGCGTGCTGGGCAGCCGCAGTCCGGTCGCGGCGATCAGGCGGTTGCGCAGCTCGACGGCGGTGAGCGAGTCGAAGCCCAGCTCCTTGAAGGCGCGCTCGGCGTCGATGCTCTGCGGGGTGGCGTGGCCGAGCACGGTCGCGACCTGCGTGCGGACCAGGTCGAGGACGGCCTCCGCGCGCTGGTCGGCGGGCAGGGCGGCGGTGCGCTGCGCCCAGGAGACGCCACCGGAGGCCGCGGCGACGGCGCGTCGGGCGGGCGTCCGTACCAGGGCCCGGAACGCGGCCGGGACCTCCGGGAGGGTGCGCAGGGCGGCGAGGTCCACCCGGGTCGGCACGGCGAGGGCGTCGGCGCCGGTGAGGGCGGCGTCCAGCAGGGCGAGGCCGCGCTCGGAGGGGAGCGGGACGATGCCGGTGCGGGCCATCCGGGCGCGGTCCGCGTCGGTCATCGCCGAGGTCATGCCGCTGGCCTGCTCCCACAGGCCCCAGGCCAGCGAGAGGGCCGGGCGGCCGAGGGCGCGGCGGTGCGCGGCGAGGGCGTCCAGGAAGACGTTGGCGGCGGCGTAGTTGGCCTGGCCGGCGCCGCCGATGACGCCGACGACGGAGGAGAAGAGCACGAACAGGTCGGGCTCGCCGGTGAGCCGGTGCAGGTTCCAGGCGCCGTCGAGCTTGGGCCGCAGTACCGCGTCGACCTGCTCGGGGGTGAGCCCGGCCACGGTGGCGTCGTCGAGGACGCCGGCGGTGTGGAAGACGGCGGTGAGCGGGTGCGCGGCCGGGACGGCGGCGAGCAGCTCGGCCAGGGCGGCCGGGTCGGTGATGTCGCAGGAGGCCAGGGTGGCCTCGGTGCCGAGTCCGGCCAGCTCCGCGCGCAGTTCGGCGGCGCCGGGCGCGTCAGGACCGCTGCGGGAGACCAGCAGCAGGTGGCGCGCGCCGTGGCCGGTCGCCAGGTGGCGGGCGAGCAGGCGGCCCAGGGTGCCGGTCGCGCCCGTGATCAGGACGGTGCCGTCCGGGTCGAAGGCCCCGGCGACCGTGGTGGCGGGGGACGCGGTAGGGGTGGCGGTGTCGGCCGGGACGGCGCGGACCAGGCGCGGCGCCCAGGCCCGACCGTCCCGCAGGGCCAGTTCGGGCTCCCGCCCGACGGTCAGGGCCGCGGCGACGGCCCGCAGGAGGGACTCCGGCAGCGGCCCCGTGCCGCCCTCGCCGGGCTCCTCGGTGTCCAGCAGCAGGATCCGGCCCGGGTGCTCGGTCTGCGCGGTGCGCAGCAGACCGTGGACGGGGGCGTGCACGAGGTCGGCGACGTCCTCGCCGTCCCGCACGGAGACCGCCCGCGCCGTCACCACGACCAGCCGGCTGTCCGCGAAGCGCTCCGCGGCCAGCCACCGCTGGACCGCCGCGAGCGTCTCGCCCACGGCGGCGCGCGCCGCCGCCGGGACGTCCTCCGGTCCGGCGTCGTCCGGCCCGGCGTCCTCCGGTCCGGCGGGCGACGGCGGCAGGACGTGGATCAGTACCTCGGGGGCGGTGTCGCCGGCCAGGGCCTCGGCGAGGTGCGCCCAGTCGTGGAGCGGGTCGGTGGCCTCCAGGGGCAGCGGCACGGGCTGCCAGTCGACCGTGAAGAGGTCGTCCTGACGGGCCCCGAGGGCGCCCGCCGCGATCGGACGGAGCACCAGCGACTCCACCGAGGCGACCGGGGCGCCGGTGCCGTCGGCGACCGCGAGGGCATAGGCGCCGGACGCGTCGGGCGTGAGGGCGATCCGCAGTTCGCGGGCGCCCGTCGCGTACAGCCGCACACCCGACCAGGCGAACGGCAGCGGGATCTCGCCGGACGGCGCGGTGAGGGCCGCCAGGGGCTCCAGCACCGCCGGGTGCAGGGCGGCGTCCAGGAGCGCCGGGTGCAGGCCGAAGCCGTCGACCTCGGTGTCCTCGGGCAGCTCGACCTCGGCGAACAGCTCCTCGCCGCGCCGCCACAGGGCCCGCAGGCCCTGGAACACCGGCCCGTACTCGTAGCCGTGGACGGCCAGCTGCCCGTACGCCTCCGCCGTGCTCACCGGAGTCGCGCCGGCGGGCGGCCAGGCGGTCAACTCGGTCGGCTCCGCAGGCGATTCGCCGAGCAGGCCGGTGGCGTGGCGGGTCCACGGGCTCGCGTCGTCCGGCCGCGAGTGCACGGCGATGGTCCGCCGGTCCTGCGCGTCCGGGACGCCCACCTGCACCTGGAGCTGGACGGTGCCGCTCTCCGGTACCACCAGCGGCGCCTCCAGCGTCAGGTCCTCCAGGACGCTCGCGCCCACGTGGTCGCCGGCCGCGACGGCCAGCTCCACGAAGGCGGTGCCCGGCAGCAGGACGGTCCCCGCCACGGCGTGGTCGACCAGCCACGGCTGCGCCTGCCGGGACAGCACACCGGTGAACAGCGTCGTGCCGTCCTCGGCCGCCGTCACGGCGGTCGCCAGCAGCGGGTGCTCGGTCGCGGTGAGGCCCAGGTGCGCGGGGTCGGTGACGGACCGGGGGGTGGTCAGCCAGTAGTGCTGGTGCTGGAAGGCGTAGGTGGGGAGGGTGAGTTCGCCGCTGGCTGTTTGGTCGGTGCGGTGGGTGACTCCGTGGGTGTGGGTGTGGGCGAGTGCGTGGGGGAAGTGGTGGCCGTGGTGGCGGCGGAGGGTGGGGTGGATGGTGGTGGCGTGACCGTCGAGGGTTTGGTGGATGGTGGGGAGGAGGACGGGGTGGGGGCTGACCTCGATGAAGTGGCGGTAGCCGTCGGCGTGGAGACGGGTCAGTGTGGGGTGGAGCTGAACCGGGTTGCGGAGGTTGGTGTACCAGTACTCGGCGGTGAGGGTGGTGGTGTCGAGGGGCTCGGTGGTGACCGTCGAGTAGAAGGCGGTGTCGGTGGCGCGGGGTGCGAGTTGGCTGAGGGCGGTGACGAGGTTGTGTTCGAGGGGTTCGACGTGGGCGCAGTGGGAGGCGTAGTTGACGGGGATCTTGCGGGCGTCGACTCCGCGTTCCTGGAGCTGTGCCACGAGTGCGTCGATGGCGTCGGGGGTGCCGCTGACGATGGTGGTGGTGGGCGAGTTGAGGGCGGCGATGTGGAGGTCGTCGTTGAGCTGGAGTTCTTCTGGTGGGAGGGGTACCGAGGCCATGCCGCCGGTGCCTTCGAGGCTGATGAGGGCCTGGGCGCGCAGGATGACGGTCTTCGCCGCGTCGGCGAGGCTCAGGGCGCCGGCGGCGTAGGCGGCGGCGATCTCGCCCTGGGAGTGGCCGATGACGGCGTCGGGCACGATGCCGTGGTGTCGCCACAGCTCCGCCAGACCCGTCATCACCGCGAACAGAGCCGGCTGGACGATGTCCACGCGCTCCAGCAACTCGGCGTTCGGCTGGCTCAGGAGCTCCGTCAGGTTCCAGTCCTGCGCGTACGGCGCGAACGCCTCCGTGCACGCCGCGATGTGCTGAGCGAAGACGGGGCTGGTGGCCATGAGGTGCTGGCCCATGGCGGGCCACTGCGAGCCCTGCCCCGGGAAGACGAACACCGTCTTCCCGCTCACCCCGGCCGTCCCCGTGACCAGGTCCGGGTGCGGCTGACCGTCCGCGAGCGCCGCGAGTGCCTCACGGTTGAACACGACGGCGCGCTGGGCGAACGCGGGCTTACGCCCCAGCGCCGCCGCGATCTCCCGCTCGTCCGCCCCGGGGTTCGCGCCGGTCCAGGCGTCGAGCCGCGCCGCCTGGTCGCGCAGCGCGTCCTCGGTCTTCGCCGACAGCGCCCACATGACCGGCAGTTCGGATCCCACCTCGACCTCGACGGGCACGGCCGCCGACGCCTCCTCCAGGATCACGTGCGCGTTGGTCCCGCTGATACCGAACGACGAGACGGCGGCCCGACGCGGACGTCCGTCGGCGTCCCACGGTCGGCTGGCGCCGAGCAGCTCGACCGCACCCGCCGCCCAGTCGACGTGCGGCGTGGGCTCGTCGACGTGCAGGGTGCGCGGCAGCTCGCCGTTCCGCATCGCCATGATCATCTTGATCACGCCGCCCACGCCCGCCGCCGCCTGGGTGTGGCCGATGTTGGACTTCAACGAGCCCAGCCACAGGGGCCGTTCGGCCGGACGGTCCTGCCCGTAGGTGGCGAGGAGGGCCTGCGCCTCGATCGGGTCGCCGAGCCTGGTGCCGGTGCCGTGTGCCTCCACCGCGTCGACGTCGGCGGCGTCCAGGTGGGCGTTGGCGAGCGCCTGCCGGATGACGCGCTGCTGGGACGGGCCGTTGGGGGCGGTGAGGCCGTTGCTGGCGCCGTCCTGGTTGATCGCCGAGCCGCGGATCACGGCCAGCACCTCGTGCCCGTTGCGCTGCGCGTCGGAGAGCCGCTCCAGCAGGACCAGGCCCACGCCCTCCGCCCAGCCGGTGCCGTCGGCCGCCGCCGCGAAGGCCTTGCAGCGGCCGTCCGGCGACAGTCCGCGCTGCCGGCTGAACTCCACGAACATGCCCGGCGTCGCCATGACTGCGGCGCCGCCCGCGAGGGCCATCGTGCACTCGCCCTGCCGCAGGGCCTGGGCGGCGAGGTGCAGGGCGACCAGCGAGGAGGAGCAGGCGGTGTCGACGGTCACCGCCGGGCCCTCGAAGCCGTAGGTGTAGGAGATCCGGCCGGAGGCGACGCTCACCGTGCTGCCGGTGAGCAGGTAGCCCTCCAGGCCGTTGGCGGGTTCGTGCAGCCGGGGGCCGTACTCCTGGGACATCGCGCCGACGAAGACGCCGACCGGTCGGCCGCCGAGGTCCGCCGGGTCGAGGCCGGCCCGCTCCAGGGCCTCCCAGGAGGTCTCCAGCAGCAGGCGCTGCTGCGGGTCCATGGCCGCCGCCTCGCGCGGCGAGATGCCGAAGAACTCCGGGTCGAACCCGGCGGCGTCGTAGAGGAAGCCGCCCGCGCGGGCGTAGGTGGTGCCGGCGTGCGCGGGGTCGGGGTCGTAGAGCCCGTCGAGGTCCCAGCCGCGGTCGGTCGGGAAGCCGCCGATCGCGTCCCGGCCCTCGGCGACCAACTGCCAGAGTTCCTCGGGGGAGTTGGCGCCGCCGGGGTAGCGGCAGGCCATGCCGACGACGGCGATCGGCTCGTCGGCCGCGACCGCCGAGACGATCCGGCCGGTGGTCGTGGCGTCCTGCGACAGCTCGGTCCGGAGGTGGCGGATCAGCGCGGTCGGGGTGGGGTGGTCGTAGAGCAGGCCGGCGGGCAGGCGCAGGCCGGTCCACTGGGACAGCCGGGTGCACAGTTCGAGCGAGAGGGCGGAGTCGAAGCCCAGGTCGCGGAAGGCGGCGGAGGTGTCGACGGCCTCGGGCGTGACGTGCCCGAGGGTGATGGTCAGGTTGGTGAGCACGAGGTCCCGGAGCGCGGTCTCCAACTCCTCGCCGGTGAGCCGGGCCAGGCGCTGCGCGGGCGTGAGGTCGGCGGTGGGCTCGGGATCGTCCTCCCGGCGGGGGGCGGGCGCGGTGTCCGGGGCGAGCGGCGCGGCCGCGGTGTCGATCCAGTAGCGGCGGCGCTGGAACGGGTAGGTCGGGAGGTCGGTACGGGTGCCCGGGGCCCCGTGGGTGGGCCAGGTGGCCGGGTGCCCGTGGGTGTGGAGGACGGCGAGGGCGCTGAGCGTGGTGTGCGGCTCCGGGCGGTTGGGCGCGAGGGCCGCCGCCGTGACCGCGTCCGGGTGGGTGGTGCGGGCGAGGGTGGTGAGGGTGGCGTCCGGGCCGAGTTCGAGGTAGCCGGTGACACCGGCTTCGCCGAGCGTGCTGAGGGCGTCGTGGAAGCGCACCGCCTCACGCAACTGCCGGACCCAGTAGGCGGGTTCGGTGAGTTCCTCGGCGATCCGGCCGGTGAGCGTGGAGACGATGGGCACGGTCGGCGGGTGGTACGTCAAACCCGAGGCCACCAGCAGGAATTCGTCGAGCACCTGGTCCATGTGGGCGGAGTGGAAGGCGTGGTGGGTGTTGAGCACCTTCGCCTTGCGGCCGCGCTCCTTCCAGGCCGCCGCGAGCGCGTGCACGGCCTCGACGTCCCCGGCGACGACCACCGCGTCCGCGGAGTTGACGGCGGCGATCGTCAACGCCTCGTTCAGGTGCGGGAGGACGTCCTCCTCGGTCCCCTGAAGGGTGGCCATCGCGCCCTCGCGGGTGCTGTGCATCAGCCGGGCACGGGCGGCGACCAGCTTCGCCGCGTCGGCCAGGGACAGCACACCGGCGCAGTGGGCGGCGGCGATCTCGCCGATGGAGTGCCCGGCGAGGTAGTCGGGCTTCAGGCCGTGGTGCTCCATCAGCCGGTACAGCGCGGTCTCCAGGGCGAAGAGCGCCGGCTGGGTGTGCAGGGTGGTGTCCAGCAGCCCGTCCGGATTGTTCGCGATGATCTCGCGCAGTTCCGGGGCGAAGTGGCCGAGCGCCTCCTCGTACGCGGCGGCGAAGACGGGGAACGCCGACGCCAACTCCTCGCCCATCCCGACCCGTTGGGACCCCTGGCCGGTGAACAGGAAGGCCAGCTTCCCGGCGCCCGCCGCGCTGCCCGTCACCGCCGAGGGGTGCGGGGTGGCGTCGGCCACGGCGCGCAGCGCCTCCTCCCGCTCCTCGGGCAGGACGACCGCGCGGTGCTCGAACAGCGAACGCCCGCTGGCGAGCGCGTGGGCGACCGCGGTGGGCGCGGCGTCGGGGTGCTGGGAGAGCCAGTTCAGCAACTGCCGGGCCTGGTCGCGCAGCGCGGGTTCGGTCCTCGCCGACAGCGGCCACACCGCCGGCTCGACGGCGCCGGCCCCGGGAACATCACCCGTACTACCCGGGACGGCCGCCGGGGCCTCCTCCAGGACGACGTGCGCGTTGGTGCCGCCCATGCCGAACGAGGAGACGCCCGCCCGCAGCGTCCCGGCCGGCCAGGGGCCGAGCGAGGTCTCCACCCGGAGGTTCAGGCCGGCGAAGTCGATGTCGGGGTTGGGCTGTTCGAAGTTGAGGCTGGCCGGCAGCTCCCGGTGGGAGATGGCGAGGACGGCCTTGAGCAGCCCGACGATGCCGGCCGCGCCCTCCAGGTGGCCGACGTTGGTCTTGGCGGAGCCGACCAGCAGCGGCGCGTCCGCGGGCCGGGCCGCGCCGAGGGCGGCGCCGAGCGCCCGGGCCTCGATCGGGTCGCCGACCCGGGTGCCGGTGCCGTGCAGTTCGACGTACTGCACCTCGCCGGGGTCGACGCCGGCCCGCTGGTAGGCGCGGCGCAGCAGCTTCTCCTGCGCCTCGGGGCTGGGCACGGTGAGGCCGTCGGTGGCGCCGTCGTTGTTGACGGCGGTGCCGCGGATCACGGCGTGGACGCGGTCGCCGTCGGCGAGCGCCCGGTCGAGGCGCTTCAGCAGGACGGCGCCGCCGCCCTCGCCGCGGACGTAGCCGTTGGCCCGGGCGTCGAAGGTGTAGCTGACGCCGTCGGGGGAGAGGCCGCCGAACCGGGTGAGGCCGAGGGTGCTCTCGGGGGCGATGATGAGGTTGACGCCGCCCGCGACGGCGAGGTCGGACTCGCCGCTGCGCAGGCTCTCGCAGGCCATGTGGACGGCGACCAGCGCGGAGGACTGGGCGGCGTCGACGGTGAGGCTGGGGCCCTCCAGGCCGAGCGTGTAGGAGACGCGGTTGGCGATGATGCCGCGGTTGAGGCCGGTGACGGTGTGCGGGGTGATCGCCTCCAGGCCGTGCCGCTGGAGCACGGTGCTGTAGTCGGCGGCGATGGCGCCGACGAAGACGCTGGTCTGGGTGGCCCGGAGCCGGTCGGGGACGACCCCGGCGTCCTCCAGGCACTCCCAGGCGAGTTCGAGCATGAGCCGCTGCTGGGGGTCCATCAGGGTGGCCTCGCGGGGCGAGATCCCGAAGAAGACCGGGTCGAAGGTGTCGATCCGGTCGAGGAAGCCGCCGCGACCCGGGGTCCCGTCGAGCTCGGGTCCGCTCCACCGGTCGGCCGGCGCCTCGGTGATCCCGGAGGCGCCGCGCCGCAGCAGGTCCCAGAAGGCGCGGGGATCCGGGGCCTGGGGGAGCCGGCAGGACAGTCCAATGATGGCAACAGCGTCGGAAGGCATGAGTTCCCCATGTCGTTCAGCAGTGGAGGCGTCGCAGGGCGGCGCGCCGTGGCGACCGGTGGCCGGCCGAGGGCGGCGGACGGCCGGCGGACGCCCGCGCGGGGTGCGGCGGGGGCCGGCGGGCGGGTCAGATCCGGCGGTGGGAGGCGTCGCGGCCGGACAGCAGCAGGGCCACGGTGCGCAGCAGCACCGCGGAGGACTCGTGCAGGAAGAAGTGGCCGCCGGGGAGGGCGTGCACCTCGCACCCGGCGGTGGTGTGCCGGGCCCAGCCGTCGACCCGGTCGATCGGCAGCAGGGGGTCCTGCTCGCCGGCGAACACGTCGATCGGGCAGGGCAGCGGCGGCTCGCCCGCCGGGCGGTGGCTCTGGCAGACCCGGAGGTCGTCGCGGAGCAACTCCAGCGCGGAGCGCACCCAGTCGGGGTAGCGCAGGACCAGTTCGGACATCCCGCCGGTGTCCACCAGCCAGCGCGCGAGGTCCCGGTCGTCGAGGTTCAGGGCGTCGGCGATCGGGGCGAGCAGGTGCGGCGGCGGGTAGGCGCCGACCATCAGCCGCTCCGGCAGGCTGCGGCCGCGGGCGGCGCGCAGCAGGGTCAGCCGGTAGGCGACCAGGGCGCCCATGCTGTGCCCGTAGAAGGCGTACGGCGCGTCGAGCAGGGGGTCCAGCTGTCGGTCGAGGTCGGCGACCAGGGCGTCGATACGGGTGAACCGCGGTTCGGCGGCGCGCCGTTCACGTCCGGGCAGCTGCACCGGCAGGACGGAGATCCGCGGGCCGAGCCGTTCCTGCCAGCCGGTGTACGCCGAGGCGGCGCCGCCGGCGTGGTGGAAGCAGAACAGCCGCAGCTCCGCGTCGGTGCCGGCGGCGGGCGCCAGGTAGGGCGTCGCGGTCGGGGTGTCGGGCGTCGCCATCGGCTCAGCGGTCCAGCAGGCGGGCGACGGCGGAGGCGAGTTCCTTGTCGGCGAGCATGACGCCGTGGTCGGTGTCGATCCGGATCTCCTCGCCGACCTCGATCTCCAGGCCGGCGCTGCGCATCGCGTTGAGGCCGCTGAGCGGGCTGGTGGAGCTGTAGGAGACGGCCGAGCGCCAGCGCGGCAGCGGGTCGATCTGGCTGGCGGCGGCGAGGTAGCAGAGGAAGGACTCGAAGACCGCGAAGAGCTCCTCGCGGCGGGTCTCGTCCAGGCCGGCGGCGATCAGCGCGGGCTCGCCGAACTCCCGCATCAGCCGGAGCAGTTCGTCCTTGAGCGCCATGACGTCGGGGATCTCGTCGAAGGCCTGCTGGCCCATCTCGCGGGCCTCGGCGATCTGCTCCTCGGAGATCACCGCGGACAGGAAGCCGATCACCTTGTGGAACTGCCAGATCAAGGTCTGGGCGGTGGACAGCTCGGGGTCGAAGAGCACCAGCAGCGGCGCCTCGTCCTGCTGCTCGGCGATCCGCTCGGCGAGCGCGGCGGCGTAGATGGCGCCGCCGCAGAAGCCGAGCACCGCGTGCACCGCGGGCCGCTCGCCGTCCGTCCCGGTCAGGCCGCCGGTCACGCCGTCCGTCCCGCTATGACCGGTCAGGTCGGCCAGGCCCCGGGTCCAGTGGTCGAGGTAGCCGGCGCCGCTGCGGGCCGCCTCGGCGTCGGCCGCCGGCGGGACGGTCTCCCAGGCCGCGAATTCCGGGCCGAGATTCGCCAGCAGGTCGGCGAAACGGGCCTCCGGCCGGCCCGTGGTGTCGAAGTCGACGGCCAGCAGAATTCCCCTGGAATTCCCGCCCCCGGTCAGACTCTTCCAAGCGTTTCCTGCGGTCACCGTCACTCCTCCGTCGCGGACTCCAGAACCGCAAGCAGCGTAGGTCGAACGACTTGTGCCGCTGTACCCCTAGAGATCCTTCTGGGGACCGGTAGGGGGCGCTTCCGGGCGCCCCAGAAAAAGCCGGGGTGCCCCCCCGATAGGGGTGCCCCGCCCCGGGTGGCGGCTCGTAACGTGTGCTGCAAACCGGCAATCGCAAGCAGGGTGTGAACTGCCTCACATCCCGCCCTGTAGGGGAGGACCCATTGGCACCCGCAGCGCAGCCCGTCGCCCGGACGACACGTCAGCTATCCGTGGCCACCCGCAAGGAACAGGCCATGTGGTTGTTGGAGCGCTTGGTACCCGAAAGCACCGCCAACAATCTGGCGCTGGCGTTCCAGGTCGACGGCGAACTCGACGTTCCGGCGATCCGCGAGACCCTGGCGGTGCTTTTCCGCCGTTACGACGTGCTCCGCACGGTGTATTTCGCGACCGGCGCCGAACTGCTGAAAGGCGTCGTCCCACCGGCGGAATTCAACGTCCCGGTGGAGGAGGTCGACGACTTCCAGCCGCCCCGGGACGGGATCGCGGCGGCCCTGCTCCCGTACGTCAACCGCCGCTTCGTCTTCGACGGCCGCCCGCTGGTCCGGGCCGGGCTGTTCCACCACCCCGAGGGCGACGTCCTCTGCCTGACCTTCCACCACCTCGACTACGACATCATCTCCGGCACCGCGCTGCTGGAGGAGATCGTCGCCCTGTACGGCGCCCTCACCACCGGGACGCCGCCGGCGCCCGAGCTGCTGAAGGTCGTGCCGGCCTTCGCCGAGCCCGAACCGCGGCCGGAGAGCGTCGAGTTCTGGCGCGGCCAGCTGACCGACTTCGACCCGGCCGCCCTCGACCTGTGGTGCGGCGCCGCCGAGAGCGCGGAGTCCACCCTCAAGGGCGACCAACTGGTGCACACCCTCTCCCCGGAGGCCCGGGACGTGGTGCGCCGCCTCCAGCGGGAGGTCCGGGCGCCGGAGGCCGTGGTGCTGCTCGGCGCCTTCGACCTGCTGCTCGCCGCGCACGGGGTCGGCCCGGACATCGTGGTCGGCTGCCCGGTGAGCGTCCGCCCGCAGGACGCCCCGCGCACCGTCGGCCACCACACCAACGTGCTGCCGCTGCGGGTGCGGGTGAACCCCGAGGAGGGCTTCCGCGCGCTGGTCCGGCAGGCCCGCGACATGTACTTCGGCGCGCTGGCGCACGCCGGGGTGCCGGAGGAGACCATCGCCGGCCTGGTGCCCCGGGCCGGCTCGGCCTGGCGCAACCGGCTCAGCCGGCACCTGTTCAACTACTTCCCGCAGCTGGAGATGACGCACTTCGAGATCGGCGGCCTCCGGGCCAGGCCGATCGTGGTGGAGAACGGCTTCAGCAAGTACGACCTGGAGTTCTTCGTCGCCTCCTCGGCCGACACCATCCAGGTCACCGCCCGCTACTCCACCGAGAAGCTGGGCCGCGCCGACGCCGAGGACCTGCTGCTGCGCTACGAGGCGCTGCTGCTGGCCGTCGCCGAGGACGTCGACCGGCCCACCGGCGAACTGCGGGTGTGGAGCGGCCGGGACCACGCGGTGATCGACGCCGCCAACGACACCGCGGCGCGCCCCGCCGCGGACGGCCCCGCCGACGTCCTGGAGGCCGTGCACCGGCACGCCACCGGGACCCCTAACGCGGTGGCCGTCCAGCACGGCGACCGCGAGATCGGCTACCGCCGGCTGTGGGAGGCCGCACTGGCCGCCGCCGCCACGCTCAAGGACGCCGGGATCGGCGCGGGCGACGTGGTCGCCGTCGCGGCCGCCCGCTCGCCCGAACTCACCGCCGCCGTCCTGGGCGTGTGGCTGACCGGCGCCGCCTACCTGCCGGTCGACCCCGAGCACCCGGCGCAGCGCGTCTCCTACCTGATGGCGGACTCCGGCGCCAAGGCGGTGTTCACCGACCGGGAGCTCGCCCTGCCCGGCGCCGCCGAACTGGCGCGGCTGCCGCTGCCGGTGGTCCCGGACGCCGCCCCGCAGCGCCCGGTCGGCGACCTGCCGGTCCGGCTCGACCCGGAGGGCACCGCCTACCTCATCTACACCTCGGGCTCCAGCGGCCGCCCCAAGGGCGCCGTGCTGCCGCACCGGGCGATCTCCAACATCGCCGCCGACTACACCGAGCGGCTGCGCGCCACCCCCGCCGACGCGACGCTGTGGATGACCACCTTCGCCTTCGACATGGCGAACCTGGAGCACTACGTGCCGCTGTTCTCCGGCGGCCGGATCGTGGTCGCCCCGGACGCGGCCCGCACCGACGGCCGGGTGCTGCGCGAGCTGATCGACCGTTACGAGCCGGGCATCCTCCAGGCCACGCCGACCACGCTGCGGATGGTGTTCGACGAGGTGGCCGACCGGCTGGCCGGGCGCCGGGTGGTCACCGGCGCCGAGCCGGTGCCGGTGACGCTCGCCAAGCGGCTGCTGGCGGCGGGCTGCGAGGTCGTCAACGCCTACGGCCCCACCGAGACCACCACCTGGTGCACCTGGGGCGTCGTCCCGGCGGACCTGGGCGAGCGGATCTCGGTCGGCGGGCCGATCCGCAACATCCGGATGTTCGTGCTCGCCCCGGACGGCCGGGAGCTGCCGGTCGGCGTCCGCGGCGAGGTCTGCATCGCGGGCGACGGCGTGGCGCACGGCTACCACGGCCGCCCGGAGCTGAACGCCGAGCGGTTCGGCGAACACCCCCGGTACGGACGGTTCTACCGCTCCGGGGACCTCGGCCAGTGGCTGCCGGACGGCACCCTGGAACTGCTCGGCCGGGCCGACCGGCAGGTGAAGCTGCGCGGCAACCGGATCGAGCTGGGCGAGGTCGAGGCCGCCCTGCTCGGCCACCCGCGGGTGCGGGGCGCCGCCGCCGTGGTGGTCGGCGACCGCAGCGCGGACGGCCGGCTGGTCGTCTTCGTCGAGGCGACGGCGGGCGCCGACGCGGACACCGGCGACCTGGTCGGGAGCCTGTGGGAGTTCGCGCGCGCCGAACTGCCGCGCGCCGCCGTGCCGCAGGACTTCGTGGTGCTGGACGTCCTGCCGACCAACGCCAACGAGAAGGTCGACTACCTGGCGCTGGAGGCGCTGGCGACCGCCCCCGGCACCGGGCCCGCCGAGGGCGCCGGCGAGCGGGCGGCCGTCGCGGACGCCTCCGACGACCCGGTGGTGAACCGGCTGGTCGGCCTCTGGCGCGAGCTGCTGGGCCGCGACGACCTCAGCGGCGAGGCCAACTTCTTCACCTCCGGCGGTCATTCACTGCTCGCCGCCAAGCTGGTCCAGCGGGTCGAGGAGGAGTTCGGGGTGACCGTGAAGCTCGCCGACCTGTTCGCCGAGCCGACCCCGGCCGACCTCGCCGTCCTGGTCCGCGCCGGCGGCCCGGCGGCCTGACGGCCTGACGGCGTTACTCGCTGCGGCCTCCGGGCCGGACGCGACGAAGGGCCCGGTCCCGACCACCCGCCGGTGGTCGGGACCGGGCCCTTCGTCGTCTGCCTGTCGGGCGTCACACCGCGGCCAGGGCCGCCGCGCCGTCCAGGTCGTCGGAGCGCAGGATCGCCTTGTGCAGGTCCTGCATCGGGGAGCACGGCTCCAGGCCCAGCTCGTCGAGCAGGGTCCGCCGCGCCGCCTGGTACGCCTTGAGGGCGTCCGCGCGCCGCTCCGAACGGTAGAGCGCCAGCATCAGCTGCCGGTGGAAGGCCTCGCGCAGCGGGTTCTCGGCGGCCAGCGTGTACAGCAGGCCGATCACCTCCCGGTGCCGGCCGCGCCGCAGTTGGGCGTCCACCAGCATCTCCACGCACTCCATCCGGGTCTCGGTGAGCCGGGTGGCGAAGCTGCGCAGCACCGGCCCCTGGCCGACGTCGCCCAGCGCGGGCCCGCGCCACAGCGCCAGGCCCCGTTCGAAGGCCTCGCCGGCCTCCTCCAGGCGCTGCTCGCGCAGGAGCCGGCGGCCCAGGCCCACCAGGTCCAGGAACTCCCGCGCGTCGAGGGCGTCACCGTCGAGCCGCAGCACGTAGCCGGGGGAACGGGTCAGGATCGGCCCTTCGGCCCGCTCGGGGCGGTGCAGGAACTTGCGCAGTTCGGATACGTACACATGCAGTCCCGCGAGCGCGCGGCGGGGTTGCCGGTCGCCCCAGATCTCACCCATCAACTGATCGACCGACACCACGTGGTCGGCGTGCGCGAGGAGCGAGGCGAGCAGGATTTCGACTTTCTGCGCGCTGATCGAGGACATACCGCCCCCGTCGACCACCCGCAGATTTCCCAGGAGTTCGTACCGCACCGATCGGACCTCCTTCTCCGGCGGGATCAGCCGGTGATTCCCTTGAGCGAGGCGGCGATGAGGGCCGAGATCTCCGGCAGGTGCTGGTCGAGGTAGAAGTGACCGCCCGGGAGGACCCGCAGGTCGAACGCGGCGGTGGTGTGCTCGCCCCAGGCCTTGGCCTCCTCGACGGTGGTGTGCGGGTCGTCGTCGCCGGTCAGCATGGTCAGCGGGCAGTCCAGGACGCCGTCGCCGCGCTCGTGGGTCTCGATCGCCGTGTAGTCGGCCCGCAGCGCCGGCAGCACCGACTCCATGAACTCGGCGTTCTCCAGCCACACCGGGTCGGTGCCGCCCACGGTGCGCAGCTCCTCGATGATGCCCTCGTCACCGCGCAGGTGGACGTCCCCGCCGCGCAGCCGGGACGGCGCGGGGTAGCCGGAGGCGAACAGCCACACCGGGGTCCGCCCGGCGGCCTGGAGCCGGCGGGCCACCTCGAAGGAGAGCACGGAGCCGAGGCTGTGCCCGAACAGCGCGAGCGGCCGGTCGTCCCGGGCCAGCAGGGCCTCGGCGGCCCGGTCGGCCAGCTCGGGGATGCTGCGCAGTGGCTCCTCGGCGCGCCGGTCCTGCCGCCCCGGGTACTGGACGGCGAGGGTCTCGATGTCGGGCGTCAGGCGCTCCGAGAGCGGGAACCAGTAGGTCGCCGATCCGCCGGCGTGCGGAAAGGCCACCAGCCGTACGCCGGCCGTCTCGGAGGGATGAAAGCGCCGTATCCATTCCGTGCCGGAATTCTTCGTCCCCGTCACCGTAACTCCTTTTCACCGCCGGGCCATTGTCGCCCGGTGTGGTGAAGCGCCGGGCGTTCTGGAACGCTCGGAAGTCTAGGAAGTCGGCAGGGCGGCGGGTAACCCCGGAAAAGCCCCTACCGGCACCCCTAGAGCGGCCGGAGGCTCGGGGGATGCCGGTAGGGGAGCGCCATCCGCGCATGGGGGACACCGCGGACGGCGGGACCGGTGGGCCGGGGGGTTCGGCACACCGGTGGACCGGTGGATCAGGTGGATCGGGACTGGACGGTCGGGGGGATCGGGTCAGCGCGGGCAGAGGGTGAACTTGTCCTCGAAGTTCGGCCAGTGGTCGGCGTTGTCGCCGGGCACCGCGCGCCAGGTCCAGGTGCCCTTCCAGCCGGCGTACCGGCCGGTGAGGCCCTGGACGGGCTGGGTGATCCACGAGCCGTTGATCACCAGGGCGCGGTCGAAGGCGCTCTGCGCGGTGAACACGCCGTCGGCGAGGTGGAACAGCTCGTACTGGTACTCGATGCCGTGGCCGCCCGGCGCCTGCACCTCCAGGATGTCCATGTTGCCGGTGGCGGTGCCGACCTGGTTGGCCGGGACGGTCTCGGCGCCGAACGGGTAGAGGTAGTCGAGCCAGGTGGCCTCGAAGCCGGCCGGGACGTCGATGCCGGGGGTGCCGTTGGTCTCCAGCTTCGTCATGACCTCGGTGAAGTGGTAGGTGACGCAGCCGCGGTGGGGCTTGGCCGGCCCCTCCTCGCTGGCGCTGACCGGGCCGGCGCCCAGCGTGGTCACGGTGACGCAGGCGGCCAGCGAGGCCAGGACGGCGGTGGTTCTCTTCCAACCCTCGATACGCAGCGGCATGGGAGGTTCCGTTTCTCTGAGTGGGGTTCTCTGGGTGAGGGGTCCGCGGCGGGGCTGCGGCCCGTGGTTCGGTGGATCCGGCGGGCGGCGGGTGCGGCGGACGGTGGATCCGGCGGGCGGCGGGTCCTCAGGGCGTGCCGACCGGCTCCGACAGCAGCTCCGTCACCAGGGCCGTCTCGACGTTGCCGCCGGACAGCAGCACGCCGATGTCGGCCCGGCCGCCCTCGGCGGCGATCCGCAGCGCGGCGGCGACCGCGGTGGCGGCGGCCGGCTCCACCAGCAGCCGGCAGCGGGTGAGCACCAGGCGCATCGCCTCGGCGATCTCCGACTCCTCCACCGCCACCACCCGGGAGACCCGGTGCCGGGCCAGGTCGAAGGGCAACTGCCCGATCCGGTCCGGCCGCAGGCCGTCCGCGATGGTCGGTTCGGCCGTCACGGTGACGGGCCGGCCGGCCCGCAGCGCCGCACCGAGGGCCGGGACGGCGGCCGGCTCGGCGGCGACCACCTCGATCCCCGACCCGTCGGTCACCAGGCACGCGCCGGCCACCGCGCTGCCGCCGCCGACCGGCAGCACCACCGCGTCCAGCCGGCCGCCGGCCGCCTGCACGCCGTCCAGCAGATCGGCGGTCGCCGTCCCCTGGCCCAGCACCACGTCCGGGTCCTGGTAGGGGTCGATCACGTCCAGGCCGCGCAGCAGCCGCAGTTCGTCGACCACGGCGAGCCGGTCGGCCAGCGTCGTCCCCACCTGGAGGACCTCCGCGCCGGCCTGCCGGATCCGCCGCACCTTGGTCGGCGCGGCGTCCACCGGCAGCACCAGCACGGCCGGCATACCGCACTCCCGGGCGGCCATCGCGACCGCGATCGCGTGGTTGCCGGTGCTCTGCGCGACCACCCCGGGCGAACCCGCCCGGGCCAGCCGCTCCACGGCGAGCAGCGCGCCGCGCATCTTGAACGACCCGCCGCGCTGCAGGTTCTCGGTCTTCAGCCACAGGCGGGCGCCCGCCGCCGCGTCCAGCTCCTCGCTGCGGACCACCGGGGTGGGCAGTACGCGGTCGCCCAGCCGCCGGCGGGCCTCGTGCACGCCCGCCGCGCTGAGCTGCGGCACGCCCTCGGCGAGCAGTCCGGTGTTCGTCCCGGTCATGCTGTCTCTCCTCGCTCGGCTCCGTCCAACCCCCGCGGGTCGGCCGGTCGTTGGCGCGGTCCAGCTTCCGGACGGCGGCTAAGGTCCGGCCAAAGCCGCGCTGCGCCCGCCGGGACGCCCCGCACCCGGTAGGGGGGCTTTAGGGGGTGGCAAGCGGGCCTTTGGCCCCCGGGCGAACCCTGGTGCCATGAAGATCAGTGCCGTTGCCGCGGAGCGCAGGCCCACGCTCCACTTCCTTCGAGAGATCCGGGCGATCTCCCCGGTCTTCCTGGACACCGACGTCGACATGACCGCGGTCGTGCGGCACCGGGAGACCCAGCACAAGTACTCGGTCGTGAGCTACGTGCTCCACAGTGCGGCCCGCGTCCTGGCCGCCCACCCCGAGGCCAACGCCGCGATGAGCGGCCGACTGCGCCCCAAGGTGGCCCGCTTCACCTCCGTCAACGGCAAGTTCACCCTCGACCGCACCCTCAACGGGCAGCGGATCGTGCTCTCCACGGTGCTGCCGGACCTCCAGCGCGCGAGCCTCGACGAGATCCAGCGGCGGGTGGAGCACTTCCGCGACGGCGACCCGGCCGAGCTGCCGGAGTTCGCCGGCGCCCGGCTGCTCCAGCGGCTGCCCGGCCCGGTCGGCGGGCTGCTGTTCCGGATGGGCACCCGCCCGCTGAACCGCCGCGCCGACGTGATGGGCACCTTCGCGGTGACCTCGCTCGGGCACCGGCCGGTCGACGGCTTCCACTCCGTCGGCGGCACCACCCTCACGCTCGGCGTCGGCCGGATCGTCGACCGCCCGGTGGCCCGCGGCACCGAGGTCGCCGTCGCCCCGATGATGCGGCTGTCGCTCACCTTCGACCACCGGGTGATCGACGGCGCGGAGGCGGCGGACGTGCTCACCGACCTCAAGCAGCGGCTGGAGACGTTCCCCAGCGACGCCGCCGACACCGGCGAGCCCGCCGACGCCGACGCCGCCGAGCCCGCCGACGCCACCCGGGAGCGGGCGTGAACAACATCGAGGAGCTCAAGCAGTACGTCGGCGCACACGCGCGCGGACTGGAGATCGAGGGCTGGCAGCAGCTGCTCGACCGGGTCACCGACGACGGCACCGGCCCCGGTTCCTGGGTCGGCGAGTGGTGCGCCCAGGGCGACCGGCTCACCGCCGGCGGCAAGCACCTGGAGGCCGGCCGCCACTACCTGATGGCCCGCTTCCCCTACGTCGACGGCGCCGCCCGCCAGGACGCCTACGAGAAGGCGCTGGCCGGCTTCGAGCGCTGGCGCTCCGGCCAGGACATCCACCGGCTGGACGTGGACTTCAAGGGCCGTCAGATCGGCTGCTGGACGGCCGGCCTCTCCGCCGACCGGCCCCGCCCGCTGGTCGTCATCATGGGCGGCCACCTCACCCTCAAGGAACAGTGGGCGCCCGCGCTGCCGGTCTTCGCCGGACTCGGCTTCGCGGTGGTCTCCACCGAACTGCCCGGCGTCGGCGAGAACGAGGCCCCCTACGACACCGAGGCCTGGCGTTCGCTGTCCGCCGTGCTGGACGCCGTCGCCGGGCGCGCCGACGTCTCCCGCACCTGCGCGTTCGCGATGAGCTTCAGCGGCCACCTCGCGCTGCGCTGCGCGATGGAGGACCGCCGGATCCGCGGCATCATCACCGCCGGCGCGCCGGTCCGGGAGTTCTTCACCGACACCGCCTGGCACCCCCGGCTGCCCGACGTCACCGTCGACACCCTCACCCAGCTGACCGGGCTCGGCCTCGACGGGCTGCGCGACTGGGCGCTGCCCGCCGAGGGCCTGCGCTCGCTGGACATCCCGGTGGCGTACGTCGCGAGCCTGCGCGACGAGATCATCCCGCCCGGCGACCTCGGCCTGCTGCGCACCCACGTCCGCGACCTGCGCCTGCTGGTCCACGACGACGTGCACGCCTCGCCCTCGCACGCCGAGGAGAACCGGCTGTGGATGGCCTGGTCGCTGCTGCGGATGCGCGGCGGCCTCGACCCGCGGACGGCGGTGATCGGCCTGATGTGGCGGGCCGCCCGGCTGCGCGCGTCCCTGCGCCGCCGGTAGCGGCCCGTTCCGCCGGTAGCCGCTGACGGCCGCAGCCGCTGACGGCCGCCGGTGGCGGGCCCTGCCAGCCCGCTGACAGGGCCCGCGCGGCGGTGCCAGCCGGCTGCCAGCGCCGTACCAGCACGGCCGGGCACGGTGGAATCCGACCAGTCTGAGCGGCCCCGGCCCCCTCAGCGACCCGCTCCGCAACACCTCTCTGGAGAACTGCCATGACGACCCCGTCACCCTCACCCCGCCGCTGGTGGGGGTTGGGCGCCTTGGTGCTCAGCGTCCTCGTGATCTCACTGGACGGCACGATCATCAACGTCGCCCTGCCCACGCTCTCCCAGGAGCTCGGCGCCTCCAACACCCAGCTCCAGTGGATCAGCGGCGGCTACCTGCTGACCTTCGCCGCCGTCATGCTCCCCATCGGCGTGCTGGGCGACCGCTTCGGGCACAAGAAGCTGCTGCTCACCGGCATCACCGTGTTCGGTGCCTCCTCGGTGGCCGGCTTCCTGGTGAACGACCCCGGATCGGTGATCGCGGTCCGCGCGCTGATGGGTGTCGGCGCCGCGATGATCATGCCGCTCACCATGGCGATCCTGCCCAAGATGTTCCCCAAGGACGAGCTGGACAAGGCCGTCGGCACCTGGACCGCCGCCGCGTCGATCGGCATGCCGATCGGCCCGCTGGTCGGCGGCTGGCTGCTCAACCACTTCTGGTGGGGCTCGGTCTTCGTCTTCAACATCCCCGTGGTGGCGGCGGCGCTGGTCGCCGTGGCCTTCCTGCTGCCCGCCGACCCGACGGCCGCCCAGCGCGCCGAGGCCGGCCGTCCGCCCGCCTTCGACGGCCTGGGCGCGGCGCTCGGCGCGCTCGGCATCACCGGGCTCGTCTACGGCTCCATCCTGGTGCCGGAGGACGGCTGGGGCTCCCTGAAGGTGCTCGGCACCCTGGGCGCCGGCGTGGTGCTGCTGATCGCCCTGGTGTTCCGCGAGCGCAGCGCCGCCTCGCCGTTGGTCGACCTCGGCCTGTTCGGCAACCGCAAGTTCCTCTGGGGCACGGTCGTCGCGACCTTCGTCAACTTCTGCATCATGGGCATCCTGTTCGTGGTGCCGCAGTACCTGGCGTCGGTGCTCGGCAACAGCGCCTTCGGCACCGGTCTGCGCCTGCTGCCGCTGATCGGCGGCCTGGTGGTCGGTGCCCAGCTGGCCGAGGCCTTCGTGCCCCGGGTCGGGCCGCGTGTCATCATCCCGCTCGGTCTGCTGGTGCTGGCCGGCGGCACCCTGCTCGGCGCGCAGTCGAGCAGCGCCGACGGCTACGGCTTCGCGGCGCTCTGGCTGACCGTCACCGGTGCCGGCTTCGGTCTGGCGATCGTCCCCGGCACCAGCATGGTCCTCGGGTCGCTGCCGGAGGAGGGCACCGGCGCCGGCTCCAGTCTGCTGGAGACCCTCCAGCAGGTCGGCGGTGTGCTCGGTGTCGCCGGTCTGGGCAGCCTGCTCAGCTCCGGCTACCTCGACCGGATCACCACCGGCGGCCTGCCGGACGAGGCTGCCCAGGCGGCCCGGGACTCGGTGACCGGCGCCAACGTGGTGGCCGCCCAGCTGAACGACCAGGGGCTGCTGCACTCCGCGCACGACGCCTTCGTGCACGGCAGCAACCTGGTGCTGACGGCCTGTGGCGTGGTGGCCGTGGTGGCCGCGCTGCTGGCCGCCGCCTTCGTGCCGCCGAAGTCGGAGTTCCCGGTGCAGGCGAAGGCGGAGAGCAAGGAGAAGGACAAGAACAAGGACAAGGACAAGGGCGGGAAGAAGGACCGGAAGGACGCGCGCGGCGCCGAGGGGAACCAGCCGCAGGGTGCGGCCAGGCTCCCCCAGGAGCAGGGCGAGTCGCTGGTCTGACGCTGCCGTGCGGAGCGGGGTTCCCGAGGTCCGGCCGGGCGGTTCGCCACCCGGCCGGACCGGTCTGCCGTCCCGGACCAGCCCGCACCGGTCAGCCGTCCGGCACCAGCACCCGTTCGGCCAGCGCCAGCGCCCGCTCGGCCGGGACCTCCCGGCCGCGCCGGTACGCGGCGTCGAGCGTCGCCGGGTCGAGGGCCGCCGTGACCCGCTCGGTGGCCCGGCGCACCTCCGCGCTGCGGTCGTCGCGGTAGCCGTGCAGGGCGTGGGCGGTGCCGAGCAGTTCGGCGGCCCGTTCCGCCTCGCCGCGCGCGGCGGCCAGCGCGGCGACGCCCTCCACCACGGCCGCCGCGGCCTGCTGGTGGACGATCCGCTCCCGGCCGAGCTCCCGGACGGCCCGCGCGTGCCAGTCGGCGGCGGCGGCCGGATCGCCCTCCTGCTCGGACAGGCAGCCGAGCTGGCTGTACGTCAGGGCGGTGGCCCGTACCGAGTTGCTCGCGGCCGCCATGGTGTCCAGCAGCTCCAGCGCCCGGGTCAGCGGCGGCCGGGCGCCCGGCAGGTCGCCGGCCGCGCGGGCCAGCCGGCTCAGTGCCACGTGCCCCTCCACGGCGCTGCCGAACTCCCCGACCCGCTCCGAGGTGCGCACCCCCTGCCGGATCTCCTCCAGCCCGAGCGCCGGGTCGCCGGACTCGGCGCGGGCCAGGCCGAGTTGGATCAGCGTCAGGGTGCCGCTCTCCGGTCCGCCGCGGACGGCGTACGCGTAGGCCTCCTGGCCGAGCCGCACGGCCTCGGCGCCGTCGCCGCGGATCAGGGCCAGCTCCATCAGCCCCCCGAGCGCGGTGTTCATGCCCCAGTGCTCGCCCAGCCGTCGGAATCCCGCGTAGCCCTCGCGCAGTTCGGTGTGCGCGTCGTCGATCCGGCCCGCGTTGAAGGCGAGGTGGCCCAGGCAGACCCGGGCGATCGCCCGCACCCACGGGTCGGTGGCGTTCTCCCGGACGGCCAGCAGCGCGAGCTCGGCGCCCGCCGCGTCGTCCAGGAACAGCGCGGCCACCGGCCGGGCCAGGTGCAGCGCGGGGTGCCCCGGCCGCTCGGGCAGGCACTCCAGCGCGGTCCGTACGGCCCGCCGCCGGGCGGCGTCCGCGGCGTCCGCGGGGTCACCGTCGTCACCGTCGTCCGGGCCGTCGGGGCTCTCGGGGCCCTCCACCATCAGCACCGCGAGGAAGGTGCACAGCGCGTAGGCGTCGGCCAGCTCCGGCGCGTCGGCGGGGGGCCGCTCGCCGGCCAGTTCGCGTACCGCGACGGCCCAGCCGTGTGCCTCGGCCAGCTGGTTGTGCATGATCCAGTACCAGACCAGCGCCCCGACCAGCCGCAGGGCCGTCCCGGTGTCCCGCCGCTCGACCGCCCAGCCGAGCGCGGCGGTGCAGTTGTCCCGCTCGGCGGTCAGCCGGGCCGTCCACAACTCCTGCTCGCCACCGCGCAGTTCGGGTTCGGCCCGCTCCACCAGGGCGAGCAGGTGGGCGGCGTGCGAGGCCCGCAGCCGCTCCGTCTCGCCGGCCTCCGCGAGGCGCTCCGCGGCGTACGCGCGCACCGTCTCCAGCAGCCCGTAGCGGACCTCGCCCTGGCCGGTGGCGATGACCAGCGACTTGTCGATCAGGGCGGCGATCACGTCGATGACGTCCCGGCCGTCGAGGGCCGGGCCGCCACCGCCGCCGTAGGGTCCGTGCTCCGGTGCGCAGACCCGCTCCGCGCCCTCCGGGGTGGCGCCGCCGCGGAACACCGACAGCCGGCGCAGCACCGCCCGCTCGGTGTCGTCCAGCAGCTCCCAGCTCCAGTCGACCACCGCGCGCAGCGTCTGGTGCCGGGGCACCGCGGCCCGGCTGCCGGCGCCGAGCAGCCGGAAGCGGTCGCCGAGGCGCTCGGCGATCTGGGGGAGCGTCAGGGAGCGCAGCCGGGCGGCGGCGAGCTCGATCGCGAACGGCAGCCCGTCCAGCGCGCGGCAGACGGCGATCACCAGCGGACCGGTGGCCGCGTCGACCCGGAAGCCGGGCCGGACGGCGGCGGCCCGGTCCTCGAACAGCCGCACCGCGGCGTACCCGCCGGCCTCGGCCGGTCCCGCGCCGGGCGGCGGCAGCGGCAGCGAGGGCACCGGGCAGAGCGTCTCGCCGGTGATGGCCAGCGGTTCCCGACTGGTGGCCAGCACCCGGACGCCGGGGGCGCCGGCCAGCACCCGGTCGGTGAGCCGGGCCACCGCCTCGACCAGGTGCTCGCAGTTGTCGAGCACCAGCAGCATCCGCTGGTTGGCCAGCGCGTCGACCAGCCGCTTCATCGCCGGCAGCACCGCGGTGGCGTCGCCCACCCGGGAGGGTTCGGCCTGGCCGATCGCGGTGAGGACGGCCTGCGGCAGGTCCTGCGCCGCGCCGACCTGGGCCAGCGGCACCAGCCACACCCCGTCCGGGTACTCGCCGAGCAGGGTGGCGGACACCTCGCCGGCCAGCCGGGTCTTGCCCGCTCCGCCGGGCCCGGTGAGGGTCACCAGCCGGGCCTCGCGCAGCAGTTTGCCGATCCGCTCGGACTCCTCCTCGCGGCCGACGAAGCTGGTCAGCGGCGAGGGCAGGTTGGTGCGCCGGCCGCCGCCCGGGCCCGGTTCGGCGGGGCGGGCCGGGGCCGCGGGGCGCAGGTCGCCGCGCAGGATCGCCAGGTGCAGGGCGGCGAGCTCCGGCGAGGGGTCGGCGCCGAGGCGGTCGGCGAGCTCCCGGCGGGTGTCCTCGTACACCTCCAGGGCGGCGGCCTGCCGCCCGGTGGCGTGCAGCGCGCGCATCAGCAGGCCGCGCAGCCGCTCGCGCAGCGGGTGCGACCGGCAGAGCCCTTCGAGCTCCGCGACGAGGTGGGCGGTGTCGCCGAGCGCGAGTTCGGCGTCGACCCGGTCCTCGACCGCGGCCAGCCGCAGCTCCTCCAGCCGGGTGACGGTCGCGCCGGCGAAGGCGGTGTCGGCGACCTCGGCCAGGGCGGGCCCGCGCCACAGGTCGAGCGCCCGGCGCAGCGTCGCGGCCCGTTCCTCCGGGGCGGCGGAGCGGCGCACGGAGGCCACCAGCCGCTCGAAGGCCACGGCGTCGATCTCGCCCGGGTCCACCCCGAGCCGGTAGCCGCCCGGTGCGGCGGCGACCAGGTCACGCCCGCCGGCGCCGCGCAGCCGCGACACCAGGGTGTGCAGGGCGTTGCCCGGGACGGCCGGCCGGGAGCCCTCCCACAGGTCGTCGATCAGGCGGTCGGCGGAGACCGCGCGCCCGCCGTCCATGGCGAGCCTGATCAGCAGCGCCCGCAGCCGCTGACCGCCGATCTCGATGGGCCGGGCCGCTTCGTCCCGCAATTCGAGCGGACCCAGGATGCCGATGCGCACGTAACCACCCCTCCGGCGGTCATTCTGCCAGGCCCGCGGTCGGGCCCGTCGCGAGCACCGGTACGGGGGAGCCCGCCGACCATTCGTGTGCCGTGCCGAACCGCGCGGACTGGGGAAGATGTGTGCTGATGTGCCCGAAATCGCCGCCTATGGTAAATGAACTCGCACCCGGAGTTGGTGGATTCCACTGCCGGGTGCATGGCAGAATCGCCCACACTTGCCGCGAGAATTCCAAGCCAGCTGGATGCCGGTCGGACGGGTATCGGTCCGAATGGTGTCTGGGCGTACCAGCGGAAATTCCTGGGTCGGCGGGCGGTGAAGCAGGTCGGCCCGGCGGAGGCCCGGCCGATCGGGGCGGAGCCGCCGCAATTGTTGTGAAGTGTATGGTCTCGGTAAAATTCGAGTCAATCAATAATAATATGCGGTCACACATGCTATTCGGGGGATGGTAGCTGATGTGGTTGGTCGAAAGAGAACGAGAACTCGGCGAACTCGACCGAATGCTCGACGAAACGTTAAACGGCACCGGCGGACTCGCCATCGTCACCGGACCGGTGGCGTGCGGCAAGACGGCGCTGCTAAGGGTCCTCGGCGAACGAACCGTGGCCGCCGGCGGCACCTTCCTGGGAGCCACCGGATCCCGGGCCGAGCGGGCACTGCCGCTCGGTCTGGTCAGTCATCTGCTGTACAGCGCGGGCAGTGCGGCCGGCAGCCCCGACGGGCTCCAGCCGACCCTGGACGGCATCATGGCCGCCCTCCACCACGACCTGCCGGCCCGCGAACCGGGACGGCCCGCCGCCGACGGCGCCCTCGGCGGGGAGCGGGGCGGCGAGGACGGCCTCGGCGGCGACCGGATCGGCCTCGCCCCGGCCGCCCTGCACCGGCTCTGCAAGGTCTTCTTCGACCTCGCCGCGAACGGGCCGGTGGTCATCGGCGTCGACGACGCCCACCACGCCGACCTCTCCTCGATGCTCGTCCTGCTCTACCTGGCCCGCCGGCTGCGCACCGTGCCGATCCTGCTGGTGCTCACCCAGTCCAGCCGGCCGCACCTGTGCCACGCGCTGCTGCAGACCGAGTTCCTGGACCAGCCGGGCTGCACCGGCATCCGGCTCGGCCCGCTCGGTCCGGACGGGGTGGCGGCCCTGCTGGCCGGCCGGCTCGGACCGGCCGCGGGCGCGGCCCTGGCGGCCGAGTGCCACCGGATCACCGGCGGCAGCCCGCTGCTCGTCCAGGCGATCGCCGACGACCACCGGGCGGCCGTCGCGCCGGACCGGGTGGTGCTCGGCGACTCCTTCGGCCGGGCCCTCGGCACCTTCCTGTTCCGCTCCGAGCGCGCCATGCGCGACGTCGCCCGGGCCCTCGCCGTCCTCGGCGCCGACCTCGGCACCCCGGTGCTGGCGGACGTCCTGGAGCTCGGCCCCGAGGCCACGGCCGACGCCCTGCACGCGCTGGAGGCGGTCGGACTGCTGTCGGACGGCCGGTTCCGGCACGACGGCGTCCGGATGGCCGTGCTGCGCGCGATGCCGCCGGACCGCCCGGCCGCCCTGCACGCCCGGGCGGCCGAGTCGCTGCACAACGCCGGCGCGCCCGTCGAACAGATCGCCCGTCACCTGGTGGCCGCCGAGCGGCCCACCGCCCCCTGGGCCCCGGACGTCCTGCGCCGGGCCGCCGAGGAGGCACTGCGGGTGGACGACGTGACGCTCGCCGTCGAGTGCCTGCGGGTGGCCCTGGAGGTGTGCCGCGAACCGCAGGAACGCGCCGAGGTGCGGGCCGCGCTGCTGCGCATCGAATGGCGGGTCGACCCGGCCGCGGCCGCCCGGCACCTGCCCGAACTGTGCGCGGCGGCCCGGGAGAGCCGGCTCGACTGCCGTGACCTGTCCGCGCTGGTGAGCCAGCTCATGTGGCACGGCCGGCTGGACGAGGCCGCCGAGGTCCTGGACACCATCGCCCGCCACCTCGCCGACTTCGGCCTCACCCCGGACCGCAACAAGCTGACGGTCTGTCTGATGATCTCCCAGGCCTACCCCGAGCTGTCCGACCGGCTGCTGCCGGCCGGGATGCGCCCCGACCCGAGCGATCCCGAACTCGGCTCGGGCATCCAGGTCCGCGCCGCCGGATCGCTGGCCGGTGTCCTGGCAGGGCACACCGGGCACGACACGGTGGAGACCGCCGAGGCGGTGCTGGAGGGCTCCCGGCTGGACGACGACACCCTGAGCGCGATCATCGTCGCCCTGGTCGTGCTGATCCTCGCCGACCAGTGCGAGCGGGCCGCGTTCTGGTGCGGGCAGCTGGCCGCGGAGGCCGCCAGCCGCAACGCCCCGATGTGGGCCGCGCTGCTCACCTCCCTCCAGGCGCTCACCCACCTGCGCCGCGGTGAACTCCCGTCCGCCGAACGGCGCGCCCGGGAGGCGCTCGGGATGGTGCCCGTGGAGAGCTGGGGCGCGGCCGTCGGACTGCCGCTGGCGGTGGGGCTGCTCGCCACCACCGCCGTCCGGCCCGCCGAGGCCGCCGCCTTCCTGGCCGTGCCGGTGCCCGACATCGTCTTCCGCACCCCCTGCGGCCTGCTCTACCTGCTCGCCCGCGGCCGCCACCACCTGGCCAGCAACCGGGTGCAGGCCGCGCTCAGCGACTTCCTGCGCTGCGGGGAGCTGATGGAGAAGTTCGGCTTCGACGCGCCCAACCTGGTCGCCTGGCGGATCGAGGCGGCCGCGGCCCATCTGCGGCTGGGCCGCGAGCGGGAGGCCCGTCAGCTGCTGGACGAGCAGCTGGCCGCCACCGGCCGCCACGACCGGCGCACCCACGGGCGGGTGCTGGTCCTGCTCGCCGCCGCCACCGCGGACCTCGGCGAGCGGGCCCGGCTGCTGGCCAAGGCGCTCGACCACCTCCAGGCCGGGGGCGACCGCTACGAGCAGATGCTCGCGGCGACCGAACTCAGCCGCACCTACGCGCGGCTGGGGGCCGACGCGTCGGCCCGGGCGGAGGAGGACCGCGCGCACCGGCTGGCCCAGCTGTGCGGCCTGGTCGAGCCGGTGTCCGCCGGGCTCTCGGCCCCCGGGACCGGGGGTGGTTCCCGGTTCGGGCCCTTCGCGCCGCCCCGCCCCCCACGCGGCGCGATCGGCACCGGTGCCGGCACGCGTGTCGGGGTGGTGGGCGCGGAGGTCGGTGTCGGCGCGGCCGTCGGCGGTGCGGTCCTCCCGGCCTGGAGCGTCCACCTGGCCGCCGGACCGCTGTCCGGCCAGCCCGCCGAGCTGCTGCCCGGCGGCCGCTCACCCCGGCCCGCGGTACGGCGGCCGGGCGCGGTCGTGCCCGCACCGCGCGGCCCGCAGCCACCGCTGGTCAACGAGCTGAGCCGGGCCGAACTCCGGGTGGTCGCGCTGGCCGCCCGCGGACACACCAACCGTCAGATCGCCCACAAGCTCTTCATCACCGTCAGCACCGTCGAACAGCACCTCACCCGCGCCTACCGCAAGCTCCGGGTCAACCGGCGGGCGGACCTGCCGACGCACCTCCTGCCGGACGCGACTGGCTGATTCCGGACCCCCTAACCGACCCGGCAAAGGGTCGGTTAGGGGTTAACCGGCCGGGAGGCGCCGCGTAGCTTCGGGGCCAGGTCAGGTATCGCTGGCGAAGCCACCCCCGGGAGGTAACAGATGACGGAGCCGAAGGCGAACATCCTGCTCGAAGGAGGTGCGGCGGGGGCGGAGTTCGAGCGCGTGCGCGCGGTCGCGCCCGGCGAGAGCCTCGTCAAGGTCCACGCCGGAAACCGCTACGAACACTTCCGCCGCACCGACCGAACGGCCGTCCACGAGGGCGTCCCCCTCTCCGTCTTCGAGTGGAGCGGCAACACCTTCGTCGCGGAGTGACACCCGCCGGGGGCAGCCCGCCGCACCCCCGGCGGCTGTCACCGTGTCACCGGACGAGTTTCCGGGGGAGCCCCGCACGCGCCCCCCGGCACCCCTATCGTCGTCGCATGGACGACCGCGCCGGCGGACCGCCGGACCCGTCGGAACGGACGCTGCGTCACCTCATGGGTGAGGCGCGCTGGTCCACCATGCTGACCGGAGCGCACATACGCCGCCACCCGATCGGCACCACCCTGCTGCGGCAGGGAGAACCCGGCACCCACGTCCTCGCCCTGCTCACCGGCGTAGCCAAGGCAGTCCGCCGCGAGCCGAACGGCGACCTCACCCTCCTCGCCTTCCGCGGCCCGGGCGAGGTGCTCGGCGAGGTCGCCGTACTGGACGACGGCGTGCGCTCGGCGAGCGTGCAGGCGATGGTGGACTGTTCGGTCGCGGTGGTCACCCGGACGGCCTTCCTGCGGTTCGTCGCGGACCAGGACCTGTACCCCGTCATGGTCCGGTACGCCCTCGGTCGGCTCCGGGAGTCCGATGTCGCCCGGGGCGGCGGGGATGTCGTGGCCAGGCTCTCGGCCGCCCTGGTGGTCCTGGCCGAACTGTCCGGCGGAGCACCCGGCGCCGGGGCGCCAACGGGAGTCGCCCTCGCACTGACCCGCGACGAGCTGGCCCAGCACCTCGGCGTCTCGCGGAACACGATCAGCGCGGCCCTGGTCGAGCTGGTACCGCTGGGTGTCGAGTGCGGCCGCCGCCGCATCGTCGTCGGCGACCCGGCCGCCCTGCGGAGCGCTATCGGCCAGGGGTCGTCTTCAAAGGTCAGATCCAGAGCAGGATTGAGGCGATGGTGACGGCGGCCTGGTAGGACTCGCGGGTCTTGTCGTAGCGGGTGGCCAGGCCGCGCCATTGCTTCAACCGGTTGAAGCAGCGTTCGACGACGTTGCGGAGCCGGTAGGTGTTGCGGTCGAAGGCGGGTGGCCGGCCTCCGTGCGAGCCGCGGGTGAGGCGGCCGTTGGCCTGGTCGACGCGTTCGGGGATGGTGTGCGGGATGCCGCGTCTGCGCAGGTAGGTGCGGATCTTGCGGGAGCTGTAGCCCTTGTCGGCGATGACGTGGTCGGGCCGGGTGCGCGGGCGCCCCGGCCCGACCCTCGGGACCTGGATCGTTTCCATGACGGCTTCGAGGCGGGTGCAGTCGTTGGTGTTGCCGCCGGAGAGGACGAAGCCGAGCGGGCGGCCCCGTCCGTCGCAGGCCAGATGGAGCTTGGTGCTCAGTCCTCCACGGGATCGGCCGAGGGCGTGATTACCCGCTTCGTCCCGGTCTGCTGCCCCTTTTTGCCGCCGGTGGCGTGCTGGTGGGCCCGCACGATCGTGGAGTCGACCGACACCAGCCAGTCGATGTCCCCCGTCGAGTCCTTCTCCGCCTGGATCGCACGGAGCATTCGGGAGAACGTGCCGTCCAGCGCCCACCTGCGGAAACGCGTGTACAGGGTCTGCCACGAGCCGTAGCGTTCCGGCACGTCCCGCCAGGACGTGCCGGTCCGCAGCTTCCACACGATCCCGTTCAGCACCAGCCGGTCGTCCGACCGCGGACGACCGGCTACCCCCGAAGCGGGCAGAAACCGCGACAACACAGCCCACTCGGCATCCGAAAGCTCATGACGACCCACCACGACCACCATGATCCCTCATCACTTGATCAGCTTTGAAGACGGACACTAAAGCTTGTTGCAGAAGTCTGGGTGTGGGCAGGTGGGGGGTGTGGTCTGGCCTGCTGGTTCAGGCGGTTCGGGTGAGGTTGTGCATGTGGGCGACGGCCTGCACCGCGTGGTGCGGGCCGTCGCCTTTCTGTCGGCAGTCGCGGAGGATCTTGTAGTTCTTCATGCGGGTGAAGGTGTGCTCGACGCGGGCGCGCACGCGGCGGTGTTCGGCGTTGTCCTCCTCCTGGGCCCGCAGGAGTGGACGCCCGGGTCGTCGGCGGTGGGGAACGACCAGCCCGGTGTTCGGGTAGGCGCCGTCGGCGAGCACGGTCGCGTCGGCGCACACGGCGGGCAGGTCGGAAGCCCGCCAGACATGGGCGTCGGCCTTGTTGCCCGGCGCCGGGCGGGCGGTGGCGACCACCAGCCGGGTGTCGGCGTCGATGACGACCTGCACGTTCGCCGAGAACCGGTAATTGCGGCTCGACGCCCCGACGCTCCGGTCGCGCACCGGGATCAGGGTGCCGTCCACGATCCACAGCCGTTCCACGCCCGGGGCCGGGCGTGGAACGGCTTCCAGGGCCAGAAGCGGGCCCAGGCGCCGGACGACGCGGCACACCGTCGCCGTCGAGATCCCGAACAACGGAGCCAACTGCCGCATGGTCAGGTTCGTCCGGTAGTACACGGCCACCAACAGGACCCTGTCCGACAGCGGCAGACACCACGGCCGACCACCACCCGGACCGTTGCCACCCCGTTCCCGCACCACCCGCACCAGGCCCTCGAACTGCCGCATCCGCAGACCCGTGAACGTCTCCACCCACACCGGCTCAGCCCGGAGCACCCCACCCATACCGCAGAAATGCCCACTCTCCGACCTTCCGGAACAAGCTTTAGCGGCAGGGCACCCGCTCCGGCTGGGGCTCGGGCTCGGGTTCGGGTTCGGCCGGACGCGCCCCGGGGCGGGGGCGGCGGGCCAGCGGGCGCAGGCCGAAGCGGTGCGCTGCCGCGACGGCGAGCCCGCCGAGCAGCGAGACCAGGTGGCCGACGGCGGCGGTCCCGCCGTCGGTGAGGCCGCCGAGCAGGTCCGGGGCCGCGACCGCGAGCATCAGCAGCCACACCGCCCGCGACCAGGCGGGCCGGGCCCGGGTGGCGGCCAGTGCCAGGGCGGTCACCACGACGTAGGACGGGCCGGTGTCGATCGCGTGCGCGGCCTCGGCCGGCAGCGAGCCGTGCTCGATCCGCCACCACACCAGGCCCTCGGTGAACGCGGTCGCCGCCACGTGGACCAGGGCCACCGCGGCCACCGCCCGGCGGGCGCCGAGCGCCCCGACCACCGCGAACAGGGAGAGCGCGAACACCGGCCAGACCCAGATGGTGTCCTGCGGGACGAAGGCCGACAGGGTCAGCGACTCGACCGGATGGCCGTCCGGCCACAGCCGCAGATTGCCGAGATCGGTGGACACCCAGGCGCGCAGCGCGTGCACCCGCTCGGGTGGCAGCAGCCGCAGCACCGGCCACATCGCGGCCAGCGCGGCGACGTACCAGAACGCCGGGTTGCGCGGCAGGCGCCGGATCCACGGGCCGAGCGGCGGAAGCTTCGGGACCACGGCCCTACCGGCCCCGACGGCGCGCCGGCGACCCGCCCGCGAGCGCCGCACCCGCCGCGCCGGCGGCGACGGCCACCGCGCCCGCCACCATCAGCCCGCGCCGGGACCGCCAGGACAGCACCGACCACCGCGAGTTCGCGGAGAGCAGCGAGCCGACGCTCAGCCACGAGCCGACGGACAGCGCGGAGACCGCCGAACCGGCCGACCCGATCGACAGGAAGCTGCCGACGGACCCGACCGACAGCACCGAACCGACCGACCCGATGGACAGCACCGACCCCACGGAGCCGACGGACAGGACGGAGTCCCCGGCCGGCATCGCCCAGCCGTGCGAGAACACCGTCACCGGGGACGCTGACGAGGAATCACTGCGCTTGGTCACCCGCCGATCGTATGCCGCCACTCGGCCGGTCCGCCTCCGCCCCGCCTCTCACCCGCCCAGGTGGGCCGGCAGGCCGCCGGCCATCGGGTAGGGCCGCTCGTCCGGCAGCAGCCGCCGGGCCGCCTCTGCCTCGCCGTCCCTCAGGTGCCCGTGGATCCGCCGCACGAGCGGCGTGACGTCGGTGATGGACACCACCCACTCGTCGGCGTACCGCCGGGCGGCCTCGCCGGTGAGGCCGAGTTGCAGCGAGCGGTACGGCAGCGGCCGCAGGTGCAGGTCGCGCTCGGGGTCCCACTGGACCCGTGCGGGGGAGCGCTTCAGGAGGCGCTGCCAGGTCGCCCGGTCCGGGTGGAGTCCGCGTTCGTAATGGGCCAGGCAGGCGTGCTCCAGAGCCCACTCGAAGCCCGCCCGGTCGATCTCGACGGCGAGCACGGTCTCCTGCCCTTCCTTCGTGGCCCATCCGGAGCGGTACATCATCCAGAGGAAGGAGGGCTTGATCCACGTCATCCGGTCGCGCTTCCACTGCTCGGGGAAGCGACCGTCGCGGGCCGCCGGCAGGCCGATCCCGGGTGCGTACGCCTGGTGGACGGTCACGGTCTCGGCGGTATGGACGGCGCGGATCCGGTGTCTCGGTTCCGGCTGGTCCGCGCTCTGCGGGTCCGCGCTCTGTGGTGCTTCAGCGCTCGGGGTGGTGGTGTTCGGTACGGGCACGCCGACCAGGGTGGCCGAACCGGTCGGGCCGCCGCCAGTGAATTCGGCGGGGGACGGGCGAGGCGCCGCACGATGCAAGGCTATATACAGTTAAAGCCTTTGATTTGCAGGCCGTGAGCCCTTGTGGAAGCATAATCACCAAGCAATCGGACGATCGAACACCGGAAAGCGAAGGATCATGTCGGACGGCGCGCGCGTCATCGTCGGAGTCAGTGGCTCGTTGGAGAGCCTGACCGCCCTGCACCGGGCGGCGGACGAGGCGCGTGAGCGGGGTGCGGTGCTGGTGCCGGTGCTGGCGTGGACGCCGGTCGGTGGGGAGTACAACTACCGGCTGCGGCCCTGCCCGCCGCTGCTCCGGGCCTGGCGGGAGATGGCCGCCGGCCGCCTGGAGCGGGCGTTGGACGAGGCGTTCGGCGGGCTCCCGGCCGGGGTGCGGGTCGAGCCGCAGGTGGTCCGCGGCCCGGCCGGGCCGGTGCTGACCGGGCTGGCCGACCGGCCGGGGGACCTGCTGGTGGTCGGCGCGGGCCGGCGCGGTGCGGTGCGCGGCGCGGTGCGCCGGCTGTTCCAGGGCGGCGGCTCGGTGAGCCACTACTGCCTCGCCCACGCCCGCTGCACCGTCCTCGCGGTGCCGCCGTCCGACCTCCAGGAAGACGCGCGCGCGCTGCGCCGCGGCGTCGACCTGCGCGAACTCGCGGCCCTCGCCGCGGCCTGAGGCACTGGCCCGAGGCGCAGCGCCCCGGGGCGTCACTCGAAGCGCGCGGGGTCGCCGGCTCCCCGGCGGACGATCTCCGGCGTGCCGCTGGAGAAGTCGACCACCGTCGTCATCTCCGTGCCGCAGTCGCCCGAGTCCACCACGGCGTCCAGCACGTGGTCGAGACGCTCCTTGATCTCCCACCCCTGGGTCATCGGCTCGTCGTCGCCGGGCAGCACCAGGGTGCTGGAGAGCAGCGGCTCGCCGAGTTCGGCGAGCAGGGCCCGGGTGACGGCGTGGTCGGGGATCCGGACCCCCACCGTCTTCTTCTTCGGGTGCATCAGCCGGCGGGGGACCTCCTTGGTGGCGGGCAGGATGAAGGTGTAGCTGCCCGGCGTCGCGGCCTTGACGGCGCGGAAGACGTTGTTGTCGAGCTGGACGAACTGCCCCAGCTGCGCGAAGTCCTCGCACATCAGGGTGAAGTGGTGGCGCTCGTCGAGACGCCGGATCGACCGGATCCGTTCGAGGCCGTCACGGTTGTCCAGCTGGCAGCCCAGCGCGAAACAGGAGTCGGTCGGGTACGCGACCAGCGCCCCGGACCGGAGACTGGCGGCCACCGTGCTGATGGTGCGCGGCTGGGGAGACTCTGGGTGCACGTCGAAGTACTTGGCCATTGGCCGACCCTACGGGATCCCGGCCCTCACCGGCGGCAGCCGGGCGCAGCCGCCACGTGCCACCGCCACGTGCCACCGCAACGTCCCGCCGTCTGGCCGCGCGCCGGGGCGCGGCGTACGGTCGGGCGGTATGGGCTTCGAGCAGGCGCGGGTGAACCGGATCTTCCGCCCCGAGACCTACGCCGAGGGCGTGCCGTACGAGCTGCTGCGCGAGCTGCGGGCCGAAGCGCCGGTCTGCTGGGTGGAGGAGCCCGCGGCGGGGGCGTGGCCGGCCGGGCCGGGCTACTGGGCGGTGCTGCGGCACGCCGACGTCAAGGCCGTGCTGCGCGCGCCGGAGCTGTACTCCTCGCACCTGGGCGCGACCCAGATCCGCGACCCGGACTCGCCGGCCGACCTGGACTTCGCCCGGACGATGATGCTCAACCAGGACCCGCCCGGCCACTCCCGGCTGCGCCGCATCGTCGCGGGGGCGTTCACCCCGCGCGCCCTGCGGGAGCTCGCGGACGGCATCGAGCAGCACGCCGCGGACACCGTCCGGCAGGTGCGGGCGCGCGGCGAGGCGGACTTCGTCCGGCTCCCCGCCGACCTCCCGGTGCGGACGCTGGCCCGGATCATGGGCGTCCCGGAGCAGGACCGGCTGCTGCTCCAGGACTGGGCGGACCGGGTGATCGGCTACCAGGACGCCGACCACGCCGACTCCCGTACGGTCGACCCGGCCGCCCTCTCCGACCTCGGCCGCGCCGCACTCGCCCACCGCCCCACGACCCGCACCACGCCGGACGGCCGCCCGGTCAACCCCCGCTCGCACGCCGCCCTCACGGACATGTTCGCCTATGCCCACGCGCTCGCCGAACGCCCCCGCCCCGGCAGCGTGCTCGCCCGGATGCGGGCGGGCGGACTCGACACGGCGGAGTTCGAGACGACCTTCTTCCTCTTCGCGGTCGCCGGCAACGAGACCGTCCGCAACGCCCTGCCGGGCGGCCTGTACTCGCTGCTCAGCCACCCCGACCAGTACCGGCTGCTGCTGCGGCGGCCGGAGCTGATCGACTCGGCGGTCGAGGAGATGCTGCGCCACTGGCCGCCGGTGGTGGACTTCCGGCGCACCGCCACCCGGGACGTCGAACTGGGCGGGCGGCGCATCCGGCGGGGGGACAAGGTGGTGGTGTACCACGCCTCCGCCAACCGGGACGAGACCGTCTTCCCGGACCCGGACCGCTTCGACATCACCCGCACCCCGAACGACCACGTCAGCTTCGGCCACGGCCCGCACTTCTGCATCGGCGCCCGGCTGGCCCGCCTCCAGATGACGGCGATGCTGCGCCACGTCCTCACCGGCCTGCCCGCACTGGAGCTGGCCCCCGGCGCGGTGCCCGCCCGGCTGGTGTCCAACTTCCAGAACGGCCTCAAGCGCCTGGACGTGCGGTGGAGCCGGCAGGACTGACGCCGGCGCCGGGGCCTGCCATGTCGAAGGGCGTGCGGTAGGAGGGCGCCTGGGTGCGCAGGCCGAGCCGCAGGGTGAGGCGGACCGTGCTGGAGCGGGGCAGTTCCACTTGCAGCCAGGGCCCTTCGACCCGCATCGAGCGGGTGGTGACTGTCGGGGCCGTGTGACCGTAGTCGTACAGGTCGCCGATCCAGGAGGGGTCCTCGCAGGCGGTGTGATCGACCGTGCGGATGGTGTGTTCGGCGAAGGCACCGGCCTGGACGATCACCGAGCGGGCGAGTTCGGGGTCGAGGTTGACCAGGTCGACGACCGTGGCGTCCGGGTCGATGGACGACACCAGGGCCGCGACGCCGACGGGCAGGCCGGGGCGGCGGGCGGTGGCGTCGTAGTAGCGCACGCGCGCCTGCTGCAGTCCCCCGTTGTAGACCACCTGGGGGCCGCCCCAGGTCAGTTGGACCAGTGCCTCGGTGACGACGGGGTTGGACTGCTGCCACAGGTGGATGTCGGCTTCAGGCACCTCCCTGTCACGGTAGAGCTCCATCCGGGTCAGCCGGTGACGTACCTGGGCCTGGGCGGCGGCCAGGATCTTCTCCGGGTAGTCCGGATCGTCTCCCGCCAGGAACGCCAGCCAGGGCTCCTCATGCCCGGCTTCCTCCTTGCTGCGGAAGGAGCGGACCGTGCGCCAGTCGTATCCGGCGGCAGCGCGCAGGCGCTCGATGCGCTGCTGGTCGGCCTCCGACGCCGTGTGGTGCCACAGCGCGGTCGGCACCGCCATCAGCATGGGGTTGTAGTCGAACCAGCCTTCGTCTTTGTAACGCAGCGGCACGTGGAAGGTGGGGGTGCGTACCTCCTCGGCGAGCTGGGGGATCCACTTGGAGCGGAGACTGGAGTCCGCCGCGGTGAAGGACATCACCTTGCCGTGCGAGATGATCTCGTCCAGGGCGGGGCGTACCAGGTCCAGGTAGGAGTCGTCGCCGGTGACGGCGGCGCCGGCCAGCGCGGCGACGATCGCCGCGTGCCCGATGCTGTACCAGCCGTGCGGCCAGGACCAGCCGTAGTGGCCGCCGTACCAGCGCCCCTCCAGCAGGCCGCCGACCGTGCCGTCGGGGGCGACGTTGTCGGGCAGGATCCCGCCGTTGGCGGCGGCGCGGTTCCGCCAGGCTCCGACGTACTCGGTGATCCAGTCCGCGTAACGCTGTTCGCCGGAGAGCATCCAGGCGTTGTGGACCAGGCCGGCGGCGGCCAGGTTGACCGCGGTGTCGCCGGAGCCCATGCGGCGGCGCATCTCCTCGCCGAGGCGCGGGTCGGCCTCCAGCGGCGGCTGCGGGGCCCCGGCGGGAAGGGTCCAGTCGAGCGGGAAGCCGTACGTCCGGGCTTCGTCCGGCAGCCAGGGGTAGGCGTCGCCGTCGAAGAGTCCTTCGCGGTCGGGGTCGCTGCCGTTGTGGGGCCGGCGGATGATGCGGTGTTCGGGGTCGTAGTTGCCGTGCGCCGGGTCCACGTAGAGGTCGGCGAAGCGCAGTGCCCGCCCGGCCCACCGGTCGGGGGCGGCCATGCACAGGAAGTACAGCAGGAGCAGGCTCTCGCCCTGGTGGAACCAGTCATAGCCGCGCTCGTACTCGTTCTTGAGCATGCCCAGCTCGGTCAGCTGGTGTGTGACGCCCTCCCAGTGCCGCTCGGCCTGGTGCAGGATGTCGTCCGAGCCGCCGAGCAGGTACAGCTGCGGCCAGTTGAAGAAGACCTCGTAGAAGTCGTCCGCGCCGTCGCGGGAGGTCAGTTCACCGGTGTAGCGAAGCCGCCCGTCCGGTCCGGTGAAGTCGGCCGCGAACCGGTGCCGGGCCCGGTCCAGCAGATCGAACAGCTCGCGCTGCGCGATCGCCCAGCCCGGCGGTTCGAGCAGCGGCACCGAGGCCGTGAGGCGGGGATGCATCAGGGACGACTCCATTCAGGGACAACTCGATTCAGGGACTACTCGATTCAGGCAAGTGAGGCGACCGGCCGGGGTCAGCTCTTGTTGGCGCCGGCGAGCAGGCCGGAGACCAGGAACCGCTGGGAGAACAGGAAGACGGCCAGGACGGGCGTGATCGCCAGCAGCGTGGCCAGGGCCAGTTCGGGACGCTGGACCGCCACTGCTCCCACGGTCGGGTTGAACTGGGGGACCGAGTTGAGCAGCATGCCCAGGCCCACCTGGACGGGGTACTGGTTGCTCTCCGGCAGCATCACGTAGGGCAGGTAGTAGTTGGTCCAGTTGGCGACGAAGCTGAAGAAGCCGACCAGGGCGACGACCGGGGCCGCCAGCGGCAGCGCGATCCGGCGGAAGACGCCGAATTCCGAGCAGCCGTCGAGTCGGGCCGCGTCCAGCAGTTCCCGGGGCAGGGCCGTGCTGAAGTAGATGTAGGTCAGGTACACCCCGAACGGGTAGAACGCGTACGGCAGGATGATCGACCACATCGAGCCGATCAGGTGCACCACGTTGAGCTCCAGGAACAGCGGTACGACCAGGGCGGCGTTCGGCATCAGCATCACCACCAGCGTGGCGATCAGAAGCATGTGCCGACCGCGGAACTCCATCAGCGCCATGGCGTAGCCGGCCGGTACCACCGCGCACAAGGTGATGGCCAGCGCGACGAAGGAGTAGACGGCCGAATTCCGCAGCCAGGTGAAGATCACGCCACCCTGGTAGGCGCTCAGGGAATCCCAGTTGGCCTTCAGCGCGTGGAGGGAGCCGAACGACAGGGGACTGCTGTGCGCCAACTGCTCGTCGGTCTTGGTGGCGGCCAGCAGCAGCCAGAGCACCGGCAGCACGAAGAAGACGAGGAACAGCAGCAGCACCAGGGCCGGCAGCGGGTTCACGCGGCCTCGCCCGGTCGTCCCGGCCGGACCGGCCCCGGCGCCCTGCCGGACGAGGGGGGCGACGGAGCGCCGCCCGATGTCAGTCCGCATCGAAGAACCCTGATCTGGCCACGAAGACGCCCGTCGCGGCCAGTCCGACCACCAGGAGCCCGACCGAGATGGCGGCCGCGGTGTTGACGTCGTTTTTCAGGAACGCGAAATCGTAGGCGAGTTGGTTGAGCGAGTAGTCCCGGCCCGCGACGCCCAGGCTCGCCTGGGAGAGCAACTGGGGTTCGATGAACAACTGGGTACCGCCTGCGAAAACGAGGACGGCCATGTAGACGATCCACTTCCGCAGCAGCGGAATCTCGATCCGCCAGGCCGTCTGCCAGGCTCCCGCGCCGTCGATCCGCGCGGCCTCCAGGACATCGGTCGAGATGTTGTTCAGCGCCCCGTACATCACCACGATCCAGCCGCCCGCCCCGGTCCAGAAGGCCATGAGGGTGAACAGGATCGGCAGGTGGCCTGGGGCGATGACCTCGCCGAAGGAGTCGTAACCGAGGGCCCGCAGCAGGAAGGCGACGGGACTGACCGCGGGGTCCAGCACGAACAGCCACACCATGACGCCGGCCGCCCCGGCCAGCGCGCCGGGCACGTAGTAGAGGAACCGCAGGGCCCTGCTCACGCCCTTCAGTGTCAGGCGGTGCAGCAGGAGAGCGAGGCCGACGACGAAGACGACCAGCGAGGTCATCCAGCACACCAGATACAGGGCCACGTGCCAGACGGCGGGGGCGAACCGAAAATCGTTCATGGCGGTGGAGAAGTTGGACAGGCCGGTGAAGGAGCCCCCGTCGTCGGTGAAGGAGTAGTAGATCGCGTAGCCGGTCGGCACCAGGCCGAAGGCGATCAGCAGCACCACGTAGGGCGCGACGAAGGCGTGCCCGGCCCGGCCGGGCCACCGTGCGCGCAAGCTCCGCGCGGTGGCCCGGCCGGTCTCGACCTGGTGCGAGGTCACTGCGTCACCGTGTAGCCGGCGGCGCGGGCGTAGTCGACGATCGCCTTCTGCCAGGTCGGCAGGAGGGAGACCATCGACTCCCCCGCGGTCAGCTTGGGGGTCATCGTGGCTGCCCAGATGGCTTCCTGGCTGAACTCGCCGTATCCCCAGCCGGGCCAGACCTGGCCTGCCGCGGCCTGCAGCGGCCCGGCGATGTCACCCACGTAGTAGCCCGAGGCGGTCTGCCTGGCCAGCCACTTCTCGGCCGCGGGAGCGTAGGCGGGGTAGGTGGGGGCGAGGGCGACCTGGTACTCGTCCGAAGTCGTCACCCAGGTCATGAAGGCCGTGCCGGCCGCGAGGTTCGCGCTGTGGGCGGACAGCAGCCAGGTTCCGCCACCCACGTTGCCCACGGTGGTGTCGGCTTCGGCGGACCACCTGGGCGTCGGCGCGACGGCGAGTTGGCCCGCCGGGGTTTTGAGGGTGTCCTGGAACAGCGCGCCGCCGAACCAGGACGGACCGGGCATCAGGAGGATCTTGTCGGCCTGGTTCTTGCCGAAGTCCGAGCTGAAGACGCTGCTCAGCGACATCGTCCTGGTCCCGATCAGCGTGTCGAGCAGCGAAGCCATGCGCCGGCAGTTCTCACCGGTGGCTTGGACCGTCACCGTCTTGGGACCGGTGATCTGGTTGGCCCCGCACTTGCTCGCCCACATGTAGATCTCGGGAGCGAAGGCGTCGCCGACCGAACCCACCAGATACCCGGGGTGTTCGGCGGCCACCTGCTGCCCGAGCGCCTGGTACTGCTCCCAGCTCTGCGGGACCTGGTAGCCCCATTCCTTCATCAGTGGCGCGTTGTACCACAGCACCGTCTGGGCCAGGTCGTTACGCAGGCAGTACAACGTGCCGTTGACGGTACAGGGAACGTTGGCGTCCTTCGCCCATTTGGACAGCGTTGAGTCGGGGATGAGGCCCTTGTTCAGCGGGGCGGTGAAGCCGGCGTCCACGGCCCAGGTGGTCTCGTTGTTCTGACTGCTGAAGACCACGTCCGGCCAGCCCTTGCCGGTGCGGTTGAACAGGCTGACCTTGGTGCGCAAGTAGCCGGAGCCGTTGGCGTCCCCGTCGTAGGTAACGATGTCCATCGTCACCTCGGGGTGCTGCTGCTGGTACAGCTTGGCGGCCGCCAGGCGGGTGGAGTCCACCCATACCGTCAGGGTGCCGCCGGTCTGCTCCACCGGATGGAAGCTTCCGGCGGACCCGGCCGTTCCGCCGCTGCCGCACGCGGCGACGACGGCCATCACGAGAGCGCCGGCCACGACCGCCAGGCCGGTGCGTCTGCGGGGTCCGCCAGTTGTCTTCGCGCCGACCGCGCGGACATTCGCTGTCATGAACAACTCCACTATGTCGTGGCGCCCGCACACCACCGGGATGCGGGCCGTGCTTTCTTCGCACATAGAAGCCCTCATGTCGAGGCCTGTCGGAATGATGAGCGGGTTAATGTCATCGGCATTCTATAGATGCCCCAGCGTTTATCGTTGCGCACTTTTTCGTAGGCGGAAAAATCCCCCAGGGGGACTATTACTCATACTTTTATCGGCGGTGCGGTGTGGTGGTAGGGCCGCGAGGGCGCCATGGGTCCCATGTCAGGGGAACCACCGATTGCTCGACAGCTCCAAGGCCCGGTGCCAACCGATCGGTGGATCCCGGTTCAGCCGCCGCCACTGACCTCGATGCGGAGCAGCCACTTCCTCTTCAGACAGAACTCTGGCTGATCCTGCACATGCTGAGGGACACTCAGGTCGCACGGGCGCGTTCAGCTGCCCTGCCGGTTGGCTCTCTGTGCGGCTCGTCCCCAGAAATGTTAACGCTCACACGCCACTTCGGGGCAGTTGCCGTCGGTGCCGACGCCACCCCTTCCCAGCCCAACCGAACAAGGGACTCAACAGTGACATCCACACTTCAGCGGTGGTCGCAACGCGTCCTCGCCTTGACGGTAAGCCTTCTCTGTCTGATGGCATTTCTTCCGGCTGCGGCCCAGGCGGACAACCCGATCGTGCAGCACATCTACACCGCCGACCCGGCACCGCTGGTCTACAACGGCCGGGTCTACCTGTACACCGGACACGACGAGGACAACTCGACGACTTTCAGGATGCGCGAGTGGCGGGTGTCGTCCTCGTCGGACATGGTGAACTGGACCGATCACGGTTCGCCGATGAGCCTGGCGACCTTCAGCTGGGCCGGCGCGGACGCCTGGGCGGGACAGGCCGTCTACCGCAACGGCAAGTTCTACTGGTATGTGCCGGTGCGGATGACCAACGGATCGCAAGCCATCGGAGTCGGGGTCTCGGACAGCCCCACCGGGCCGTTCCGCGACGCGATCGGCGGTCCACTGATCCAGAACGCCGAAATCGACCCCACCGTCTTCATCGACGACGACGGGCAGGCCTATCTGTATTACGGCAACCCGCGTCTGTGGTACGTCCGGCTCAACGCCGACATGACCTCGTACTCCGGCAGCCCGACGCAGATACCGCTGACCACCGCGGGGTTCGGCACCCGCACGGGAGATGCGAACCGGCCCACCCAGTACGAGGAAGGCCCGTGGTTCTACAAGCGAAACGGCCTGTACTACATGGTGTTCGCGGCGAAATGCTGCTCCGAGTTCATCGCCTACTCCACCTCGCCCGGCCCGACCGGACCGTGGACGTATCGCGGCACCATCATGCCCACGCAGGGCAGCAGCTTCACCAACCACGCCGGCCTCGTCGACTTCAACGGCGGCTCGTACTTCTTCTACCACAACGGCGCTCTGCCGGGCGGCGGTGGCTACACCCGGTCGGTCGCGGTGGAGAAGTTCAGCTACAACGCCGACGGCACCATTCCAACGATCAATATGACGACGGCCGGGGTGCCGCAGGTCGGCACGCTCAATCCTTATGTCCGTCAGGAAGCCGAGACCATCGCGTGGGGCAGCGGCATCGAAACCGAACCCTCCAGCGAGGGCGGGATGAACATCGGCTGGATTGAGAACGGCGATTACACCAAGGTCAAGGGCGTAGCATTCGGCACCGGTGCCCGCTCGTTCACCGCCAGGGTGGCCTCAGGCACCAGCGGCGGCCGCATTGAGCTGCACCTGGACAGTACTACCGGGCCAACGGTCGGGACCTGCACGGTGTCGGGCACCGGAGGCTGGCAGTCCTGGAGCACGGTCTCGTGCCCTGTCACCGGTGCGACCGGGACGCACGATCTGTACCTGCGCTTCGCCGGTGGCAGCGGGTACCTGTTCAATATGAACTGGTGGCAGTTCACCTCCTGACCGGCAAGAGCTGAACCAACACAGGGTCGGGCCCGGACCGTCAACTCGGCGCCCGACCCTGTCTGTCGACCGCCGCCAGGTCACCTGCCCGGGCGGGAGAACCAGCGGCATCTGGTCCGAGCCACCCGCCCAAGCGCCCTACACAGTCGTGGCGTTCGACGCCCGGCACTGCGGCCCGTGTCCCCACCGCAGCGAGTGCCCCACACCCGGGTCGGGAGATCAGCGCTCGTGAACGACGCGCCCGTCGAATACCGTCAGGTCCACCTCTGCGTCCGTGATCGAGTGCGGGTCCAGGCCCAGTGGCGGGCGGTCAAGCACGCACAGGTCCGCGACCTTGCCGACCTCGATGGACCCCTTCCAGTCCTCGGCGAAGTCCTGACGGGCCGGGTCGATCGTGTAGGCGCGCAGGGCGTCGGCGAGCGACACGCATTGCTCGGGCCCGCTCGGTCGGCCGCTGGCCTTCGATTCCCGCAGCATCATCGCGGCCACTCCCTGCCGCCAGTCGGGCTCGGTGATCGGCGCGTCGGAGCTGGCGCAGACCGTGACTCCGGCCTCGACGGCGGACCGTACGGGCCATTGGTAGGCGGAGCGGTCGGGGCCGACGACCTCGTCCATCAGATCGGAGATGGTCCACTTGATGGCGGGGTTCATATTGACGCCGTAGCCATGCGCGGCCAGCCTGGCGAGGCTGCCCGCGCTGACGAAGTCACCGTGGATGACGTAATGCCGGGCATCCGGGCGCGGTGCAACCGCGTTCGCCGCGAGGAAGGCGTCGACCACCGTGTCGATCGAGCTCCTGGTTGGCCCACTTCGCGGCGGCCTCCCCGAGCAGTGCGCCGCCCTCGATGAAGCTGAACTGGATGTCCGCGCTCTGGTGTTCCAGCGATCCGCCGTACGTCACCCAGATCAGCCCCGTGTCCAACGCCCTCTTGGCGATCGCCTCGGTGGCCTCGAAAACCATCGGGAACTGCCCGCCGAGTGAGATGGGCCGAGATGCCGGCCGCCCCGCGGCCGTGGTGGTGGGTGCCGCGACCGCGGGGCGACCGTTCCGGTGGATCGGTGAACCGTCAGGCGAGGGTGACCTCGACCGGCAGCTTCTTGATGCCGTTGACGAAGTTGGAGCGGACCCGGGGAACGTCCCCGGTCAGGCGGATGCTCGCGAGGCGGGGGATCAGTTCCTCGAACATGATGCGGATCTCGGTGCGGGCCAGCAGGTTTCCGAGGCACAGGTGCGGGCTGCCCTTGCCGAAGCTGACGTGGTCGTTGTTCTGCCGGGCGACGTCGAGGTCGTAGGGGTTGTCGAAGACCTCCTCGTCGCGGTTGCCGGACGCGTACCACATGACGACCTTGTCGCCCTCCCGGATCCGCTTGCCGCCGAGTTCGACGTCGCGGGTCGCGGTGCGCCGGAAGTGGTAGACCGGGGAGGCCCAGCGCAGGAACTCCTCGACGGCGGTGGGGATCAGCGAGGGGTCGGCCTGCAGGCGGGCCAACTGCTCGGGGTGCTGCATGAGGGCCAGCATCGAGTGGGAGATGGTGTGCCGGGTGGTCTCGTTCCCGGCCACCACCAGCAGCAGGAAGTAGTTGTCGAAGTCCTGGGCGGACAGTGGCACGCCGTCCCGCGGTGTCTCGTTGACGAGCCGGGACACCAGGTCGGTGCCGGTGCCGCCGCGGCGCTGCCGGGCGAGTTCGCGGCCGTACTCGAAGACTTCGAGCGAGGCGGGGGAGCGGAACGGAAGGTCGCGGTACTTCTCGCTCTCCTCGCTGTCGAGCAGGACGTCGGCGTAGTCGGGGTCGGTGTTGCCGATGATCCGGTTGCCCCAGTCGATGAGCCGCTGGTTGTCCTCCGGGGGAACGTCCAGCAGCCGGGCGAGGACGTTGATGGGGAAGTCGGCGGAGACCTCCTTGACGAAGTCGAAGCTGCCCTTGGCGAGGGCGGCGTCGAGGGTCTTCGCGGTCAGGCCGCGCAGGAAGTCGGCGTACTGGTTGATGACTCCCTGGCCGAACTGGCGCTGGAGCAGACTACGCATCGCGCGGTGGCGGACGCCGTCCATCTCCAGGATGGAGGCGCGCTTCTTGATCTGGTCCTCGTCGACCTCTTCGAGGTTGACGAACTTCGTGGAGGTGAAGGTCTCGGCGTCGCGGTCCACCCGGGCGATGTCCTCGTGGCGGGTGACGGCCCAGAAGCCGCGGTTGGGCTCGGGCTCGGGCTGCCAGTGGACCGGGTCCTCGTGGCGAAGGGTGTGGAACATCCGCCAGGGGGTGACTCCGTCGAGGAACTTGTCGTTGTCGGCGAGGTCGATCTCGTCCAGCGGCATGGGGTCGAACGGGTTCGGCATGGGGTTCTCCCGGGAGTGCTGCGGATCGGTCAGAGGTGGTAGGAGTACTCGGCGAACTCCCAGTCGGTGACGTGCCGGTGGAAACGGGCGACCTCGTCGCGCTTGTAGGCGAGGAAGGAGTCGGTGAAGGACTTGCCGAGGACGTCCACCAGTGCGGTGTCGGCCTCCAGTGCGTCGAGCGCGGCGGGCAGGCCCATCGGCAGCATCCGGGACTTCTCGGGGTCGTACCCGTAGCCCTCCAGCGGGGCGGGCGGCTCCTGGGCTTCCTGGATGCCGAGCAGGGCGGCGGCGGTGAGGGCGGCGATGGCGAGGTAGGGGTTGGCGCTGGCGTCGCCGAGGCGCAGTTCGAGGCGGGCGCCGGAGCCGCGCTCGGGCGGGATGCGGATCATGGCGCTGCGGTTGTCCAGACCCCAGTCGATGAGCCAGGGGGCGAGGGTGTTCGGGCCGAACCGCTTGTAGGAGTTGACGGTCGGGTTGAGCAGCGCGGCCAGTGCCGGGGCGTGGGCGAGGATGCCGGCGATGGCGTGGCGGCCGGTGTCCGAGAGGCCGAAGGGGGCGGCGGGGGCGTCGAAGACGTTGCGGCCGTCCTCGTCCTGGCAGGAGAAGTGCAGGTGGAAACCGGAGCCGCCCGCGTCGTTGAACGGCTTGGCCATGAAGGTGGCGAGCCGGCCCTCGCGTCGGGCCAGTTCCTTGACGGCGGCCTTGAAGAGGAAGGCCCGGTCGGCGGCGTCCAGGGCATCGGAGTGGGTCAGGTTGATCTCGAACTGGCCGGCGTCGAACTCGTGGTTCCCGCTGACGACGCCGATGCCCAGGTCGCGCACCTGCCGCAGGGTGCGCAGCAGGTGGTTGTCGGGGTCGGCGCGCAGCCCCGCGGTGTAGACGGCGCCGTCGACGGCCCGGGAGTAGCGGCGCCATCCGGTCGGGGATTCCGGGGCCTCGTCGAGCAGGAAGTACTCCAGTTCGGGACCGACGACGGGCCGCAGTCCGGCATCCGCGCAGCGGGCGAGGACCGTGCGCAGCAGGTCGCGCGGCGACTCGGGGGAGTGGGCGCCGGTCGCGGGGTCGGTCGTGTTGCCCAGGCACCAGGCGACTCCGGGTTCCCACGGGAGGGCGTGGACGCTGCCCAGGTCGGGGTGGACGGAGACATCGGGCAGCCCGGCCTCCAGGCCGCCCGCGATCGGGACCACACCGCCCCGGGGAGTGGTGTGGTAGACGGCGCAGCAGAAGGCCAGGCCGTGCTCGACGGCCGACGGCAGGTGGCCGCGTAGGACGTCGCGGCCCCGGTCGGTGCCGATCAGGTCGGGGTAGATCACCCGGACCACGTCGATGCCCTCGGCCGCCAGGCGGTCCATGTGCTGCCGGACGTCGGGGGTGTCGGATGCGCTCATGGGCGAATCTCCTCGGGCAGACGTTGGGTGGGGCACCTCCCGGCCTCTCGTGGGGCCCAGGGTGGGGGGAGGTGGTCATTTGATGTCAAACGGTAGGGAGGGCCGCCCGCTGTCGCAAGGGTTTGGGGCCGCAAATTTATCCAGGTGGATAGCCATTGACCAGTCCTGGCGATCCTCCTATCTTGTTTGAAGCCAAACGAGGAAGGGGTTCGCACCCCTTTGGCTGGGGGTCCGGCCGCGGCCGGACCCCACTCCCCCCACACTCACTCCCGCGGCGCCCCGACGCCTCTCATCTGCAGGAGGAACGGCCATGAAGGTCGTCGTCGACATGAACAAGTGCCAGGACCACGGTCAGTGCGTCTTCGCCGCCCCCGACGTCTTCCAACTCGACGACAGCGGCCACCTGGCCTTCGTCAGCGAGCCGGACGAGGCGCTGCGTGCGGACGTCGAGGACGCCGCCGACGTCTGTCCGCTCCAGGCCATCCGGATCGAGGACTGAGCCCGATGGCCCCCCGCATCGTCATCGCCGGTGCCTCCATGGGCGGCCTGCGTGCCGCCGAGCAGTTGCGCGGCGCCGGCTGGACCGGCGAGATCGCGGTCATCGGCGACGAGCCCCACATGCCGTACAACCGGCCGCCGCTGTCCAAGGAGGTGCTGGCCGGAAAGGCGCCCTTCGAGTCGCTGGCCTTCACCCCCAAGGCGTCCGCCGCCGACGTGAGCTGGCGCCTCGGGGCCGCTGTCGCCGGAGCCCGCCTGGCCGACCGCCTCCTCACGCTGGACGACGGCACGGAGCTGCCCTTCGACGGCCTCGTCATCGCCACCGGCATGCGCCCCCGCCGCCTCCGCTGCCCCGGCCCGGTGGCCGGCCGCCACACCCTGCGCACCCTCGCCGACGCCGAGGCCCTGCGCGCGGAGCTGACCCGCCCGGGCGTGCGGGTGGTCGTGGTCGGCGCCGGCTTCATCGGCTGCGAGGTCGCCGCCACCGCCGTCGGCCTCGGCGCGGTCGAGGTCACCGTCGTCGACCCCGAGCCGCTGCCGATGCTCCGCCCCCTCGGTGAGCTGCTGGCCCGCGCCCTGCACCGCCGCCACGAGGACCGGGGCGTGCGCTTCGCCCTCGGGACGGGCGTGTCGGCCTTCGAGGGCGACGACCGGGTGACCGGTGTGGTCCTCGGGGACGGCACCGTCCTCGCGGCCGACGTGGTCGTGGAGTCGGTCGGCTCCGTCGCCAACACCGAATGGCTCGACGGCAACGGCCTCGACCTCACCGACGGTGTGCTCACCGACGAACTCCTCCGGGCCGGCGGCCTCCCCCACGTCGTCGCCGTGGGTGACGTCGCGCGCTTCCCCAACGCCCGCTACGACGGCGTCCCGCGCCGCGTCGAGCACTGGTCCATCCCCGGCGACACCGCCAAGCACGGCGCGAAGACGCTGGTCGCGCACCTCGGCGGCGCCGAGCCGGACCTCGCCCCCTTCGCGCCGCTCCCCACCTTCTGGAGCGACCAGCACGACTTCCGGCTCCAGTCCTTCGGCGCCCCGGCCCTCGGCATCGCCGACGTACGGGTCCTCGACGGCGACCCCGACAGCGACGTCCTCGTCGGTTACCACACGGACAACCGCCTCGTCGGCGTCGTGGCCCTCGGCGGCCAGGCCATGGCGGCCGGCGCGGCCCGCTACCGGGCCCAGCTGCTCAAGGCGCCGGTCGGCGCCGCGACGGCGCTCTGAGCCCGACTCCCCGCACCCCCCAGGCATCCGCGCCCCGAACCCAGGAGCCACCCGTGACCACCGTCCGAGGCTATTTCCACCCCAAGACCGCGACCGGCGACTCGTCGCTCATCCCCTCGCCCCCGTGGCACTACTCGGGCGACCTGATCACCGTCGAGTACCGCACCGACCCCGCCCGCGTGCGCGAACTGCTGCCCGCTCCTCTGGAGTTGGCGGAGGAGGACCCCGGCGCGGTCGCCCTCATCTGGGCCGACTGGCAGTCCTGCTCCGGCACGAAGGAGGAACTGCTGGATCCCGTCCGATCCCAGTACAAGGAGGCCTTCGCGGTCGTCCGCTGCTCCTACCGGGGCCGTACGTACTCGCGCTGCGTCTACATCTGGGTCGACAAGGACTTCGCCATCGCCCGCGGCTTCCACCAGGGCTACCCGAAGAAGCTCGGCTCCATCCACATGACCCGCCCTCACCCCTACGGCCCGGCCCCCCGCATCGAGGCGGGCGCCCGGTTCGGTGCCACCCTCGCCGCCGCCGACCGGCGCCTGGCCGAGGCCGTGGTGACGCTTCGCGAGCCGTCCGAGACCAACGGCTTCGTCAACGGCCACCCCATGGCCCACCACCGCTGGCTGCCCTCCGTCGAGAAGGGCAAGGGCCTCGCCCTGGACGAGCTGATCGAGACCGGTGCCGCCTCCTTCGAGGCCGGCCAGGCCTGGGCGGCCGACGCCGATCTGACGCTGTTCGAGGCTCCCACCGAGGAGCTGGCCCGACTTGAGATCCACGAGCCCATCGGCGCGTACTACCGCCAGGTCGGTGTGGTCTGGGACGGCGGAACGCTGCTGGAGTCCGGCACCTCGGGTGCCGAGTAACCGACGACCCGTCACGAGAGGAAGGCTGGACATGACCCAGCACACCACCACCGTCGCCGGGGTCGAGGTCGACACCCGGCACTGGATCGGCGGCGCCCGCGTCGCCTCGGCCGAGACGTTCGCCGATCTCTCGCCGATCGACGGCGCCACGCTCGGCGAGATCGCCCGCGGCGGTGCCGCGGAGGCCGAGGCGGCCGTCGCCGCGGCCGAGGCCGCCTTCCCCGCGTGGGCGGCGACGCCCCGCGCGGAGCGGGCCCGCATCCTGCACGCGATCGCCGACGGCGTCGAGAAGCGGATCGAGGACCTGGCCAAGGTCGAGACCCTCGACAACGGCGCGTTGCTGCGCTCCCACCGGCGCGGCGTGATGCCGCGCGTCGCGCACAACTTCCGCTTCTTCGCGGACTGGCTGCTGACCCTGGGCCACGAGGACTTCGACACGCGCGGCCACACCAACCAGGTCTCCTGGGACCCGGCCGGCCCCTGCGTGCTGATCACCCCGTGGAACGCCCCGCTGATGCTGGCCACCTGGAAGGTCGCCCCGGCCCTGGCCGCCGGGAACACCGTCATCCTCAAGCCCGCCGAGTGGTCCCCGCTCACCGCCTCGCTGCTCGCGGACATCGCCGCCGAGGCCGGGCTGCCGGCCGGCGTCCTCAACGTCGTCCAGGGCTACGGCGCGGAGGTGGGCAACGCCCTGGTCTCCCACCCCGGCGTCCGTCGGATCAGCTTCACCGGATCGGTCCCCACCGCCAAGCGGATCGCCGCGGCCGCCGCCGCCAACCTCACCCCGCTCAGCCTCGAACTCGGCGGCAAGTCGCCGCTGTTGGTCTTCGCCGACGCCGACCTCGACCTCGCGGCCGACCTGGCGGTCGAGCAGTACGACAACGCCGGGCAGGTCTGCCTCGCGGCGACCCGGCTCCTCGTCGAGTCCTCCGTCGCCGAGGAGTTCACCCGCCGCTTCGTCGAGCGGGCCGAGGCCCTGGTCCAGGGCGACTCGCGCGACGGGGCCTCCGACCTCGGCCCGAACATCCATCCCCGGCAACTGGAGAAGATCGACGGCTTCGTCCGGCGGGCCCTCGACGGCGGCGCCCGCGCGGTGATCGGTGGCGGCCCGAACACCGACCTCGGCGGCCTCTACTACCGGCCGACGCTGCTCACCGGTGTCGCCCAGGACAGCGAGATCGTCCAGGAGGAGGTGTTCGGGCCCGTCCTGACACTCCAGACCTTCGACACGGAGGCCGAAGCGGTCGAGCTCGCCAACGACACCCGGTTCGGTCTGGCCGCGACCCTCGCCACCGGCGACCCCGAGTGCGCCGAGCGGGTCTCCGCGCAGCTCGTCGCAGGCACGGTCTGGGTCAACTGCTTCTTCGTCCGTGATCTCCAGGCACCCTTCGGCGGGTCGCGTCACTCCGGGGTCGGCCGCGAGGGCGGCACCTGGAGCTTCGACTTCTACTGCGACGTCAAGAACACCGTCACCGCCCCGAAGGGATGGAAGGACCATGGGTGAGATCGTCGGGGCGGGCCTGCTCGCCCATGTCCCCACCATCGTGCTGCCGGAGGCCGACCGGCTGGAACTCAACGAGGGCAAGGAGATCACCCTCGTCACCGGCCTGCGGCAGCTGCGCCGCGAGGTCTTCGAGCGCGACGACTACGACACCGTCGTCGTCCTGGACTCGCACTGGGCCACCACCGTCGAGTTCGTGGTCACCGCCCAGCAGCGCCGTGCGGGCCTGTTCACCTCGGAGGAACTGCCGCGCGGCATGTGCCGGATGCCGTACGACTTCCCCGGCGACCCCGAACTGGCCCACAACATCGCCAGGTTCGCGGACAGGCACGGAACCTGGATCACCGCGATCGACGACGACTACCTGCCGATCTACTACGCCACCATCAACCTGTGGAAGTTCCTCGGTGAGGGACTGCCCGACAAGCGCTGGGTCACCATCGGCGTCTGCCAGACCGGCGACATGGAGGACCACCTGCGCCTCGGCCGCGCGCTGGCCGACGGCATCGCCGCCACGCCCGGCCGCCGGGTGCTGCTGATCGCCTCCGGCGCGCTCTCGCACACCTTCTGGCCGCTGCGCGAGCTGCGCGACCACGAGGCGAGCGACCCGAAGCACATCTTCACCGCCGAGGCGCGGGAGGCGGACCAGCAGCGCATCGCCTGGTTCAAGCAGGGCCGCCACGACCAGGTCCTCCAGGCCATGCCGGAGTTCTGGGCCTACAAGCCCGAGGCCAGGTTCTTCCACTACCTCATGATGGCCGGCGCCCTCGGCGAGGCGGCCTGCGTCGCGCCCGGCCGCCAGTACGGCGAGTACGAGAACTCCATCGGCACCGGCCAGGTCCACCTGTGGTTCGACCGCCCGGCCGGCGGCTGGACCGCGCCCCGCCACGACCCGCACCACCACGTAGACCCGCACTGGGAGCCCTGACATGACCGAATTCCGCCGCATTCTGCTCGACGGTGCCGCCGTCCAGGTCGTCCGCGAGGGCGACGAACTGGTCGCCGCCGACGGCCGCCGCGTCAAGACCGAGGAAGCGCAGCACCTTCCGCCGGTCGTTCCGTCGAAGATCATCGCCGTCCACCTCAACCACCGCAGCCGGGTCGAGGAGTTCCGGATCGGGCTCGGCCCCGCGCCGACGTACTTCCACAAGCCGACCTCGGCCCTCAACTCCCACCGGGGCGCGATCGTCCGTCCCGAGGGCTGCAAGTGGCTCAACTACGAGGGCGAGGTGGCCATCGTCATCGGCCGGACCTGCCGCAACATCGCGCCCGAGGAGGCGGGGGAGTACATCGCGGGCTACACCGTCGCCAACGACTACGGCCTGCACGACTTCCGTGACACCGATGCCGGGTCCATGCTGCGGGTGAAGGGTTCGGACACGCTGTGCCCGCTCGGCCCGGGGCTGGTCACCGACTGGGACTTCCACGGCAAGTACCTGCGGACGTACGTCAACGGCGAGGTGGTGCAGGACGGCTCGACCGACGAGATGGAGTGGGACATGCACTACCTCGTCGCCGACATCGCCCGCACCATCACCCTCCACCCCGGCGACGTGCTGCTGTCCGGTACTCCGGCCAACTCCCGCCCGGTCCAGCCCGGGGACGTCGTGGAGGTCGAGGTCGAGGGCCTGGGCCGGCTCACCAACCACATCGTCACCGGTCCCACCCCGATCCGGACCGACGTCGGCGCGCAGCCGACGGAGTCGGAGGAGGTGCTGTCCACGGCTCTGGGCGGTGACTGGGAGTTCCGGGGCATCCGCGCCCCGAAGCGTGGCTGACACCGTCCGGGTCGAAGCGCCGCACCGGGCCGCCGCACAGCGCTCCCGGTGCGGCGCTTCGACCCGCGTACGAGGAGGTAGGGTCCGGGCATGACCGAATCCGCCCCGAGCAACGGCAAGCGGCCGCGCAAGAGCGTGAACTACGGCGCGGGCCGCGAAGCGCTGCTAAACGCGGCGGTGCGCGTCGTCGCCCGAGGGGGCCTGCGCAAGCTCACCTACCGCGCGGTCGCGGAGGAGGCGGAGGTCACCCACGGCCTGGTGGTCCACCACTTCGGCTCGCGCGACGCGCTGATCGAGGAGGCGCTGGCGCACGCCGTGCGCGCCAGCCTCAGCACCAGCGCGGTCGAGCCCGGCACCGGCAGGGTCGCGGACTTCTCCGCCGGGCTGTCCCGGATGGTCGCGGGCGACCCGGAGATCCAGGCGTTCCAGTACGAGCTGCTGCTCGAATCCCGCCGCAGGCCGGAGCTGCTGCCGCAACTGCGTGAGCTGTACCACGAGTACTTCGGCGCCACCCAGCGGGAGCTGGACCGCATGCTGCCCGACGGCGCGAGCCCGGCGCTGATGCGTCTGGTCTTCGCGGCCCTGGAAGGCCTGGTCCTGCACCAGCTGGTGTTCGAGGAACCCGAGGCCACCGATGCCGCCCTGGGGGAGCTGCGCGCCCTGCTGCGACTGCTCCACGCCGACGGGGACAGCTGACCGCACTCTCCCGCGGGGCTTCGCCGTCCCCGCGGCACCACCCGCCCCCGCGCGGCGATCCGCGCCCTCGGGGGGTGCCGTACCCGCCGATTCCACCGTGCGGCGGCCGTCCCATGTGTCGCTGTGATCACGGGCCGGTAAGGAACCGGGTGCGCTGCGGCGACCTTCACGCAATCCCTTGCCAAATGGATAGTTCCACCCCAACATAGGGCTACTCGTTTGGCTCAAAACAACATCCCGCCCCCACTTCTTTGGCAGGTGATCCGCGTGGACAGTCAGACGGTCCCGAGAAACCAGGCCGTGCAGGACGCCCCCGGTCCAGGCAAGCTCAAGTCCAACGCCCTCGGCGTGCTGGGCATCCTCTTCTTCGTCCTCTCCGCGCAGGCGCCGCTGACCGGCATCGCCGGCGCCCTCCCCGTCTCCGTCGCCCTGGGCAACGGCCCGGGAGCGCCCGCCGGTTACGTCGTCGCAGGCGTGATCACCTTCCTCTTCTCGGTCGGCTTCGTCGCCATGGGGCGCCACGTCGTGGACGCCGGCGCCTTCTACGCGTACATCGGCAAGGGCCTGGGCCGGACCACCGGCACCGGCAGCGCCGGGGTCGCGCTCTTCTCCTACTGTGCCGTCCAGGCCGCCATGTACGGTCTCTACAGCGTGACGGTGAGCGGCCTGATCCAGGAGTACGCCGGGCTGCGGACGCCGTGGTGGGCGGTCGCGCTGGTGACCATGGCGATCGTCCAGGTGCTCGGCGCGGCCGGGATCGAGATGGGCGCGAAGGTCCTCGCGGTCTTCGTGTTGGCGGAGTTCAGCATCCTCACCGCCTTCGCCCTCGTCACGCTCCTCAAGGGCGGCGGGCCGGAAGGCCTCGGATTCACCCAGACCTTCTCCCCGGGCGCGGTGCTCAAGGGTGCGCCGGGCGTGGCGCTGATGTTCGCCGTGGCGTCGATGATCGGCTTCGAGGCCACCGCCATCTACGGCGAGGAGGCGCGCGAGCCCCGCAAGACCGTCCCGCGGGCCACCTACCTGGCGGTCGGCGTGATCACCGTCTTCTTCGCCCTCACCTCCTGGACGCTGGTCTCCTCCTACGGGCCCTCCAAAGCCGCCGAGGCGGCCGGGGCCGCGCTGCAGGGCGGCGATTCCAGCGACTTCGTCTTCGCGCCGGTCAGCCACCTCTTCGGCGCCTGGACCGGCCGCGTGCTGCCCGTCCTGCTGGTGACCTCCCTCTTCGCCGGCATTCTCGCCTTCCACAACTCGGCCAACCGCTACCTGTTCTCGCTCAGCCGCGACCGGCTGCTGCCGCGCGCCCTGAGCGCCACCAACCGCCGCCAGTCGCCCTGGGTGGCCGGCGGCGTCCAGACCGCCATCGCCGTGCTGCTGGTCGTTCCCTTCGCGCTGGCCGGCAAGGACCCCGTGCTCGCCCTCTTCTCCTGGTTCAGCGGCGTGGCCGTGCTCGGGATCATGCTCATGTACTTCCTGACCTCCGTGTCCGTGATCGTCTTCTTCCGCCGCACCCGCCTGGACACCCGGCCCTGGAACACCCTGATCGCCCCCGCGCTGGGTGCGCTGGGCATCGCCACGGCCGTGTGGGTGATCCTGGCGAACTTCACCACGCTCATCGGCGGCTCCTTCGGCACCGCCGCGGCCCTCGCCGCCACCGTCCCCGTGGTGCTCGTCCTGGCCGCCGGCGCCGCCCGGTTCACCCGCACCGGGCACACCGACGCCGACTGACCCCGTCCGGGCCCGGGCACCGAGCCCGGCGGCGGCCCGTACCCCAACCATCCGGAAGGGCCCCATGCTTGACGACTCGCACGAGGAGTGGCTGCGCCGCGCCAAGGCGTTGGAACTGCCCACCGCCCACCGCATCGACGGCGCCGACGAACCCGGGGGCGGTGCCACCTACACCGTCCGCTCGCCCCGCGACGGCCGGCCGCTGGTCGAGGTCGCCGACGGCGCGACCGCCGAGGTGGACGCGGCGGTCGCCGCGGCCCGCCGGGCCTTCGACTCCGGCCCCTGGCCGCGCCTGGCGCCCGCCGACCGGGGCCGGGTGCTCCTGCGGATCGCCGACCTTCTGGAGACCCACCGGGCCGACCTGGCCCTGACCGTCAGCCTGGAGATGGGCAAGCCCATCACCGACGCGTACGAGATCGAACTGCGCGCCGCGATCAACACCTTCCGCTGGTACGGGCAACTGGCCGACAAGCTCACCGACGAGGCCCCGCACGTCGCCCCCGACGCCCTCGCGCTCATCACCCGGGAGCCGGCCGGAGTCGTCGGCGCGGTCGTCCCGTGGAACTTCCCGCTCACCCTCGCCTCGTGGAAGGTGGCCCCGGCGCTGGCCGCCGGCTGCACCGTCGTCCTGAAACCCTCGGAGTCCTCCCCGCTGTCCGCGCTGCTGCTCGGGCGGCTGGCCGACGAGGCCGGACTGCCCCCGGGCGTCCTCAACGTCGTCACCGGCGACGGGCCCACCGCGGGCCGGGCCATCGGCCTCCACCCGGACGTGGACGTCCTCGCCTTCACCGGCTCGACCGCCGTCGGCCGCCACTTCCTGCGCTACGCCGCCGACTCGAACCTCAAGCGGGTCTGGCTGGAACTGGGCGGCAAGTCGCCCAACATCATCCTCCCCGACGCCCCCGACCTGGACCGGGCCGCCACCACCGCCGCCTGGGGCATCTTCTTCAACCAGGGCGAGATGTGCACCGCCCCCTCCCGGCTCCTCGTCCACCGCTCGATAGCCGACCGCGTGATCGAGACCGTCGTGGAAAGGGCCACCGCCCTGCGGATCGGCGACCCGCTCGACCCCGCCACCGAGATGGGGGCCCTGGTCGGCGAGAGCCATCTCGCCCGCGTCCAGGAGCACATCGCCGGCGGCCTGGACGAGGGCGCCCGGCTGCTCACCGGCGGCGTCCGCACACTCGCCGACACGGGCGGCACCTTCCTGGAGCCGACCGTCTTCGACCGGGTCGAGCCCCGCATGCGGCTGGCCCGCGAGGAGATCTTCGGCCCGGTGCTCTCCGTCCTCACCTTCGACGACGTGGCGGAGGCGGTGGCACTGGCCAACGCCACCGAATACGGGCTCGCCGCAGGCCTGTGGACCTCCGACCTCTCCACCGCGCACCGGGTCTCCCGCGCCCTCAAGGCCGGCACGGTCTGGGTCAACTGCTACGAGGAGGGCGACCTGACCGTCCCCTTCGGCGGCATGAAGCAGTCCGGAAACGGCCGGGACAAGTCCGCCCACGCCATCGAGAAGTACACCGAACTGAAGACCACCTGGATCCAGCTGTGACCCGACCCCTGATCGCGATCCCCGCCCGCTTCGCCGCCACCACCTCCGCTCTCCGCTACGCCGCGGAGGTCAACGCCCGCGCCCTGATCGAGTCCGTCTGGCGGGCCGGCGGCGAGCCGGTCAGCATCCACCCGGCCGACACCGACGACCTGTCGGCCCGCCTCTCCCGCTTCGACGGCGCCCTGCTCCCCGGAGGCGGTGACCTCGCCCCGCACCGCTACGGCCACACCGACGCCCACGAAAGCGTCTACGACGTCGACGACCGGCAGGACGAGTTCGACCTCGCCCTCGCCTGGCACGCCCTGGACGCCGGCCTGCCGCTGCTCGCCGTCTGCCGAGGCCTCCAGGTCGTCAACGTCGCCCTCGGCGGCACCCTCCACCAGGACATGGGCGGCCCCGACCGGGAGCACCGCCACCTCGTCCACCCCGTAGCGGTCGTGCGCGGCTCGGTACTCGAACGGGCCACCGGCGTCCAGAAGGTGGAGGCCTCCTGCTACCACCACCAGCGCGTCGACCGTATCGGGGCGGGCCTCAGCGCCGCCGCCCACGCCGCCGACGGAACGGTCGAAGCACTCGAACTCGCCGGCGCGCCAGGCTGGTTCGCCGCCGTCCAGTGGCACCCGGAGGACACCGCCCACGAGGACCCGGCCCAACAGCGCCTCTTCGACACCCTCGTGCGCGCCGCGACCCGGAACCGGTACTGAGACCGGCCCCGACGGGGCGCCGGACTCAGGCCTCCGGACTCAGGCCTTCGGACGCCGACCGCTGCGGCGCGGTGCGGGCTCGGCACCGTCCAACAGGGTCAGGCGCCGCTCCTCGCCATGGGTCTCCACCTGGAGCACGACGCGGCGGAGCGTGTCCGCCAACTGCCGACACTCCTGGTCGTCGAGCTGCGCGGTGACGAAGGCCTCTTCGTCGTTGAACGCCGGGAACAGGCGCCGCATCAGCGAGTCCCCCTCGCTGCTCAGGCTGAGCAGAACGAGGCGCCCGTCGCCGGGGTGGCCGGCACGCCTGATCAGACCGCGGGACTCCAAGGTCCGGACGACGCCCGTGAGCGTGCCCTTGGAGATGCCCGCCTCCTCCGCGACGTACCGGGTCTCCGACTCGCCCGAGATCCAGACCACCCACAGGACGACGAAGGCGGTCCAGGTCAGATCGGCGCCGCGCAGCACCGAGTTCTCCAGGTGCTGGCGCACGGCGGAGGCCGCCCGGTAGACGTTGGCGACTGCCGCCATCTGCTCGAACCGGACGGGTGTGCCACCGAGCTTGGTCTCCACCAGCTTCTCGGTCTCGGTGATGGATCGCTGGCCGGGCACGGGGCACTCCTTCAATCATCAGCTGACCGTTCGGAGTCAAATTATACGGTCGCCGCATCGGAGCCGCGCCAAGTGCACCGCACAGTGGTCGGCTGATAGGGATGCAGCGGTTATGAGGGCGTGGATCAGTGACGTCGGTCAGCGGGGCTGACGCGCCGGTTCGGGGTAGGTCGTCACCCGGCGCGGCGACCACAACGTCCAGTCGGCCGGTCCGGCGGTGGGCAGGTGTCGGGCCAGACCGCCTGTTCGCAGCTGGGAGCCGTCCGGCAGCACGGCGAGCGCCTCGACGCCCGGCTGCCGCTCGGCCCAGGCGAGTCCGTGTTCCGGACCCATGGCGAACACGGCGGTGGCCCACGCGTCGGCGCGGGCGAGACCGATGCCGGGGTCCGCGACCAGGGTGAGCGAGACGAGGGCGACGGCCGGGTGCCCGGTGAACGGGTCGATGACGTGGGCGCCCCGCTCGGCCGTGCCCGAGGTCGCCACGGCGAGGTCCGAGCCGGCGAGCACGGCCGCGAACGCGCCCGGCCGCAGGGGGTGTGCCACCCCGACCCGCCACGGCCCGCCCGCGAGCTGGACGTCACCGCCACCGCTCACGCAGTGCTCCCGGGAGCCCGCGGCGCGCAGGACCCGGCAGGCTTCCTCGACCGCCCAGCCCTTGACCCAGCCGCTCGGGTCGAGCCGCTCGGCGGGACGGGCGCTGAACCAGCCGTCGGTCTGCCCTGCGGTCTCCTCGCAGCGGGCCAGCACCTCGGCCACGTCCGGGTGGCAGTCCTCGACGGTGGTCTCGCCGCGCGCGAGGCGGCTGATGTCGCTGTCCTGACGGTACGTCGAGAAGACCGCGTCGATCTCGTGCAGCCGGGCCACGGCCCGCTCGACCGCCGCCGCGGTGCGCGGACCGGGGTCCCGCACCGTGAAGGAGAAGACCGTCCCCATGACGTGCTCGGCGTGGCGGAGGGGCTCGGCCGCCGCGGCGCTCACCGGCCGGCCCGGTCGATGGCGCTCTGCAGCGAGCGGATGTACCCGTCGCTGGTGTACGTCGCTCCCGAGACGACGTCGATGCGGGCGCTCTGCGCGGCGATCGCCTCCTTGTTCAGGACAGGCAGGGCGAAGCTGTTGATCTCCCGGTCGCGGCGGTCCTCCGAGGGGTACTGGACCACGTCCACGGCGGTGACCCTCGTCCCGGCGAGGGTGACCTTGACCTGCACCGGCCCGTAGCGGGTGTCCACGGCGCCACCGGTGACCGACCGGCTCGCGGCCGGGCTGCTCGGCGCGGCCGTACCGGTCGACCCCGCCGGGCTGTTCGGGGCACCCGACGCGGCGGCCGAGGGTCCGGCGGACGGTGCACCGGCTGCGGTGGGACCCGCGGTCGGCTCCGTGTCGCCCTGCGAGCCGATCGCGGCGGCGGGGGCGCTCCCGTGCGGCTTCAGCGACAGCAGCAGGACGACCCCTGCCGCGGTGGCGGTGCTGGTGATGACGGCTCGGCGCATGGCGGGGCTCCTCAGAAGGCGAACGACTCGTGGTGGATGCGGCCGGGCCGGACACCGGCGGCCCGCAGCGCCCGGACGGCCTCCTCGGCCATCCGCTCCGGGCCGCACAGGTAGACCTCGTGGTCGGCCAGGTCCGGAACCAGTCGGCGCAGGGCCCGCCCGAGGTCGCCGACCTCGACGCGGGAACCGGTCAGCGCGTGCACCCGCCCGCCTCGCCGCGCGGCCACCGCCGCCAGCTCGGCCGTGAAGAGCAGGTCCTCGGGGCTGCGGGCCCGCTGCACCAGCGTCACCTCACCCGGCAGCGTCTCGAACAGCGCCCGCAGCGGGGTGATCCCGACACCGGCGCCCAGCAGCAGCACCTTGCGACGGCGGTGCAGCCGCTCGGTGAACGCGCCGTACGGGCCCTCCGCCCGCACCCGGGTCCCCGGCCTCAGCCGGGCCACGGCGGCACTGTGCGCCCCCAGGTCCTTCACCGTGAAGCGCAGCAAGTTCTCGTGCGGCGGCGCGGACAGCGAGTAGGGGTTGGCCGCCCAGCGGAGCCCGGGCGCCTGGAACTGCAGCCGGAAGAACTGGCCCGGCTCGGCCCGCAGCCCGCCCAGCCGTTCGCCGGTCAGGAAGACCGAGACCACGCCCGGGCCCTCCGGCCGGACCTCCGCCACCCGCAGCCGGTGCCGTCGGTCCCGCAGCCGCGGCACGGCCAGCCGGAACCAGCCGAGCGCCGCGGCGGTGCCCACGTACAGCGCGCTCCAGGCGAGCCGGGCCGGTCCGTCGCCGAGGTCCGCGCCGGTGGCCAGCTGGTGGCCGAAGGCCAGCGCCACCGCGAGGTAGGTCGCCAGGTGCAGGTAGTACCAGGCCTCGTAGGACATCCGGCGCCGGGCGATGCGGGCGGAGACCGCACCGGTGCCGAACATCAGCAGGGTGCCCAGCGAGGCTTTGATCATCTCTGGGTAGTGGAGGACGATGTCCACGCCCTCGTGGAGCAGACCCTGCCCACCGGTCAGCGCGTAGCCCCAGACGATCGTCAGGACGTGCACGGCGGTCAGCGACACCAGGCAGCGTCCGCCGAAGGCGTGCCAGCGGGCCAGGCGGTCCGCGCCCACCTCGCGTTCGAGGAGCGGGAGCCGGGCCATCAGCAGCAGCAGGACCGGCGCCGCGTACCCGGCCAGCAGACCGGTGATCCGGCCCGCGCCGGTCAGCCAGCCCGCCGCGCCGGTGACCGAGCCGGTCCCCCGCCACCACAGGGCCAGGACGCCGAGGGCGCCGAGCGCGATCGCGGCCAGGACGGCGGCCGGTACGGTGGCGACCGGGAAGCCGCGCGGCGCGCGGAGCGCGTGCCGACTGCCGGGCGACGTGCGCTGCGGTGCGACGGCGACCATCACGGGCCTCCTTCCGACCTCGGCCGGCACCATGCCGCCGGGGAGTCCAACCCTGCCAGCGGAATCTTTCAGTTCCCTCTGGGTCCGGACTCCGGCGAGCCGCCCGGAGTGGTCCCGCTGCAGGTCAGAGCCGTGCTGGCGCTGCGGCGGGGGCGAGTGAATCTCACCGCTTTCTCATCGCCGACGGCCACAACGGGGGCCGTCGTCCAGACCGGCACCCGGGAGCACCATGGAGTCCAGCACGCGGCCGACCCGGCGGATCCTCGTGGTGGACGACGAACCCGACCTCGTCGACGTCCTCCGCGGCGCCCTCGGCTACGAAGGGTGGGAGACCCGCGGCGCCACCACCGGCCGCGAGGCCCTCGCGATCGCGGCCCACCGGCACCCCCCACGCCGTGGTACTCGACATGATGCTGCCCGACCTCGACGGCATGGAAGTGCTCCGCCTCCAGTTGGCGACGAAGCTGAAGAAGCCGACCAGGGCGACGACCGGGGCCGCCAGCGGCAGCGCGATCCGGCGGAAGACGCCGAATTCCGAGCAGCCGTCGAGCGTGCTCGAACTCGTACAGGTGGGCCGCTGCGCGATTGGGGCCTCGGCGTGCGGCCGGGCCGCCCAGCACAAGGACTCGACCCCGCCGGCGCGCCTTCGGTGGGGTCGAGTCCTTGTGGTTGAAGCGGTGGTGCGACGTGCGTGGTGCGGTGAGGACGGGTCAGACCGCTGGGGCGGTGACCGGGGCGCGGTCGGCGGCCGGGGCCGCCGGGGCGAGGACGCGCTGGGACAGGGCGCCGAAGAGCAGGGCGAACCCGGTCCACAGCACCACCTGGAGCCCGATCGAGGCGAGCCGGAAGTCCCACAGCAGCGCGGCCGGGAAACCCTCCGGGATCGCGTCGTCGTTGGCCGGCAGGACGAGGGCCAGCGCGGCCATCACCACGGCGTAGCCGGCTCCGGCCGCGACGGTGGCGTTCCAGGTGCCCAGCCGCGGGGCCAGGCGCTTGCCGATGATCACCGCGGCGACGCCGATCAGCACGCTGAGCACGATCATCAGGAAGAACAGCGCGGTGCGCTTCCCGATAGTGTCCGGATTGCCGACCGCCGGCGGGTTCGCCGGGTACTTGAGGAACGGCACGAAGTAGACGGTGACGAAGGCGGCGCCCGCGACCAGCGCGGCGGTGGCCCGGGGGCCGAACCGGCCGACCCGGCCGAGGGCGAAGCAGAACGCCAGCGCGGCGATCCCGCCGACCGCGACCCCGTACACCAGCACACCGGTGGCGAGACCGGCGGTGGACTGCAGGTCGCGGCTGACCAGTTCCTCCTCCTCGTCCCCGGCGTCGGCGGCCTCGTGGGCGGCGGTGTCGTGGGCGGCGGTGTCGTGATCGGCGGTGTCCTGCGCGGCCCCGGCTGCGGGGCCGGAGCCGCCGCCGTGGTCGTGGTCGTGGTGTCCGGCCGGGGCGGAGTGGGCCTGCTCCTGGGCGATGGAGTCCGAGACGGGGCCCTCGCCGACGGTGTAGGCGAAGACGAAGGCCACCAGCCCGGCGATCAGGCCGGCCAGCAGGCCGCGCAGCAGGAGTCTGCCGACGGTGCCGGACGGCACGGATGCGGAGTTGCTCATCGGTGCGTGTTCTCCGGTCAGTGGCAGGGGAAGCCGAGCAGGTGGCGACCGTCGTGCACCCATTCGTGCAAGGTCGCACCGGAGAAGACCGAGGTGGCGCCCTGCTCGGCGCCGACGAAGTCTTCGCCGACGAAGGCTCGGTGCGCGAAGCCTCGGCGGGCGACCACGCGGAGGGCGAGGCCCCGGTGGACGAGGCCGGGGTGCGCGCCGCGCGCGCCCTCGGGCCGGGACTCCCGGCGGCGGCCCACCGGTTCGTCTCGCCCTCCGCCCGCTGCCGCCGCACGGCCGAGGAGCTCGGGCTGTCCGGCGCCGTCGCCGAGCCCGCGCTGCGCGGCTGTGCCACCGGGCGCTGGCGCGGGCGGACCCTCGACGAGGTGGCCGCCGAGGAACCGGAGGCGGTCATGGCCTGGCTGACCGACCCGGCCGCCGCCCCGCACGGGGGCGAGTCGGTGCGGCAGTTGTGGGCCCGGGTCGCCGGGTGGCTGGACGGGTCGGCGGCAGGGCTGACCGGCCGGGTGCTCGCCGTCGCCGAACCGGACGTGGTCCGGGCGGCGGCCCTGGATGCGCTCGGCGTCCCGGACGAGGCCTTCCGCCGTCTCGACGTGCCCCCGTTGGCGGTCGTCGAGCTGACCGGGCGGGCCGACCGCTGGAACCTCCGGCTCGGCGGGCTCGGCACCGGCTGAGCCCGATTCCGTCGGCGGCCGAGGGCGGCGGGTCGGGGTCAGGGCCTGCCGAGGTCGAGCCGCCGGTCGTTGCAGTGGATCGGGTGGCCCGCCGGGTACTCGAAGTCCCGTGGGCCCAACAGTTCGAAGCCCGCCCCCCGGCACACCGCGTTCGACGCGGGGTGGTCGACCGAGGGGAAGGCGTGCAGGTGGCGGCGGAGGCCGGCGGCCCGGGCCTGCGCCGCCACCGCCCGCGTCGCGGCCTTCGCCACCCCGCGCCCCTGGAAGTCCGGCAGGACCGCCCAGCCCGTCTCGTACACCGCCTCGCCGTCCCAGGTGCGGTCCCAGAAGCCGATGCTCCCCGCGACCGCCCCCTCCGGCAGCAGCACGATCCGGAACATCCGCCCCGCGCCGGTGCGGTCGGCGCTCAGGTCGACGTACCGGCGGTGGCGGCGGGTGAGCTGCTCCTCGGTCTCCGGGCCGCCGAGGTGGGTCATCAGCTCGGGCGCGTTGAGGGCGCGCAGGAGTTCCGCGTCGCCCTCTGACCAGGGCTCCAGGCGTACGGCGGGGGTGTCGTCGTCCATGGCCCGTACGCTAGCGCCCGCCTCTGACAATCGCCGTTGCAGCCGGGCCCGCGACGGCCAACGGGCGGCGCTACCCGGCGGCGGGGGAGAGGTGGACCGGGAGGGCGCGCAGGGCGTTCACGATGAAGGACTCCTGGTGGGCCAACTCCTTCTCCGGCACCGCGAGTCGGACGTCGGGGAAGGCCTGGAACAGGGCGGTCAGGGCCTCCTCCGCCTCCAGCACGCCGAGTGCGGCGCCCAGGCAGTAGTGCCGGCCGTGGCCGAAGGCCAGGTTGGTCTTGTCGGGGCGGGTGAGGTCGAAGGCGTCGGGTCGGTCGGGGTGCAGCTCCGGGTCGCGGCCGCTCGCCCCGTAGGCGATCAGGACCGGTTCGCCGGTGCGGATCAGCACGCCCTCGCCGAGGTCGATGTCCTCGACGGCGAAGTGCAGCGGCAGGTGCATCACCGGCGCTTCGAGCCGCAGCGCCTCCTCGATGGCGTCGCGCCAGGTGGCCGCGCCGTCCAGGATCAGCGCGAGCTGCTCGGGGTGGGCGAGCAGCAGCGCCGCGGTGTGGTCGATCAGGTTGACGGTGGTCTCGGAGCCGGCGCCGATCATCAGGATCAGCGTGGAGATCAGCTCGTGCTCGCTCAGCCGGGAGCCGGAGGCGTCCCGGGTCGCGATCAGCTCGCTGGTCATGTCGTCGCCCGGCGTCTCCCGCTTGGTGGCCACCAGGCGCGCCATGGCGGCGAACAGGTCGTCGAGGCCGGCCTTGGCCTGCTCGGGGGTGGCGCCGGTCTCCAGGACGCCGTCCACCACCCGCCGCATCTCTGGGCGTTGGTCGTCGGGGACCCCGAAGAGGTCGCAGATCAGCGTGGTGGGGAGCGGGTAGGAGAGCCGGGCGTGCAGGTCGACCGGGTCGCCGGGCGCGGCGGTGCGCAGGTCGTCGACCAGCCCGGTGACGATCGCCCGGATCTGCGGCCGCAGGGCCTCGACGCGGCGGGGGCCGAAGGAGGGGGCGGTCAGGGTGCGCAGGCGGTGGTGGTCCTCGTCGTCGGTGGTGAACATGGACTCCACGGCGACCCAGCTGGCCAGGGGCCAGTCGAGGCCGACCCGGCCGTCGATCCAGTCGGGCCAGTGGCGGCGGGCGTCCTTGCCGAGCTGGCGGCCGGCGAGGAGCCGGCGGGCGACCTCGGCGCGGGTCACCGACCAGGCGAGGACGCCGCCGGGGAGTTCGACCCGGACGGCCGGGCCGTGGGTGCGCAGATGGGCGGCCTCGGCGTGCACGTCGGTGGCGCGGGAGTCGAGGACGTGGGCGTAGGGGCAGCGAGGTTCCACGGGCCCTCCTGGGTCGGGAGCGGCGGGCCGTACGGTCGCCTGGTATGTGACCGTACGGCCCGTGCGGCGGCGGGGAAAGAGCGCTCGGCGGCGTTCCGTGCGCCCTTGGCGTGCGCCCTCGCGCACTCGGCGCGGTGCGCACCCGAGCGGGCCGCCCCGCCGCCGGTCCGCCCGCCGACCCTTATGACAACAGCATTGACGTGTCTCCGGACCCGCCGGTTTCATGGCTCGCACTTCACCCCACCCCCACATCTCCCCCCACCACCAAGGCGGTGATCCCTCGGCATCGACGGCGAAGGCCACGGTCACCGGCTCCTCGATCGTCCAACTCCTCGACGAGGCGCACGTACGCGGCGTCGCGGGCCTGCGGCTGGACGCCGACTCGACCGTCCAGTGCACCCTGATCGGCCTGGTCGTCCTGGTCGGCGCCGCGCTGATCGCGGTGCGCGGGCTCGAACTGGCCGCGCGGCTCCAGAAGGCGCTGCTGGTCTTCGAGTACGCCGTGCTGCTCGGCTTCTGCGGGTACGGGCTGTTCGCCGGTGACCAGCCGTTCTCGCTCCAGTGGTTCAACCCCTTCGCGATCCCGTCGTTCGCGGCGGTGGCGCAGGGCATGGTGCTCGCGGTGTTCTGCTACGCGCCCCGCGCCGGCGCCGCGCCGTGCGGCCGCCACCGGCGACACCGTGCTGTCCGCCGAGCGGATCGTGGTGCGCTACGGCCAGCTGGTCGCCGTCCGCGAGGTCGGTCTGGAACTCGGGGCCGGCCAGGTCACCGCGCTGATGGGCCGCAACGGCTCCGGCAAGTCCTCGCTCCTGTGGGCGCTGCAGGGTTCCGGGCCTCGGCAGGGCGGCAGCGTGCGGGTCGCCCGGGCCGACGGCGGGCCGCCGAAGGATCCCAAGCGGGTTCCGGCGGCGGAGGCGCGGAGGTTGGTGGGGCTCGTCCCGCAGACGCCGGCCGACCTGCTGTACCTGGAGTCGGTGGCCCAGGAACTCGCCCAGAGCGATCTGGAGTCCGGCCGCGCGGCGGGGCCGACCGCGCGGCGGCTCCTCGACCGGCTGGCCCCCGGAATCCCGGACGAGGCGCACCCCCGCGACCTCTCCGAGGGCCAGAAGCTGGCCCTGGTCCTGGCGATCCAACTGGCCGCCGCCCCCCGGGTGGTGCTGCTGGACGAGCCCACCCGCGGGCTCGACTACCACGCGAAGGAGGCGCTCACCGGCATCGTGGACGCCCTCGCCGCCGAGGGCCGCGCGGTCGTGATCTCTACCCATGACGTCGAGTTCGTCGCCGGGGCCGCCGACCGGGTGGTGGTGATGGCCGAGGGCGAGATCGTCGCGGACGGCCCCACCGCAGAGGTCATCGTCGCCTCGCCCACCTTCGCCCCCCAGACCGCCAAGATCCTCGCCCCGCTGCCGTACCTGACCACCCGGCAGGTCGCCGAAGCCCTCGCCCCGACCGAGGCCGCCCGGTGACCGCCGTCCGGATCCCCGGCCGGGCCCGCGTGGTGGTGGCCCTCGCCGCGTTCATCGGCCTGGTCGCCTTCACCTGGCCGTTCGTCGTCGCGCCCGGCAAGTTCGGCTCCTCCTTCGCCCCACCGCTGATCTTCGGCGCCCTGCTGGTCCTGGTGCTGGCCGTCGTGATCGCGGAGATCGCCGCCGGCGGTATCGACGCCAAGGCGCTGGCCATGCTCGGCGTCCTCTCGGCCGTCAACGCGGGGCTGCGCCCCCTCGGCGCGGGGACGGCGGGGGTGGAGACGGTCTTCTTCGTCCTGGTCCTCGCCGGCCGGGTCTTCGGCCCCGGCTTCGGCTTCACCCTCGGCTGTACGTCCTTGTTCGCCTCCGCTCTGCTGACCGGCGGGGTGGGTCCCTGGATGCCCTACCAGATGTTCGGCTGCGCGTTCGTGGGCCTGCTCGCCGGGCTGCTCCCGAAGCTCCCGCGCCGCTGGGAGGTGCCGGTGCTGGCCGGTTACGGGGCCTTCTCCGGCTATCTCTTCGGGTTCCTGCTGAACCTCTCCTTCTGGCCGTTCTCCACCGACCCGAACAGCTCCATCGCCTACCTCCCCGGGCTGCCGTTCACCGAACAGTGGCACCGCTACCTGCTCTTCGACCTGGCCACCTCCCTCGGCTGGGACACCGGCCGCGCCGTCACCACCTTCATGGCCGTGCTCGTCGTAGGCCCGGCCGTCCTCACCGTCTTCCGATGCGCCGCCCGCCGGGCCAACTTCGAGCCGACCGTCCGTTTCGAGCGGCCGGGCTGAGCCCCGACCCCGCCGCACCGGTCCCAACTCGTGGACACCGCCGTGGAATGTGCTGACCCGGCCGGTGCTTTGCCTCTAGGCTGACCTCGTAGCTGGTTCGCCCTGTCCGCCAGACAGGGCGTCGTAAGAGGGAACCCGGTGACGCCTTTCAACTGGCCAGTCCGGGACTGCCCCGCAGCGGTGAGCGAGAACGACCGCCGTCATACGCACTGGGCCCGAGCCGGGTCTGGGAAGCGACGGCCAGTAGGTGTCCGCCCTCGACGAGGGCGGGCGTGCTCGCGAGTCCGAAGACCTGCCCGCTGCCCGCCCGTGGACGATCCGCGGGCGGCTGTCCGGAGACCTCGAGGGCGGGTCGGCGACCACACCAGGCGGTTCAGGCACGCCCGTTCACGGCGGCCGCCGTCCGGTCCGTCGTCCCTTCGCGCACTCGTGCCGTCCCCGGGCACTTGAGGAGCAAGACTCGCGAAGGAGAGTCCCTTGACAGCGAAGTCCGCAGCCGCGGCGACCCGGGCCACCGTGCACGGCTACCCCCGCCAGGGCCGGAACCGGGAACTCAAGAAGGCGATCGAGGGCTACTGGAAGGGCGCCGTCACCGCCGACGCCCTCCACACCACCGCCGCCGAGCTGCGCCGGGAGAACTGGCGGCAGCTCACCGAGGCCGGCGTCCGCGAAGTCCCCACCGGCGACTTCTCGTTGTACGACCACATGCTCGACACCACTGTCGCCGTCGGCGCGATCCCGGCCCGCCACCGGGCCGCCGTCGACGCCGACCCGCTCGACGGCTACTTCGCCATGGCGCGCGGCACCCAGGAGGTCGCGCCGCTGGAGATGACCAAGTGGTTCGACACCAACTACCACTACCTGGTACCGGAGTTGGGGCCGGACTCGGTCTTCTCCGCCTGCCCGGCCAAGGCGGTCGGCGAGTTCACCGAGGCCCTCGCGCTCGGCCACACCGCCCGGCCGGTCCTGGTCGGCCCGGTCACCTACCTGCTGCTGGCCAAGCCCGCCCCCGGGGTGGCGGAGGACTTCCCGCCGATCACCCTGCTGGACCGGCTGCTGCCCGTCTACGCCGAACTCCTCGCCGAGCTGCGGGCCGCCGGCGCCGACTGGGTCCAACTGGACGAGCCCGCCCTCGTCCAGGACCGGACCCCGGCCGAACTCAACGCCGCCGCCCGCGCCTACCGGGAGCTGGGCGCCCTGACCGACCGGCCGAAGCTGCTGGTCGCGAGCTACTTCGACCGCCTCGGCGAGGCCCTGCCGGTGCTCGCCAAGGCCCCCGTCGAGGGCCTGGCCCTGGACTTCACCGGACCGGCCGCCGCCAATCTGGACGACCTCGCCGCCGTCGGCGGCCTGCCGGGCAAGCGGCTGGTCGCGGGCGTGGTCGACGGCCGCAACGTGTGGATCAACGACCTGGGGAGGTCGCTGGCCACCCTGGCCACCCTGCTCGGCCTCGCCGACCAGGTGGACGTGGCGCCGTCCTGCTCCCTGCTGCACGTGCCGATCGACGCCGGCCTGGAGCGCGACATCGACCCGCAGATCGCCCGCTGGCTCGCCTTCGCCCGACAGAAGGCCGCCGAGGCCGCCCTGCTCGCCCGCGGCCTGCGCGAGGGCACCGGGGCGATCACCGCCGAACTCGCCGCCAACCGCGCCGACCTGGCCTCCCGCGCCGGCTCGCCGATCACCCGCGACCCGGCCGTCCGCGCCCGCACCGCCGCCGTCACCACCGAGGACGCCCGCCGTCCACAGGCCTACCCGCAGCGCGCCGAGGCCCAGCGCGCCCGCCTCGGCCTGCCCCTGCTGCCGACGACCACCATCGGCTCCTTCCCGCAGACCACCGAACTGCGCGTCGCGCGAGCTGATCTGACGGCTGGTCGGATCGACGCCGACGCCTACCGTGCTCGCATGGAGGCCGAGGTCCGCGAGGTCGTCGCCTACCAGGAGAAGGCCGGCCTGGACGTCCTCGTGCACGGCGAGCCCGAACGCAACGACATGGTCCAGTACTTCGCCGAACAGCTCACCGGCTACCTCGCCACCCGGCACGGCTGGGTGCAGTCCTACGGCACCCGGTACGTGCGCCCGCCGGTGCTGGCCGGGGACATCTCCCGCCCGCACCCGATGACGGTCGACTGGTTCCGCTACGCCCAGGGCCTGACGGACCGTCCGGTCAAGGGCATGCTCACCGGCCCGGTCACCATGCTCGCCTGGTCCTTCGTCCGCGACGACCAGCCGCTCGCCGACACCGCCCGCCAGGTCGCCCTCGCCCTGCGCGACGAGGTCACCGACCTGGAGGCCGCCGGCGCCGCCGTCGTCCAGGTCGACGAACCCGCCCTGCGCGAGACCCTGCCGCTGCGGGCCGCCGACCGGCCCGCGTACCTGGACTGGGCGACGGAGTCCTTCCGCCTCGCCACCTCCGGCGTCCGCGCCGACACCCAGGTGCACACCCACATGTGCTACGCCGAGTTCGGCGCGATCATGACGGCGATCGACGAACTCGACGCGGACGTCATCTCCCTGGAGGCCACCCGCTCCCACATGGAGGTCGCGCGCGAACTGGCCGCCGCCGGCTACCCGCGCGAGGTCGGCCCGGGCGTCTGGGACATCCACTCCCCACGTGTGCCGACCACCGAAGAGGCCGAACGCCTGCTGCGGACCGCCCTCACCGCGATCCCGGCCGACCGCCTCTGGGTCAACCCCGACTGCGGCCTGAAGACCCGCGCCTGGCCCGAAACCCGCGCCTCCCTGACCAGCCTGATCACCGCCGCCCACCGCCTGCGGGAAGACCTCGCCCACTGACGCCGGCCTCACCCTGGGGCTCCTCGCCCGCCGGACGGCACGGATGCCGTCCGGCGGGTCGACGACCGGCTCTACTCGTGGAGTGCGACGCTCAGCTCACTTCAGCGTTAGCCTTCGCGATCAGCTCCGGCAGTTCCAGCAGCGAGTCGATTCGGAAGGTGGCCTGCGCGGTCGCCGGGTCGTGCTGCTGGATCCAGCCCCACGGCCCGCGCCGGATCAGCGCCGTCCGCATCCCGGCGGCCCGGGCGGGCCGCACGTCGTTGTCGAGTCGGTCGCCGACGTAGAGGATCTCGCCCGGTGCGGCCGGGACGACCTCGGCGACCTTCCGGAAGAAGCCGGGGTCCGGCTTCGAAGCGCCCCAGTCGTCGGAGGTGCCGATCAGGTCGACATCGCCGGTGAAGAGTTCGCGGAGGATTCCGCCCGCTCGAACCGTCTGGTTGCCGGCGATCGTCAAGTGCAGCCCGGCCGCGCGGAGTTCGACGAAGGCGGGGCGGACGTCGGCGTACAGGTCGCCCTCGCCGAAGGTCTCCGGCCGGCCGGCCTCCGCTCGGCGCTCGCGCTCCGCGTACAGGTCGAAGCCGGGCCGGAACACCTGGAACGCTTCCCGGTAGTCCCGCCCCTGGGCGATGACCGCGCCGAGCTGCGCAACGAACGTGTGCCTCGGCACACCGAGCCAGTCGGCCCAGCTGCCGTACTCCCGGGTCTCGTCGACCAGGCACTCCCCGACGTCGAACACCACAGCCCTGATCGTCATACCCGCAGCGTAGTGGGGTACGGAGGAGTTGTCAGAGCCGTCCCGTGGGATCGACCACCAACGCTCGCCCCGCCGGTTCAGGGACGCCGGGCGAGCAGTTGGAGGAGGCCGGTGACGGCGACGCCGGCCACGATCTCCCGCCGGTCGATCATGCCCTGGACCGCATCGAGTGGGATCCACTCGATGCGGTCCGCCTCGTGGGTGTCCACCGGCGGGGCGACGAACTCGGCGCCGCGAGCCAGGAACACGTGGTGCTCGGCGTTCGACATCCCTCCCACCGGCTGGCTGTAGGCCAGCGGCTCCACTGCCGCTACCCGCCACCCGGTCTCCTCCTCGACCTCACGGACGGCCGCCGCCTCCACGGACTCGCCCGCCTCGACGATGCCGCTGGGGATCTCCCAGTTCCACGTGCCGGTGGCGAAGCGGTGGCGCCACATCATCAGGACCCGGCCCCGGTCGTCGAGGACCACGGTCGCGGCCACGGGCGCGAACTTCACCAGGTGGTGCTCGTACCGGGAGCGCCCGGGCGGCTCGACGTCCACCAGGTCGAGTTCGACCCAGGGGCTGGCGTAGACGGTGTGACTGCCGTGGACGGTCCACTCACTGCTCACGAACACCTCATGATCTCGGCGGGATGATCGGCGCCATCCTGTCAGCGCCCGCTTACACGCCGATGGCATGCCCGGGCCGCACTCGTACGCGTGTTGAGGAGTGTCCGGTGACGGGATCGGAGTGGCCTGTCCACGGTCGGCGTCGTCGTCACCGATGACGCCGACCGCTTCCTCCGGCGGTCGGAGGCCGAGGTCGTGCAGCTCGTGGTCAGAGGGTGAGGACGAGCTTGCCCCGGAGGTGGCCGCCGTCGAGCAGGCGGTGGGCGTCGGCTACTCGGTCGAAGGGGAACGTTTCCTGGACGTGGACGCGGAGTTTGCCCTGTTCGACGAGTTGGACGAGAGCGCGCAGGGCGACCGGGTCGGGGTCGACGGCGATGCCGCTGAAGTGCATGCCGGCCGCCTCGTACTTGGCGATGAGGGCCGTGTCCTCCTCGGCGACCGCTGTCACCAGGTGGCCGCCGGGGCGGAGTACGTGGAGCGACCGTTCGACGGTGTCGCCGCCGATGGTGTCGAGCACGATGTCGATGTCGCGGACCGCCTTGGCGAAGTCGACCGCCGTGTAGTCGATCACCTCGTCGGCGCCGAAGCCCTCGACGAACTCCCGCTTGCTCGGGCCGGCGGTCGTGATGACGTGCGCGCCGAGGGCTTTCGCGATCTGGATCGCGACGTGGCCGACCCCGCCACCGCCGCCGTGGATCAGGACGCGGTCGCCCTCGCTCACGCCGGCGAGGTCGACGAGGCCCTGCCACGCCGTCAGGCCGACGACCGGCAGGGCCGCCGCTTCGACGTGGGAGAGCGAGGCCGGCTTGCGGGCCAGGTGCAAGGCCGGTGCCGCCACGAACTCGGCGTACCCGTTCGCGGCCTGCGGGAACAGCGGCATCCCGAACACCTCGTCGCCGGGCCTGAGCCGCCATGTCCCCGGCGCCGACTCGACCACGCCGCTGATGTCCCAGCCGAGGACGAACGGCGGCCGGCCGATCAGTGGGAACTCGCCGGCGCGCAGGCGCGCCTCCAGCGGGTTCAGTCCGATCGCCTTGACGCGGACGAGAACCTCGGTCGGGCGGGGCTGGGGCTCGGGAGCGTCCACGATGGTGAGTACCTCCGGGCCGCCGAGCGTCTCCTGGGTGATGACTCGCATGACTCTCCTGGAAAGGGGACGAGAAGGGGGAAGGGAGAATCCAGGCTATGAAGTTGATAGGAACCGGCGGGTACCTTTGGGAGTCATGAGCGGATTCGATCGCGGTGACTTCTTCCTCGCCGACTGCCCGGCGCGTCTGGCGGTCGAGTTGATCGCCGACAAGTGGACGGTGGTCGTGCTCTTCGGCCTCAGCAAGGGCCCGGTGCGCCACGGCGAGCTGATCGAGCTGATCGGCGGCATCTCCCGCAAGGTGCTCACCCAGACGCTCCGACGGCTTGAGGCGCACGGACTCGTCCGCCGGCACGCCTACGCCGAGGTGCCGCCCCGCGTCGAGTACGAGCTCACCCCGCTCGGGGCGACGCTGATCGATCCGATCCACGTACTGACCGAGTGGGCGAGGGCGAACGGCGAAGCGGTGCTCGACGCGCTCGACGCCGGTGCCGACCCGGTCGCCGACAGCGGCTGAGGCCCCCGCCAGGGCCGTGAGCTGCTGGGCGGCACCTGCTAGGTTGCACCCGTAAACGAACGTGCGTACGGGGGTAGTGCTGTGATCGGGCTGGGAGCAATAGCGGGGATCGCGCTGGTGGAGCTCGGCATGGTGATGACGCCGGGGCCGAACATGATCTACCTGGTCTCCCGTTCGATCTCCCAGGGCCGCCGGGCGGGGCTGACCTCGCTGGCCGGGGTCGCCCTCGGCTTCCTGGTCTACCTCTTCGCGGTGTCCGTCGGTATCGCCACCGTCTTCGCGGTGGTGCCGGAGATCTACCTGGCGATCAAGCTGGCCGGCGCGGGCTACCTGCTCTGGCTGGCCTGGAAGGCGGTCCGCCCGGGCGGCCGATCCGCCTTCACCGCGCAGGAGTTGGCGCCGGACAGCCCCCGCAAGCTGTTCCTGATGGGCTTCCTCACCTGCCTGCTCAACCCCAAGGTGGCGATCCTCTACATCTCGCTGCTCCCGCAGTTCGTCGACCCGTCGCGCGGCCATGTCGGCCTGCAGGGCGTGCTGTTGGGGCTGACGCTGATCGTGGTCGGGGTCGCGGGCAACGCGTTCTTCATCGTGACGGCAGGCTCCGTCGCCGGGTTCTTCACCCGGCACCCGCTCTGGCAGCGCGTGCACCGCTACGTGGTGGGCACCGCGCTGGCGGGCTTCGCCGTCAAGATCGCCACCGAACGTTCGGGCGCGGCGGTCGCCCTGCGCTGACGGACGGGGCATCACGCGCCGAGCGCCGGGCCGTTCCGTTGTGGTGGTCGCCGTGACCGGTAGCCTGCCGGGGTGGCGGTGCACGGGTTCGGGGTGACGGAGTTCCAGCTGGTCCTGCTGCGGCGGATGGCGGACTTCCGGCCGGAGTTGGTCGAGGACGCCGTCCGGCGGCTGGGGGAGAGCCGGGCGGCGATGCGGGAGGCCAACAAGCGCTGGCAGGCGATGGTGCGTTCGTCGGGGTTCCCTACCGGCGCGCGGCGGTACGCGGCCGTGCTCGGGGTGCCGGAGGCGGTGGTGGCGCGGCGGATCGGGGACCTCGCCTGCTCCGCGCGCCAGTGGCCGCTGCCGCTCTGGCCCGGGCTGCGCTTCGAGGTCCTGGTCGGCCCGGCCGAGGCGGGCGCGCCGCTGCTGAACGCGTGGCTGGTGCGGGCGCCGGACGCCCCGGCGCCGGTGCTGCGCACGCTCGCCGATCTGACGCCGTGGAGCTGCGTGGTGGCCGATCTGGGGGCGGCGTTCCCGCCCGCGGTGCCGCGCGAGGGCAGCGCGCCGAACCGGTTCCGGCTGGACTTCACCGCCCCGGACGACGAGGGCCGCCCGCGGGCCTGTACGGCGGACTTCACCTGGGGCCTGCTCCAGGAGGTCCGGCCGGCGGAGGGACCAGACGGGGCGTGACGCGGTTCAGCGCCGGTGCACCGTACGCCCGCCGACCACCGTGCGGATGGGCAGCAGCTCGCGCAGCTCCTCGACCGGGCAGCTCAGCGGGTCGGCGGGCCACAGCGTCAGGTCGGCGAGCGAGCCCGGCCGCAGTGAGCCGCGGTCCGCGATCTCGCCGGTGAGCCGGGCCGCGTCCACGGTGTGCAGGGCGATCGCCTCGGACCGTTCGATCGCGTGCTCCGCACCCACCACCCCGGCCACGGTGCCGCGGGTGGTCATGCCCCACACCGACACCATCGCGCCGTACGGGCCGACCGGGAAGTCCGAGCCGGCGGCGATCAGCGCGCCCTCGTCGAGCCACTCGCGGAGCGGGAAGAGCGCGCCGGTGCGCTCCTCGCCCCAGGCCCGCCGCTGGGTGGGCGCGCCGTCGTGCAGCAGCGGGTGCTGGACGGTCACCGGGATGCCGAGTGCGACGGCCCGGGCCCGCTGGTCGGCGCGGGCGAGCCCGCCGTGCTCGACGACGAGCGTGCCGGTGGGGAGTCCGGGGTGGCGGGCGAGCACCTCCTCGAAGACGTCGAGCAGGGTGCGCAGGCCGCGGTCGCCCCAGGCGTGCACGCCGACCCGCAGGCCGCGCCCGACCACCCGGTCGACGGCGTCCGCCAACTCCTTCGGCTCCCACAGCAGTCGGCCGTGGTAGCAGGGCTGCCCCTCGTACGGCTCCTCCAGCGCGCCCGCCTCGAAGCCGCCATCGATGCCGAACTTGACGCCCCAGAGCGAGAGTTGGTCGTCCTCGTGGCCGGCGGCCCGCCAGGCGTCCACGCGGTCGAGCAGGCCGTCCACCTCCTCGGGGGTGCGGACGGCGAAGCCGGAGACCAGAGCTCGGACCCGGACGGCGAGGGCGCCCTCGGCGCGGGCGGCGCGCAGCACGTCGAGGTCCTCGACGGGGACGAGGCAGTCGCGGACGGTGCCGATGCCGGTGGCGGCGTAGTCGGCGGAGGCGGCGCGCAGGCCGTCGATCCGCTCGGCGAGGCCGGGCCGCGGCAGGACGCGTTCGACGGGTTCGATCGCCTTGTTGATCAGGCGACCGGTGAGCCGGCCGTCGGCGTCGCGCTCGATCACGCCGCCGCGCGGGTCGGGGGTGGCGGCGGTGATCCCGGCGAGCCGCAGCGCGGCCGAGTTGAGCACCATGTTGTAGGCGCCGCGGCGGACCAGCACGGGGTGGTCGGCGGTGGCCGTGTCCAACTCCTCGGTGGTGGGCATCCGTTGCTCGGCGAGGTTGAGCTCCTGCCAGTTGACGGTGGTGCGGATCCACTCGCCGGCGGGGGTGCGGGCGGCGCGTTCGCGGATCAGGGCGAGGAACCCGGGCAGGTCGGTGGCGTGGTGGACCGGGACGCCGTGCACGCTGTGCCCGGCGAGGATGAGATGGGTGTGGGTGTCGTCGAAGGCGGGCAGCACGGTCGTCCCGGGGGCGTCGACCACCTCGGTGCCGGGGCCGATCAGCCCGTCCAGGCCGTGCGGGTCTGCGGCGAGGGCGGTGATCCGGGTGCCGGTGACGGCGAGGGCGCGCTGCGGCGGCTCGCCGGGGACGAGGGTGTGCACGGCGGCCGCGCGGACGAGCAGGTCGGCGGGGGGCTGGTGGGTCATCACGGCTCCTGGCGGTGGTGGGCGGCGGTCGCCAGCCCGGTGACCTTCTCGACGTGGCGCAGGCTCGGTCCGGCGAGCCGGGCGTGCAGTCCGGTGAAGACGGCCCGGGCGGCGACGGCGTTCCAGTCGACGGGCAGCAGCGGCGCGGGCAGGCCCGGGTCGAGGTAGGGCAGCCGGCGCCACTGGGTGAGCATCGGGACGTAGTCGCGGAACGCCTCGGCGGGGTCTGGGTCCGGGTCCGGGTCCGGGGCCGGCTCCGGCTCCGGGTCGGTGCGCGGGCGCAGGGCGGCGAGGGCGGGCTGCCAGGCGTCGGTGAAGGCCGCGTACTGGGCCTCGATGGCGGGGAAGTCCCACCAGCCGGCGACGGCGGTGCGCAGGTCGGTGAATCCGGCGTACTCGGCGGAGAGGAAGAGGTGGACGTAGGCGTCCAGGCCGTGGCGTTCGAGCAGGCGCCGGGCGTCGGGCAGCACCCGGGCGGGGGCCAGCCAGACGCCGGGGGCGGCGTTGCCGAAGCCGAGCCAGCTGAGCCGCGAGCGCAGGGTGTGGCGGTGGGCGCGGGCGGACTCGGGGACGGAGAAGACGGCCACCACCCAGCCGTCGGCGAGTTCGGCGGGTTCCAGGCTGCGGAAGATCCGGCGGTCGCCCTCGTCGAAGACCGGTTCCATCGCGGGGGAGAGGCGGTACCCGGTCCCGGTGCCGGTGCCGGTGCCGGTGCCGGTGCCGGCTCCGGTGCCGTCCCCGTCGCGGCGTTCCTGGAGGAGGGTGCCGGCCTTCTTCAGGCGCGAGATGGCCGAGCGGACGGCGGGCGCGTCGACGTCCAGCTCGGCCATCAGGGCGATCAGGTCGGCGATGGATATCCAGCCGCCGAGCCGGCGGACGAACTCGCCGTAGACGGTGTGGATCAGCGAGCTCGGCCGGGGCGTGCTCTCGGTCATCCGGATCTCCTCCCGACGGCTCGTGATGATCATAACGTCGGCACTGGGCGCCGGCGGAAGCCGAGGTCAGGCCTCGGCGTAGGCGCCGGAGAGCAGGTGCCCGGCGCCGGGGGCGAAGGCCGGCAGACCGAGGGCGCGCAGCAGTTGGTGGGCGGTGCAGACGGCCGCCGAGACGACCGGCTTGCCGAGCCGCTGCTCGGCCTCCTCGATCGCCGACAGCGAGGGCATCTGCACGCACGCGGACAGCACCACCGCGTCCGCCCGGCTGTGCGCGAGCCCGGCGGCGATGGCCGGGAGCTTCGCCGGGTCGTGGGCGGCGACGTCGAGGTTGTCGGCGATCTCCAGGGCCGCGAAGTCCAGCACCTCGATGCCCTCGTGGCCGAGGTAGTCGACGACGGTGCGGGCCAGCGGCCGCAGGTAGGGCGTGACGACGGCGACCTTCTTGGCGCCGATCGTGTGCAGTCCGGTCACCAGCGCGCCGGCGCTGGTGACCACGGGCGCGGCGGCGCCGTTCTCGGCGGTGCGCCGGTGCAGCCGCTGTTCGGCCTCCCGGTGGTAGCCGGGGCCGGTGGCCATCACGGCGACCAGGCAGGCGTAGCCGAGCACGTCGACCCGGGCGTCGGCGAGTTCGGCGGCGCACCGGTCGGACTCGGCGTCCATGGCGCGCAGTTGCTCGGGGGTGACCTTGGTCATCCGCATCCGGCTGGAGTGGAAGGTGAACCGCTCGGGTGCGACTCGTTCGCGGGCCCGCAGCAGGGCGGGGACCTCGGTCTCCATGGTGACGTTGGAGCTCGGGACGATCTGGCCGATCCGGTAGACGGGGGCCGTCGGGTTGGCTATCGGGCTGTTCATCGGAGCGGGCTCCTCTGCAGGGGCGGGCGGCCTGGCGGGCGGCCGGTCAGCGGGCGTCGACCACCGGGTTGGCGAGGGTGCCGATCCCCTCGATGGTGGCCTCGACCAGGTCCCCGGGCTGGAGGAACTGCGGGGGCACCATCCCGGCGCCGACGCCCGACGGCGAGCCGGTCGCGATGACGTCGCCAGGCTCCAGGGTGACGCCGGAGGAGATGTCCGCGATCAGCCGGGCGATGCCGAACAGCATGTGCCGCGTGTTGGAGTCCTGCCGCAGTTCGCCGTTGACCCGCAGGGACAGGTCGAGCCGCTGCGGGTCGGGGATCTCGTCGGCGGTCACCAGGACCGGACCGAACGGCGCGTAGCTGTCCTGGCCCTTGGAGAAGAACCACTGGCCGGAGCGGCGCTGGTCGCGGGCGCTGATGTCGTTGACGATGCTGTAGCCGAACACGTGCCGCCAGGCGTCGGCCTCGGTCACCCGGAAGGCCGGTGCGCCGATGACGACGGCGAGTTCGCACTCCCAGTCGAGCTGCTTGGTCAGGTCGGCGTTGTGCAGGATCGGCTGGCCGGGGCCGGTGACGGCGGTGGCGGGCTTGCTGAACAGCACGGGCCGGTCGGGCAGTTCGCGCTCGGTGTCCAGGGTGCGGTGCGATTCGGCGACGTGCTCGACGTAGTTGAGGCCGACCCCGACGATCTTGCCGGGCCGCAGCGGCGCGCGCAGCGTGACCTCGGCGAGCGGACGGAGCGCCGCGCCGTGTGCCGGTGCGTCGGCGAGCAGTTCGCGGGCGGTGGCCAGGGCCGGCCCCCCGGCCGCGATCAGCCCCAGCAGGTCCGGGGGGAGCCGGACGCCGGCGGCGGAGGCGAGGGCGGACAGGTCGGCGACCAGGTCCCCGTCGAGCAGGGCGCCGGGGCGGGGGGTGTCGTCGCCGGGGGTGCAGTAGGTCAACAGCCGCATGGGTGTGCGCTCCTGGTCACGGGGTGGTGATGGTGGGCTGGTGCCCGTCGTGGTCCGGGTAGGGCTCCTCGCGGTACAGGCCGAGCGAGTGCATCACCGGGAAGTCGTTGAACGAGAACAGGCAGGCGTCCTCGCCGGGGTCGAGGTTCGCGTGCTCGTGCCAGGCCCAGGACGGCACCACGAAGATGTCGCCCTGCTGCCACTCGAAGCGGTGCCCGGCGACCACCGAGACGCCCCGCCCCTTGGCCGCCGTGTAGACCACCGAGCCGGTGTGCCGGTGGGCGCGGGTCGCCTGGCCAGGGCGCAGCAGTTGGAGGTGGGCGCCCATGGTGGGCATCACCGAGCCGCCGGTGACCGGGTTGGTGTACTCCATGACCACCCCGTCGTAGGGCGATCCCTCGCCGGCCCGGGCGAGTTGGGTGAGCGCGTGGTAGCTGGGCTCCCAGGGCCAGCCGAGCAGCGGCGAGTACGGCCGGGTCCACTTCTCCATGCCGTACGGCAGCAGGTTGCCGCCGTAACTGAGCAGCGAGGAGTTGGCCACCGGGCCGGGCCGCTGGTACAGCTCGGGGTGGACTTCGTAGAAGTTCGCGTCGAGCATGTTGACCAGCGGGATGTCCAGGCCGTCCTGCCAGATCACCGGGGCGTCGCCGGACTCGTTGCCGTGCTCGTGCCAGGTGCTGTTGGGTGTGATCGCGAAGTCGCGCGGGCCGACCTTGAGCTTCTGGCCGTCGACGACGGTCCAGGCGCCGGTGCCCTCGTGGACGAAGCGCAGCGCGGAGGCCTGGTGGCGGTGCGCGGTCATCGCCTCGCCGGGGCCCATGATCTGCAGGCCGGTGTACAACAGGCCGACGGCGGCGCTGAGTTCGCGGCGGCCGGGGTTGACCAGCATGACCACCCGGCGGCCGGCGTCGTCGGCCTTGACCAGCGGCAGCGCCTTGCGGACCAGCGGGCGCAGGTCGGCGTAGCGCCAGAGCACCGGCACCGACCTGGGCTGCGGGTACCAGGGTTCGATCTCGTTCGCCACGGTCCACAGCGCGCCCGCGTCGACCTTGGCCAACTCCTCGTAGTAGGCGGCGAGTTCGGGGTTGTCGGAGACGCGGGCGCGGCCGATCCGGTCGTCGTCGTAGTCGTCGTCGTAGGCGGTCATTCCTCCTCCTTCGGGGGCGGTTCCGGCAGCGTCAGGGGCCGCAGCGGACGGTTGTCCACGTGCAGCCGGAAGACGTCGAAGCGGTTGTAGTGGCCGACGATGTCGTGCATCTGCTTGGGCTGGACGCAGCGGCCGAGGTCGATCTCGGCGTAGACGATGCCCTCCTCGTCGACCAGCGGTTCGGTCACCGCGCGCCCGTCGGGGCCGAAGATCCCGGACAACGCGCTGCGCGGGCGGGAGAGTTGCTTGCGCACCTGCTGGTCCTCGCCGGCGATCGCGTCGACGATCTCCGGCGAGATCGTCGAGCAGGAGACGACGGTGAACACCTTGCCCTCGAAGCAGTGGGCGGCGGCGCGCAGCGCGATCGCCTCCGCCATGTCGTAGTCCTCGGGGGCGACCGGGAGCGCGATGTAGCTCGCCGCGTGGACGAGTTCGCCCTGGGCGAGGAGGGTGAAACGGGCCAGCGGGTTGGTGTTCTCGCCGCAGGCGAGCGCGCCGAGCGGCCCGATGGCGGTGTCGTGGACCCGCAGGGTGCTGCCGTCGCCCGGCGTCCAGGTCAGCTTCTCGGCCCAGGTGGGCACCAACTTGCGGTGCACGTTCAGCAGTTCGCCGTCGGCGTCGATGACCAGCAGGGTGTTGTAGAGCGCCCCGAGGCTGTGCCGGCCGCGCTCGTTGACGCCGATCACCAGCACCACGCGGGCCCGGCGGGCGGCGGCGCGCAGCGCGTCGACGTACGGGCCCGGTACGTCCACCGAGGCGCGGTAGAGGCGCTCGTACCAGGGCGAGCCCTGGACGGGGTTCATCGTCCAGTTCCAGTACGGGTAGCCGGGGACGAACACCTCGGGGAAGACCACCAGGGAGGCGCCGTGGTCGGCCGCCTCGTGGATCAGCGCGACCGCCTTGGCCACGGTGGCGGCGGGGTCCAGGAAGACGGGGGCGGCCTGGACGGCGGCGGCGGTGAAGCGGGGCAGCCGCAGCGCGGCGGCGACGGGCTCGGTCATCGCTCCTCCTCGGTCGGGCCGGGTCGGTCGGTGGGTGGATCAGGGTCGACGGCCCCGGCGGCGCCCGGCCGCCAGCGGTGGTGCACCGGCGGTTCGGGCTCGCGCACCAGCCGCAGCCGCGGCGCCACCCGGTCGGCGCCCGGCCCCGGCGGCCGGCGGCTGCCCGCCGCCCACGGCCCGGGCCAGCGCGCCCCCGGGCCGGCGTACCCCTGCTCGGCGGCGGCGTGCAGGGTCCACAGCGGGTCGTACAGCTGCGCCCGGCCGACCGCCACCAGATCGGCCCGCCCGGCCAGCAGCACCGAGTTGGCGTCGTCGTGCCCGGAGATCGCGCCGACCGCGACGGTGGGCAGCCCGGTGGCGGCCCGCACCAGCTCGGCGAACGGTGTCTGGTAACCCCGCCCGAACGGCGGTCGCTGGTGGGCCACCACCTCGCCGGTGGAGACGTCCACCGCGTCCACCCCGCCGTCCGCGAGGGCCCGGCAGATCGCGACGGCCTCCGCCTCGGTGGTGCCGCCCGGCGCCCAGTCGCTCGCCGAGATCCGCACCAGCAGCGGCCGTCCGGCCGGCCAGACCGCGCGGACCGCCGCCAGCACCTCCAGCGGCAGCCGCAGCCGCTGGGCGAGCGGGCCGCCGTAGCGGTCGGTACGGCGGTTGGTGAGCGGCGACAGGAAGCCGGAGACCAGGTGGCCGTGGCCGAACTGGAGCTCCAGCACGTCGAACCCGGCCCGCGCCGCGCGCTCCGCGGACTCCGCGAAGTCGGCCGCGACGGCGGCGAGTTCGACCGCGTTCGCCTCGTGCGGCGGCGGGCTGGCGGCGTCCCAGGGCAGGGGCGAGGCGGCCAGCGTCGGCCAGCCGCCCTCGGTGAGCGGCCGCCCGATCCCGTCCGGTCCGGGGACCGCGGTCGAGGCCCGCCGCCCGGCGTGGGTGAGCTGGATTCCGAGCGGCGTGCCGCTCACCGCCCGGACGGCGTCGACGAGTTGGCGCCAGGCCTCCTCCTGCCGGTCGTTCCACAGGCCGGGGCAGCGGTCGGTGGCCCGGCCCTCCGGGGCGACCGCCGTCATCCCGGCGATCACCAGCCCGGCGCCGCCGAGGGCGTGGGCGGTCAGCTGCGCCCGGTCGAAGGCGCCGGGCAGGGCGTCGACCGCCGTGAAGGTGGCCAGCGGCGGCACCACCACCCGGTTGCGCAGCTCCAGCGCGGCCAGCTTCAGCGGCCGGAACATCGGCGGCACCGTGGCTGCCCCGACCGGTTCGGCGCCACCGGCGAACGCCGCCTCCACCGCCGCCACGAACCCGGGGTCGCGGGCCCGCAGGTTCTCGTAGGTGACCCGCCGGCTGCGGGTGAGCAGATTGAACGCGAACCGGTCGGGATCCTGCCCGGTCCGCCGGTCGATCGTCTCGAACCACTCCAGGCTGGCCTGCGCCGCCCGCTGGGTGGACTCCACCACCGGCCGCCGCTCGGCCTCGTACGCGGCCAACGCCTCCGCCACCGTGGGCTGTTCGCCCAGGCTCGCGGCGAGCGCCAGGGCGTCCTCCAGGGCCAGCTTGGTGCCCGAGCCGATCGAGAAGTGCGCCGAGTGCGCCGCGTCGCCGAGCAGCACCACGTTCCGGTGCCGCCAGGTGGCGTTGCGCACCGTGGTGAAGCGGATCCAGCGGGAGGCGTTGGGGATCAGCCGGTGCCCGTCCAGGTGCCCGGCGAGCAGCTCCGCGCAGCGCCGCACACTCGCCTCGTCGCTCTCGCCGCGCGCGAACTCCCGGTCGGCGAGGGCCTCGAAGCCCGCCCGGCGCCACGCCTCCTCGCCGATCTCGACGATGAACGTCGACCGTTCGGCGCTGTACGGGTAGGCGTGCACCTGGAGCACCCCGAAGTCGAAGCGCTCGACCAGGAAGGTGAAGGCGTCGAAGACCTTGTCCGTGCCGAGCCACATGTAGCGGGCGTGCCGCTCGTCCAGCTCCGGCCGGAAGGTCGTGGCGTACGCCGCGCGAGTCCCCGAGTTGATGCCGTCGGCGGCGACCACCAGGTCGTACTCCTCGGCGAGCCGCTCGGCCGGCGGCGCGGGCGTGCGGTAGCGGACGTCCACCGCCAGCTCCGCGCAGCGCCGTTGCAGGATCGCGCGCAGCCGGTTGCGGTCCAGCGCGGCGAAGCCGTGGCCCCCGCTGGTGCGCACCTGCCCGGCGTACCGCACGTCGATGTCGCTCCAGCGGGCGAACTCCGCGCTCATCGCGGCGAACACCCGGGGGTCGGCCTGGGCGATGCCGTCCAGGGTCTCGTCGGAGAACACCACGCCGAAGCCGAACTCGTCCTCGCGGCCGTCCCGTTCGAACACGGTGATGGACCGCTCCGGGTCCAACTGCTTGGCCAGGGCGGCGAAGTAGAGCCCGCCGGGGCCGCCGCCGATCACCGCGACCCGGTGCGCCGGCCCGGTCGCCGCGACCTGGTGCGCCGGCCCGGTCACCGCGACCTGGTGCGCCCGCCCGGTCACCGGACCACCTCCGGCTCCTGCCGCCCGGCCCCGGCCAGCGCGTGCCGCACCTGCTCCGGCCACGGCTCGGTGCCCTTGGCGTGCGGCGCCGCGTGCACCACCGACATCCGCCCGCTGGCGGCCAGGCCGTTCGGGCCGTGCACCTCGAAGACGTAGTGCAGCGAGGAGCCGCCGATCCGTTCGACCCGCAGCTCGGTGCGGACCAGGTCGCCGAACCAGAGCCGCTCGCGGTAGTCGGCCTCGAAGTGCACCCGGGGGATCCGCCCGAACAGCCCGTCCAGGCCCAGCCGGCGCAGCAGCGTCGCCTCCGCCGCCTCGGCCCAGCGCTGGACGGCCGAGAAGTGGTAGTGCCCGGCCGCGTCGGTGTCCGACCACTCGACCCGCCGCTCGGTCGTCACGCTGGCGGGCGCCGGACCGGCCGCCGGGTCCGTCGGCGGACGCGCCGTCGAGGCCGCCTCGGGCGCGGCCAGGCGGCGCAGCTCGGCGCGGGCCAGCTTCCCGGTCGCGGTGCGCGGCAGGGCCTCGACGAACTCGACCGCGCGCGGGTACTTGTACGGCGCGATGGCCCGCTTGACGTGCTCCTGGAGCGCTTGGACCGTCTCCGGCCCGGCGGCGGCGCCCGCGCGCAGCACCACGTACGCCTTGACCACGGTGCCGCGCCGCTCGTCCGGCACCCCGACCACCGCGCAGTCGGCGACGTCGGGGTGGTCGCCGAGCACCTGCTCCACCTCGGGCCCGGCGATGTTGTAGCCGGAGGAGACGATCATGTCGTCGTTGCGCGCCCGGTACCAGAAGTACCCGTCCGGGTCGCGGACATAGGTGTCGCCGGTGAGGTTCCAGCCGTCGCGCACGTAGTCGCGCTGGCGGTCGTCACGCAGGTAGCGGCAGCCGGTCGGGCCCTTGACGGCGAGCCGCCCCGGCTGCCCGTCCGGCACCGGCCGGCCCCGGTCGTCGAGGATCGCCGCCCGGTAGCCGGGCACCGGCCGGCCGGTCGCGCCCGGGCGGATGTCGCCGTCGGCGGCGGAGATGAAGACGTGCAGCAGCTCGGTGGCCCCGATGCCGTCGATCAGCCGCTGCCCGGTGGCGGCGCGGAACGCCTCCCAGACGGCGGCCGGCAGGTGCTCGCCGGCCGAGACGCACCGCCGCACCCCGGCCAGCCGGTCGGCCAGCCCGGCGGCGAGGATCGCCCGGTAGGCCGTCGGCGCGGTGAACAGCACGCTGACCCCGTGCCGGTGGACGTGCTCGGCGAGCTGCTCGGGGGTGGTCTGCTCCAGCAGCAGGGTGGCCGCGCCGGCCCGCAGCGGGAAGACCACCAGGCCGCCGAGCCCGAAGGTGAAGGCGAGCGGCGGGGTGCCCGCGAACAGGTCGTCGGGGGTGGGCCGCAGCAGGTGCCGGGAGAAGGTGTCGGCGTTGGCGAGCACGTCGCGGTGGAAGTGCAGGGTGGCCTTGGGCCGCCCGGTGGTGCCGGAGGTGAAGGCGATCAGCGCGACGTCGTCGGCGGCGGTCGGCACGGCGGTGAACGGGCCGGTCAGCCCGGCGCACCGGGCGCCGAGGTCCGCCGGCCCGGTGCCGCCGTACGGCACCACGGTCAGCCCCGGCGTCCGGGCCTGTTCCAGCTCGGCCAGGAACCGGTGGTCGCAGAGCGCCAGGACGGGCGCCGCGACCTCGTGCAGGGCGGTCAGCTCGGCCGCCCGCAGCAGCGGCATGGTGGTCACCACCACCCCGCCGGCCTTCAGCACGCCGAGCCAACAGGCCACCAGCCAGGGCGCGTTGGGCCCGCGCAGCAGGACCCGGTTGCCGGGCAGCAGGCCGAGCCGCCCGGTCAGCAGCCGGGCCACCGCGTCGGCGCGCTCACGCAGCTCGCCGTACGTCCAGTGGCCGTCCGGCGTGACCAGGCAGCGCCGGTCGGCGCCGAACCGCTCGATCGTCGCGTCGAGCAGCTCGTACGCGCAGTTCAGCCGGTCCGGATAGGCCAACTCCGGGAGGTCGAAGAGGAATTCGGGCCACTCGTCAGGGGGTGGCAGGTTGTCTCGACAGAACGTGTCCACGTGCGCAGAGGGAGAGAGCTCCATGGGCGGGCCACCTCATCGGGCGAGCGGGAGTGAGGCAAGTATCGCGCTTCGGTGACGCCAGTCAAGAGAGCGATACACGCATTCGGCCGAGCCGCCGCCCCCGAGCGCCCCCGCCGGACCCCCGTCGTACCCCGTGGCCCGCCCCCGCGCCGCTACCGCCCGCCACCCCGCTCGTTCACCCGGGTGGGCCCGGCCGGGGGCTGACCGCCCGCCGCCGGGCGCCTCCGGATCCCAGCCACCGCAGGGCCGCCTCGGCGGCGTTGGCGCCGCACATGCCGTGGACGCCGGGGCCGGGCGGGGTGGCGGCCGAGCAGAGGTAGTGGCCGGGGAGGCCGGTGGCGTACGGGTGGAGGCCGGGGCGCGGGCCGAGGAGGAGTTGGGCGGCGTCCTTGGCGCCGGTCATGATGTCGCCGCCGACGAAGTTGGGGTTGTCGGCGGCGAAGTCGGCGGGCCGGCGGACGGCCAGGCCGAGGACGCGGTCGCGGAACCCGGGGGCGAAGCCCTCGATCCGGGCGATGACCGCCTCGGTGGCGTCGCCGGTCCAGCCGTGCGGCACATGGGCGTACGTCCACAGCGGGTGGACGTCGCCGGCCGAGCGGCCGGGGTCGGCGAGGTACTGCTGGCCGACCAGGACGAACGGGCGCTCCGGCATCCGGCCGGCCGTGACGGCGCGCTCGGCGGCCGCGATTTCGGCGAAGCCGCCGCCGAGGTGGACGGTACCGGCGCGACGGGCCGGCTCGGCCGTCCAGGGGACGCCGCCCGCCACGGCGAAGTCCACCTTGAACGCGCCCGGCCCGTGGCGGAACCGGCGGTAGGCGCGGGCGGTGCGCGGCGGCAGGCGCTCGCCGAGGACGTCGGCGACGGCGCCGGGCGCGAGGTCGTACAGGACGAGGTCGGCGGGCGGCAGCTGGGCCGCCGAGCGGACCCGGACGCCGGTCTCGACCACCCCGCCCAGCTCGGTGAGCAGCGCGACCAGGGCCCGGGTGATCGCCCCCGAGCCGCCGACGGCGACGGCCCAGCCGTAGCGGTGCCCGGAGGTCAGCAGCCCGAGGCCGACGGCGGCGCTGAGCGGCCGGTGCAGCGGCTGGAACGCGTGGGCGGCGGCGCCACCGAACAGGGCCCGGGCCCGTTCCCCGGCGAACGTCCGGGCGACGGCGGCGGCCGGGAGCAGGGCGGGCGCCCCGAAGCGGGCCAGCCGCAGCGGATGGCGGGGGAGCCGCAGCAGCGGCCCCATGATGGACTCGGCGAGCCGGTCGTACCCCGCGACCGGTCCCTCGAACAGCTGCCGCCAGCGCCGGCCGTCGGCGCCGCCGAGCCCGACGGCGGTCTCGGCGACCGAGCGGTGCAGGACGCCGGCCGTGCCGTCGTCCAGCGGGTGAGCGCAGTCGATCTCCGGCAGTCGGAACTCCAGCCCGAAGCGCTCCAGGCCGAGGCCGCGCAGGAAGGGCGAGCCGATGGTCATCGGGTGGATCGCGGAGCAGTGGTCGTGCAGCAGTCCGGGCAGGACCGCCTCGCCGCTGCGGGCCCCGCCGCCGACCTCCTCGGCGGCCTCCAGCACGGTCACCCGCACCCCGGCCCGGGCCAGCCGGACGGCGGCGGCGAGCCCGTTGGGCCCGCCGCCCACCACGACCGCGGTACTCATGGGGCCAGCATCCCGCATCCGCCGCCCTCGGCGCCGCCGCCGCCCTCAGCCGCCGCCCTCAGCGCTGCGGCACCTCGCAGCCGTCCGGGCCGCAGGCCTCACCGGTGCTGTCGCCGGTGTTCGCGCCGACCTGGACGAGCGGGACGACCGTCCGGCTGTCCCAGGCCTGCTCCAGCGCCGCCGTGAAGGTCTCGGCCGGCTGGGCGCCCGAGACCCCGAGCCGGCGGTCGAAGACGAAGAACGGCACGCCGGTGGCGCCCATCGCGCTCGCCGTCGCCTCGTCCTCGCGCACCGCCTCCGCGTAGGCGTCCGGATCGGCCAGCACCCGGGCCGCCTCCGCCCCGTCCAGGCCCGCCTCCGCCGCCAGCTCCACCAGCCGCTCGGGCGCGAACGCGGACCGCTCCTCGGCGAAGTTCGCCCGGTAGAGGGCGTCCAGCAGCTCGGCCTGCCGCCCGTGCTCCGCGGCGAAGTGGAGCAGCCGGTGCATGTCGAAGGAGTTCGCGGCGTCGCGCCCCGCCCGGACGTACGCCAGCCCCTCGGCCTCGGCGTTGTCGGCGATCCGCTGCTCCGCGGCCTCGGCCTGGTCCAGCCCGATCCCGTACTTGGCGGCGATCAGCGGCACCACCGGCCTGGCCTCGCGCGGCGACCGCGGGTCGAGCTCGAAGGACCGGTGGACGACCTCCACACCCTCCCGGTGGGGGAAGCGCTCCAGGGCCCGCTCGAACCGCGCCTTGCCGATGTAGCACCACGGGCAGTTGATGTCGCTCCAGATCTCGACGCGCACGGGGGTTGCTCCTGTCCTCGATCGTGGCGGGCCTGTCCCGCGCACGTACTCGCACAAACACCCATGAGTGGATGAATATTTCTCCCTATGAACTATCCATCCGGCCGTCGGGGGTGGCTGTAGCCCCGGCCCGCGCCAAAGCCCTTTCCCGTGCGCGGAATTGGCGTCCGTTGCGGCGGACTCCCGCCGATCGGGTGAACGGGGTCGAAGTGGGCGTTTCGTCTACGAATCAACGCCGTGGCGACGTGTAGCTTCCGGTGCCGATCGATCCCTTCCGCGTCACCGGGCGGCGCCCCCCTGCGCGCCCGGCCCGGACCCCTGCCACCCCCCCCGGAGGACCCGCCCCCATGCGTTCCCGCCACCTCGCCGCCCTCTCCCTGGCGGCCGCCCTGCTGGTGACCGGCACCGCCGCCACCCAGAGCGCCGCCGCGACGGCCACGGCCGCCGACGTCCAGGCCGACCCGACCGACTGTCCGCGCGAGCAGTACCGGCCGACCGCCGAGGACAAGTTGAAGTACTACTGCGGCTTCAAGGAGCTGGGCCCGAAGACGCTGCCGCCCACGGTCGCGAAACTGCTCACGAACTACGACCGCTTCGGCGGGCTGACACCCCAGCAGTTCCTCTCCTGGTACCGCGACGGCCTCGACTGGAAGTACCCGTCCGAGGACGGCTTCCGCGACGTCAACGGGACCATCGACCGGACGACCGTCGAGGTGCCCGCCGGCACCAAGCTGGACCGCTTCGGGGCCTACTTCGGCCGCTACCTCTCCAGGACCAACACCTCCTTCCCCGCGCGCGCCCTCCCGCCGGACAGCCTCAACCCCGTCGTCGAGGACAACAAGGAGGTCGAGAGCTACCACTGCTACAACGTGAAGACGCCGTTCAAGGTCGAACAGGGCACCATCGCCTCCGCCTTCGCCCAGCCCGGCAACGGCGTCCAGCAGTACCTGAACGAGAAGCTGAAGCCCGCCGACTTCGGCAGCGCCCCCTACAACGTCAAGACCCTGCTGGACAAGAAGATCCTGGAGCCCCGGCCCGCCGCCGACTGTCTCGCCTGACCGATCCCGGGCCCGGCACCCCCGGTGCCGGGCTCAGGAGGAGCCGATCCCGCCCCTCGTCTGGTTGGAGAGCAGCAGACCGAGCCCCCGCGGGCTGCCGATGTACCGGAAGCACGCATCCGGGGTGTGCACCGGCGCCGCGGTGGGGACCAGGCGGAAATCAGCGCCCGTTCCCGCGCCGAAGCGATCGGTGAGAAGGTCGAGTACCGCCCGGGAGACGGTGACCTCCTCGATCGGATCCTCCTGGGGGTATCCCCTGTCGAAGAGGGGTGTCCTCAGCCTCGCGAAGTCGGTTCGCCGTTCGGGGGGCGGGCTGCTCAGGATGGACACGGCGATCGGACTGCGCGGCCGGTGGGCGAGTTCCAGCCGCTCGATCCGGTTCCAGAGCTCCAGGAGCAACCTTCCGGCGGTGTTCAGGAGATCCGGCGGGTTGGGCACGGTGACCAGCAGCTCCGACTCGACCGTGCGGGGCCGTGTGCTCAATGTGCCCTTGACGGTCGAGTCGCGCAGGATGTCGGCGAGGATCCACCCGGTGAGGAGGTGCGAGCCCTCCCCGCCGCTCGGGACGTGGACGGCCAGGAGCAGTTCCCCCGTCGGCCGCCGCGGCGCGAAGTCGGGCTGGAGTAGCCGGTCGAGCTCGGCGGGGAGGTCCGCGGTTGCGATCCGGTCCTCGGTCGTCGAGGTGTCGCCGACGGGCGGCGACGGCACCGCGCCGCTCTCCCCGCCCCGCCGCCGTCTGAGGTCGCGAACGGCCTCCACCACGGTGGTCAGATCGTCGAGGCGACGTTCTTCGACGAGCCGGTACGTCACGAAACGAGCGAAGTCGAGGGTGGCGTCGACGGCGCCGTGCTCGGCGGCGAACCTGACCAGCGCGATCATGATCGGCCGCTCCGCGTCCAGCCAGGCCCGGGCACGGTCGGGATCGCGGAAACGGACGGTGGAGTAGCGGCTCCCGGCCGCGTTGGCGGCCTCCGCCGCCGACTGGTAGTGGACCATCAGCCTGGTGAGCGCGTTCGCCCGGTCATCGCCGTCGGCGCTGGCCTCACCCAGGCTCAGGGCGTACAGCCGGAGCAGCGGGGGGAAGTGCCAGTGGTCCTGGGCCGGGACCGCCTGGAGCAGGTGGGCGCGGGCCAGTGCCGCCATGAGCTGCTCCGCCACCAGGATGTCGGGGTTCGCGAGACCGACGGCGACATCGGTGGACAGATCGGGATACGGGTACACGGAGAGCAGGCGGAACAGTCGGGCCTCGCTGCTCGAAAGCTCCCGGTACGACTCGGTGAAAGCGGCCCGCAGGCTCCGCCCGTCGCGGCTCAGCGCGTCGAGCCGGTGGCGGGGATCGCTCAGCTCCTCGATCAGGGCCGGCGCGGGGAGACCCGGGTCGTCGACCAGACGGCCGGCGCAGAACGCGAGCGCCAGCGGCAGGCCGTCGCACAGATCGGCCAGAGTTCTGGCCCGGGTGGCGTCCGCGAGGCGGGCGTCGTCGGACCGGGCTTGCCGGACTCGGTCCACGAGCAGTTGGACCGAGTCCTCCGGGGACATCACGCCGAGGTCGAACCGGTCGGCCAAGGTCGGCAGCGAGTGCCGGGAGGTGACGAGGACGGTGACCCTGCCCTCGACCGGCACGAACCGTGCGAGGTTGACGGCCCGTGGCACGTTGTCGAGCACCAGGAGGATCGGCCCGGCCCCGTCGGTGAACGCGGTGAGGACCGTTCGGAAGAGGGACACCTGATCACGGGGGTCCGAAGGCACGATCTCGCGCGGAACGCTCAGGGCGGACAGCAGGACGGCCAGGCCCAGCCGCTCCGCCGACGGAGAGGCGTCCGAACGCTCGCGCAGGTCGAGGTAGAGCGCCCCGCCGGGGTACCAGCCGCGGGCCAGGGCCAGATGGGCGGCCCGGAGGGCCAGCTCGGACTTGCCCGCGCCGGGGAGGCCGGTGACCAGGGTGGCACGGGTCGGGGGCTGTCCGGGTTCGACGGGGGTCAGGAACGACAGCAGCGCGTCGAGTTCCTCCTCGCGGCCGGTGAACCAGGGGAACGCCGGGGGCATGCCTGACGGCACGGTGGGGACGGGGTACGGCAGGTGCATCGTCACCGTCCGGTCCTGGACCCTGGTCCGGACCAGTACGTGCGTTCCGCTCGCGGGTGTCGGCGACGGGTCGGTCGCGGCGGGCAGGGCGATCGCCAGGTCCGCGTCGAGGTCGACGTCGGCGAGGATGTCCGGGGCCTTCGGTAGCCGCTGCGCCAACAGTTGCAGGGAACGGGCTTGTTCCGGGTCCTCCGGGTCGTATCCGGGGCCCAGCCGGGCGCGGAGTTCGTCGAGCACCTCGTCGGTCCGGAGCGAGCCGAGCCGGATGACGGTCGCACCCCGGTCCGCCCAGGTGCCGGAGGAGTCGGTCGTGACGAGCACGCAGCCCCGGCCGATCGGGGGGAGGGAGAGTGGCGGGCGCGACGGGCAGCCGTCGAGGACGACGAGCCAGTCCCGGTGCCGTGCCAGTTGCTCCCAGAGCCGGGAGTAACGACCCAGGGGCTCGGTGCCGGGGCCGACGGCGGCCCAGAGCCGACGCATGCCGTCCTCCAGAGAGGCGGGGCGGCGTGCGTCGATCCAGTGGGTGAAGGAGTGGCGCCCGCCGTACGCCCCGGCGTACTCCTGGACGAGTCGGCGTCGACCCATGCCGGCCTCGCCGACGACCACCACCACGGCAGGCTGCTCGGGCGGCCCCGAGACCGGCCGGTCCGGTGCGAAGGCGGCGGCCAGGGCGGCGAGTTCGCGCCTCCGGCCGATCATCCTCGGTGGTTCGGGCGGGCTCAGCACCGGCCGGATCGGGTCCAGTGACTCGGGCCGAAGCGGTGGCGGGTCCGGCCGGGGCTCGGGCCCGGACTCCTCGTCGGCCCGCGCCACGGCCTCGGCCAGCCGCGCGACCACCGCGGCGTGCTCGCCTCCCGCGCCCGCCAGTACCGTCAGCGCGACCTCGGCGAACGGCAGGCTCCGCGGTGACAGCCTGGCCTCGCCGCCGCCGGCACCGACGGTGGCCAGAGCGCGGAAGTCGAGGGTGCCGCCGAAGGTCGCCGCGACCCGGCCGGACACCTTGGCGAGCACGTCCTTCAGCACGTGGACGGACTCGGCGCGGGTCAGTTCGGCGAGCAGTTCCTCCCGCACGCCGTCCCGGAAGTCGTAGACCTGTTCGTCCGGGTCGGCGGCCGTTTCGCCCCGGGGTGCGATCAGCCCGGAGACGAACAGCTCGGCCAGGTGCGTCGGCCCGGACTCCGGCACGGTGGCCCGCTGGACCAGCCGCATCACCGGCAGGCTGAGCGGCGCCGTCGCCAGGTGGCTGGCCAGCCGGTACGCGGCGGGTGAGCTGCCGGCCCGGAAGCGGGCCACGCGCCGGGCGGGCGTGGCCGGGTCGACGGCCGGGCCGGTCGGGCGCTGCGGGCGGTGGGAGTCCGGCAGGCCCGTGAGGGGCGCGGCGAGCATCGGTGTCCACCCCGAGGTGCGGCCGGCGGTGAGGTCGGCCCACGGCGTGACCCAGTCGGCGTCGACCTCCAGCACGGGCAGCCAGCGCACGCCGGACCGCAGCTCGTCGCCCTCGGCGCCGCGCGGGACACCGGGCAGGGCGGCGTCCGAGCGGAACGCCGGGACCGGTCGGCCCGCCACGGAGGCGCGCGCCGAGACGAGGGCGGTGCGCAGCGCGGTGCGGTGCCACAGGCGCCGGGGCAGCACCTGGAGAGCCGCCGTGGGCCGTACCGCGGCGACGGCGCCGAGGAAGTCCCGCAGCTCGTCCCCGTACCAGGCGGGGCCGATGCCGTCGGTGAGGACGAGCAGGATCCGCCGGTCGGTCGGGTCGTTGAGCGGCCGGGACCAGTCGGCCCTGGCGGGGGCGGGCGCTCCGGGACGGCGCCGGTGGAACGGGGCGAGCCTGGGGACCGGACCGTCGGTGTCCAGCGCCCAGCAGCGGACGTCCGCGAACGCCCCGTGCCGCTCCAGCAGAGTGCTCAGCTCCCCGGCGAGCCGGTGCCAGACGGCCATGGTGGCGCCGGTGTCCACCAGCAGGTCGACCGAGAAGCGGGGCCGCTGGGCGGGGCGCCAGGCGGGGAGCAGGAGGCCGGTTTCGGCGGTGGCCTCGGCGGTGGCCTCCTCGTCGAGGGTGGCCCGCCCGGGGGCGTCGACCGGGCGGCGCAGCGGGCGCAGGGCCCGGGCCAGGGCGAGGCCGCCGGCCAGCGCGGCGGGCTGGGCGACCTGGACGACGTGCCCTTCGGTCCGGTCCGGGGCGACGGGGTCGGGGGTGTCAGGGCGGGGGTGCAGCGCGGCCCGCGCTTCGGTGGCCGGTGCCGCGGGCGGTCGGACGGGTGGGGGAGGCGGCGTCGGCGCCGGTAGGGTGCGCGGCGGCTCGGCCGGGGGCGGCCCGGCGGAGCGGGGAGCCTCGGGCCCGGCCGGCCGGGCCGTCGGTTCCGGCCGGTCGGGCCCGGTCACCGGTTCCCCGCGCGCGGGCACGTGGACCGCCGCCGGATCCTCGGGTGGAGGCGGTGGGTCCAGCAGTCCGGCCAGCCCGGCGATCCACAGGACGTCCGCGATGTCCTGCGGCAGCGGCCCGCCGTCCGCGGGGTCGAGCAGCCCGGTGAGGGCCTCGGTCAGTCCGCTCACCGGTTCCTCCCCCGCTCCCTCCACGGGCCCGCCCGGCGATGCCGAACCCATCTCCGCTCAGCCCTCGTTGAGCGGACGGAGCAGGACCTCACGCACGGCGTCGTACTCCGGCCCGCCGGTCCTGAGGACGCGTGCGGCCATCAGCAGGGAGTTGAGCAGCTGATCGTTGGCCAGCTCCGCCCCCGCCCGCTGCCGCCGGAGGAAGTCTTCGATCAGCTCGGTGGTCGCCCCGGCGGTGGCCGTCTCCTCCCCCAAGTGGGCGGCGACCATCGCGGCCAGCCGGTGCTCGTCCGGCGGCTTGATCTCCAGCCGGACGCAGCGCCGCAGCAGCGCGCTCGGGAAGTCCCGCTCGCCGTTGCTGGTGAGCACGACCAGCGGGAACTGCGCGCAGCGCACCACACCGCCGCGCACCACCGCCGTCCGGCCGTGGTCGGCGGTGCCGACCTCCTGGGGGCCGGGGCCGAGCCGCAGCAGTTCGGGGATCTCGAACTCGCCCTCCTCGAAGACGTTCAGCAGGTCGTTGGGCAGGTCGATGTCGCTCTTGTCGATCTCGTCGATCAGCAGCACGCGCGGGGTCCGCCAGGGCAGTAGTGCCGTCCCGAGCGGGCCCAGCCGCAGGAACCGGCCGATGGCGGGCGCGGTGCGCCCGTGCTCCGGCGGGGCGATCAGGAAGTCTTCGCGGAGGTCGTCGCCGTGCGGTCGGGGTTCCGGGGAGCCCCGGTGGTGACCGTGGCGGGAGAGCCCGGCCTCGTGCAGCCGTCCGATCGCGTCGTAGCTGTACAGCCCGTCGCGCAGGGTGGACCGGCTGCTGATGGACCAGCGGAGCACCGGGCCGAGGCGCAGCTCGTGCGCGACCGCGTAGGCGAGCGTCGATTTGCCGACACCGGGCTTGCCGGTGATCAGCAGGGGGCGGCGCAGGTGCAGCGCGAGGTTGACCAGCCGGACCTCCCGCTCGTCCGCCTGGTAGGCGGAGGCCTGCCGGACCCGGCCCAGGCGCCGGGCGGTCGAACCGGCCGCCGAGTCCTCCAGGGGCGGCGCCGGCAGCAGCTCGGGGTCGCCGTCCGGGTCGCCGAAGGCACGCCAGGCGGGTGCCGGAGGGAGCCCGGCGATCCCACCGTGCGGGACGCCGGTGCCACGGTAGATCCACCAGCCCTCGGTCATGAGTGCTCCTGACTCGCCGCTTGTCGTCGTGGGGTTCGCGGTCATCCGATCATCCCGGGGTAGGCGTGGTCCTGGTTCGGGTCCACACAGTCCGGGTCGTCCCAGAGCAGCGTGACGGCGTTGTCCGGGTTCGGCGTCGGGCCGCCGATGTCCTGCCGGTAGTCGCGGATGACATCGGGCAGTTCGGCCAGGCGGGTCGGTCCGTGCTCCTGCAATGCCGTGACCAGCGTGGGCACGTCACCGGCGACCCGTCGCCAGATCATGACCGGCACACCCTCGAAGTACATCGCGCTGTCCACCACGTACTGGACCGTGGGGTCGAGTTCGTCGTACGGAGCGGCGAGGCCCACACAGGCGACGTCCTTCTCGGACCTCAGGTGCTTGCCCAACTGGTCCTTCTCCAAGGGGTCGAGTGAGGCCCAGTGGATCCCTTTGAGGACTTCGGCCGGGTCGGCACAACGGACCTGGAGCTGCTTCCAACGCCGGCGCCAGGGAACGACGTCGAGGTTGGGCGCGGTGTACCGTTCGAGCTGCCGGACCACCACCTGCTGGTGCTGACCCAGGGCACGACCGGTGTCGTCGATGGACCAGAGTTCGGCGGCGTACCCGAGCGCGGAGCGCGGCAGGAGGAACTCGTACCTGACGAAGGGCTCGCCGCGCAACGCGTCCCTCAGTTCCTGCCACGCGATCAGTCGGGCGCCACCCGTGCTGAGCAGCTCGCTCCTCGTGAACGCCTCGCTGTCGTAGTGGCTGCCGACCCGCCGGAACGGCCCGCCCTCCAGCGGCTGGCGGTAGTAGGAGATGTGCATGTGGTACCGGGTGTCGGCGGCGCTGGGAGGGCCCACCTCGTCCAGCCGGACCTGGACGATCAGCCGCTCCTCGGTACTGTCCCTGGCGGCGTCGGGTATCCGGTCGGCGTGGGTGGCGAGGAAGCGGCGCAGGGCCGGCAGGTCGCCGTGCCGTGCCACCTCCAGGTCACCGCCGAGCGCGCAGAGGAAGGCGACCAGCAGGCCGAGCCGCTGGTTGCCGTGCAGTTCGGAGATGCGCTTCAGGAGACCCGGCAGCGTGTTCTGCCCGGCTTTCGAGTGCGGGTGCCGCAGGCCCGGCGCGTCCTCCGGGAGGTACCGGGCGGGATTCTCGGGTGCCGCGATCGTGCGCAACTCCGCCATCAGTTCGATCAGTTCATCGACGGGCAAGGTGCCGCGCTGACCCAGGAGCCATCGAGTGAGCGCTGACCAGTCCTCCGCGTCGCCGTTCGGCGCCCAGCCCTCCGGTATCCCGGTGGGGTGCTCGTGGGCATGGCTCCGGAAGGCGGTCGGCCGCGTGCCGAGAGCGCGCCCGATCACGGCGCCGAGGGTGACGAGCGCCCCGTCGTCCGGGGCGAGTTCGGCCATGGCGCTGTACAGCGCCTGCAGCGCGGCGAGGCTGTCGCGGAAGCCGTGGCAGGCGCGCACGATCCGGTGTAGGTGGTCCCGGGGCCCCGAGCCGTCCTCGGCCTCGAAGGCGTGCTCCAGGCCCAGGTGGCGGCCCATGACGCGGAGCAGGTCGTAGCGGCCGTCGGGGCGGTCCAGCCGACGGAAGGCCATCAGCGCGGCGACCATCTGGCCCTCGTCGGAGGGCGGGCCCGCCACGACCGGCGCGGGCCTGAGCGGGTCGGGCAGTGCGACGCCCGCCGCGCCGAGCAGTGCGGTCAGCGCGCCGACGGGTGTGTAGAAGCCGCCGGCGTCCTGCTCGAAGTGGCGGCTGTGCTTGAGCACACCCTGGACCAGGCCGTTCCCGTTGACGAGCATGCTGCCGCTGTGGCCGTCGCGGATGCCGTCACCGCGTACACCGAGGTACCGGTCCGCGAGGCCGACGACCCGCAGGCGCAGGGTGTCGGGGCGGGCGCCCGGGGTGGGCGTGTAGGTGGAGTACCCGAGGGCGGTGAGCACGGCGTCCGGTTCGGCTTCGGCGGCGGCGAGCCGGGCGACCGGGTGGTCGGCCCAGTCGGGGAGGGCGAGCAGGGCGAGGTCGGGGAAGGGGTAGGAGCCTCTGCCGTTGCTCGTCTCCGGGGCCAGCCGGATCAACTCGCCCGGGACGGTGCGGTCGCCGGTCGGGTGACGGACGCCCACCGGAGCCCCCGCCGCCACCGCCCGGGCGACCACGTGCGCGCAGGTGACCGCCAGGCCGGGGGCCACCAGGAAGCCGCTGCCGTGGAACTCGCCCGCGACGGTGATCATGACAGTGCAGCGGCGCAGTTCCTCGGACTCGGCGAGATCGGGCCGGGCCGACAGGGTCACTCGGTGTCGGCCGCTCTGGCGACCGGAGCCCCCTGACCATCGGACGCGTCCTGCCCGGCCCCGGCCGTCGCCGTCGCCGGAGCCGCCGTGGCGGCCTGCTGCCGACGGCGCTCGGCGAGGTCCCAGGAGAGCCGGACGGTCAGCCCGGCCTCGCTGCCGGCCTCGGCTATGACGCCGAGCAACTGGCCCGACTTGACCGCCAGTTTGATCCCGAACTCGACCTCGAAGGCGTCCGGGGAGCCCGCCCCCTGCGTGACCGTCTCCGCCGCCCAGCGGCCGACACTCTGGACGGTGCCGCGCACCTGGTCCAGGGTGAGCGCGACCGCCGAGCCAAGCTGTGCGGCGGCCTGTCGGCCCCTGCCGAACGCGGCGTCGCCGGAGTTCGCCCAGACGTCCGAAGGCGCCTCCGGCTGCTGGAAGTTCACCTCGCCGATCACCTCGGCGCGGACGGTCGTGCCGTCCCCGAGATCAATCGTCACCTGTTCGGACACCGCGCCCGCCCCCTTGGAGATCCGCCCCCGACGGTCCATCACCATACCTGCCTGCCGTGGCCGTTTGGCCTGGACTCCCAAGTCCGTTGACTTCCTGAGGAGTCGGGTCGGGGACGGCGTACCTGCTGGCCGCCTGCTCAGGCGTCCGTCGGGAGGGGACGGGACGGCCGGCCGGCCGGGGCGGTGCGGGGGTGGACGGGGAGGGGCAGGTCGAGGGAGCCGGTGGAGTCCGCGGGGAGGGCCAGGGCGGACGCGGCTTCCGGCGGGAGCTCGCGCAGGCCGAGCAGTCCGGCGGAGAGGCGGGCGGTGGCGCGGTGCCAGTCGCCGATCCGCCGCATCAGGGTGTGGCCGGTGCCGACGACGGTGTAGCCACAGACCCGGGCCCCGGCGGCCCGGCCCCGGGCGGCGAAGGCGCGGGTGTCGGCGGGGGAGGTGATCCGGTCGAGGTCGCCGTGCAGCATCAGGACGTCGCGGCCGGCCAGCTGCTCGCAGGGGTCCTCGGCCGGGCACCAGGGGGCGAGGGCGACGACGCCGGTGACGGTGGGGTGACCGGCGGCCCGCAGCGCGGCGCGGCCGCCCATGGAGTGGCCGACCAGGACGGTCGGGACCGGGCCGAGTTCCTCGGCGAGGTCGTCGAGCGCGGCGATCGCGTCCCGGGCGGCGTCGGCCCGCTCGCCGTTCCAGCCCCGGTGCCGGTAGCGGACGGTGCCGACCGCGACGCCCGCCGCCGCCGTCTCGCGGCGCAGCGCGTGGACGAAGCCGGCCATCCGCAGGCCGGCGAGGTTGATCGGGCCGGGTCGGGAGAGGCTGTGCTCCTGGCCGCCGTGCAGCACCAGGACCGCGGCGCCGGGCCGCTCGGGCAGCCCGTGCCAGACCAGCGCGCGGTGGCCGCGCCCGTTGCCGGCGCTGCCGCCCGTGCCGTTGCCGCCCGCCCTGCTGCCGCTCACGCTGTCCCGTTCCCGCCCGCCGTCCGGATCGTGTGCGGACGGCCGTCCGTGCCGTGTGGACCGCCACTGTACGCGCCGGGTGCGGGGGTGTGTCGGGGGTGTGTCTCAGCCGATTTCCATCGTGCGCCGCCGGATTCAGGTCCGCGCGCGTCGGCGGATCGCCCGGGTCGGACCGGTCAGGCCGTGAGCAGGCCGTTCTGCCGGACCAGCCAGCAGATCGCGGTCAGCCGGTGCACCGCGAAGTCGTACCCGACCGGTTCGCGCCAGCCGATCTCGTCGAGCCGGTCGAGGAAGCCGCGCGCGTAGTCGGACAGCTCCGCACGGTGCAGCCGCCGGGGCAGCAGCTCCGGTCCCTGCGCGTACAGCAGCTCGCGCAGCTCGGCGGCGTGCTGGTCGACGGCCGCGACCAGGCCGGGCTCGAAGGCGAGCTCGGCGAGCCGGGGCGCGAAGGCGGCGACGATCCCCGGCAGCGGGCAGTCGGCCGACGGGGTGTGCGGGTCGGGGGAGTCGTCGGGGGAGCCCCGGTGCGACTCGTCGGGCGTGGCGAACATCCGTCCACGGTAGGCGAGCGCGGCGCCGGGGCAGGCCGCCCGGGGAGGAGACCTTGGCCACGAACGAGGCAACCGGCGCCACGCGGGGTGGCCCGGACGGTCGCCGGGGCCGCCCGATCGGCACCGGTTCGCCGGATCGGCCGTGAGCACGGGGTGGTCTGTACCAGAATGGCCGGTATGGATCTTCGAATCTTCACCGAGCCCCAGCAGGGCGCGAGCTACGACACCCTCCTCCGGGTCGCCCGGACGGCGGAGGAGCTGGGGGCCTTCAGCGCCTTCTTCCGCTCCGACCACTACCTGAAGATGGGCGACGTCAGCGGCCTGCCCGGCCCGACCGACGCCTGGATCACCCTGGCCGGCCTGGCCCGCGAGACCAGCACGATCCGCCTCGGCACCCTGATGACCGCCGCCACCTTCCGGCTGCCCGGTGTGCTCGCCATCCAGGTCGCCCAGGTCGACGCGATGAGCGGCGGCCGGGTCGAGTTCGGCCTGGGCGCGGGCTGGTACGAGGCGGAGCACTCCGCCTACGGCATCCCGTTCCCGAAGGAGAAGTTCGGCCGGCTGGAGGAGCAGCTGGAGATCATCACCGGGCTGTGGAGCACCGCGCTGGGGGAGACCTTCGACTTCGCCGGTGAGCACTACCGGCTGAGCGAATCGCCCGCGCTGCCCAAGCCGGCCCAGGCGAAGATCCCGGTCCTGGTCGGCGGCACGGGGCCGACCCGCACCCCGGCGCTGGCCGCCCGGTTCGCCGACGAGTTCAACCTGCCGTTCGTCTCCGTCGAGGACACCGCCGCCCAGTTCGGCCGGGTCCGCGCGGCCGTCGAGCAGGCCGGCCGCAAGCCGGAGGACCTGGTGTACTCCAACGCCCTGGTCGCCTGTGTCGGCCGGGACGACGCCGAGGTGGCCCGCCGGGCCGCCGTGATCGGCCGCGAGGTCGACGAGCTGAAGGCCAACGGCCTGGCCGGGACCCCGGACGAGGTGGTGGAGAAGATCGGCCGGTACGCCGCCGTCGGCGCCGAGCGGATCTACCTGCAGATCCTGGACCTGGACGACCTCGACCACCTGGAGCTGATCGCCTCCCGGATCGCCCCGCAGCTCGGCACCGCCCCGCAACTCGGCTGAGGCGGCCTGCGGCGCCTCCAACCCCCTTGTGACGCTCCAACCCCGCCCCTGTGACGCTCCCGGTGCGCTTCTGTGACGATCCTGGGGCGGTAAAGGACTCGGCCCGGACCCGGCCTGACCATTAGTCTTTACTCTCTCTTGAAGGGGGAAGGCTCTTCGGGAGGCGGGTCCGGGAGAGCCCGGGCCGGGCGGGGGAGGCAGGGGGAGTACCGATGTCGGACGTGCAGGTCTTCAGAGCGGCTCGCGACGGGTCGGCTCGCGACCGGGCGGCCCGCGGTGTGCCGCGGCCCGGCTGTCCGGACGTCGGGGCGGAGCCGGCCGCCGGGGTGCTGCGCCCGCGCGGCCTCCAGGACCTCCGGCAGGACCTCCGGAAGGGCCGGCCCGACCGCGGCCGGCCGGCGGCGCTGCCATACCCGGCGGCCCCGCACTACCCGACGGCCCTGCACTACCCGGCGGACGACCTGCTGGTGGTCTCCGGGCTGCCGGGCAGCGGCAAGAGCACGCTCATGCGCCGCTGCGTGCGCGGGCCGATCGTCGACTCGCAGCTGGTCCGCGAGGAGTACGCGACCCGCCTCCCCTCCTGGCTGCCGTACGCGGTGTACCGCCCGCTGGTGCGTTTCGCGCACTACCGGCGGCTCCGGCGCGCGGTGCTGGCCGGTGGCCCGCTCACCGTCCACGACTGCGGCGCGGTGCCGTACGTGCGGCGGTGGCTGGCCCGGGCGGCCGAGCGGCAGGGGCGTCGGGTGCACCTGATCCTGCTGGACGCCAGCGCCGAGGAGGCCCGGGACGGCCAGCGGGCCCGCGGCCAGGCCGTGTCTGCGTACGCGTTCGCCCGGCACCGGGACGCCGCGTGGCGGCTGCGCCGGCGGCTGGCCGGGACGGGGCGGCCGCCGGCCGGCTGTGCGTCGGCCGTGGTACTCGACCAGGCCGGTGCGCGTGCCCTGCGGGAGATCGTCTTCGTGGCGTCGTAGTCTCGGCGAGGCGGTCCGGGCGCCCGGTTCATCCCGTTCGTCCCGTCCCGCCGGTCGCGCGCCGAGCCGCGGGGCAGACGGGGTGTCACGTTTCGGACAGGCCGGGGCCGGTACTGTGCGCATGCGCGCGACGGGAAATGCTCCATGTGCGGCGTGGTTCAGCTGCTCAAACTTCCGGATTATGTCTGATTTGTCGTTAGTAGTTCCAGGCCGGAACAAGTCTGACGCGTACACGCGACGCTGCGTAGCCTGTGGCTCGGCGGCCCCCACATCCGCCGTCCCCCACACCCTCCTCAGGAGCGCAGATGCGTCGTTCCGTCCGTGTCCCCTCGCGTGCCACCGGCCGATTCCTCGGCGCGGCCGCCGTCGTCGCCGCCCTCGGTCTCACCCAGTTCGCGGCCCCCTCCGCGCTCACCACCGCGAGCGCGACCGCCGCCAAGGCCCCGACCTCCACCGAGTGCACCGGCGACGCGGCCCAGGACGCGGCCGCCCGCAAGCCGGCCGGCCACCCCGGCGGCCAGGAGCCGAACGCCGTCACCGAGGCCCAGGCCAAGGCGATGGACGCCGACCTCCAGAGCCGGCTCGCCCAGCTGGCGCACTCCGCCCAGGGCAACACCCTGCTCGCGCCCGGCGAGCTGGCCGCCACCACGACCATCCCGGTGTACGTGCACGTCGTCCACTCGGGCACCACCGGCAAGCTGTCGGCGGCCACCATCACCAAGCAGATCGACGTCCTCAACGCCGCGTACAGCGGCCAGGGCTCGGGCAACACCCCGAGCCAGTTCCGCTTCCAGCTGGTCTCCACCGACTACACCGACAACGCCACCTGGTACAACGGCGTCACCCCCGGCTCCAGCGCCGAGAAGTCGATGAAGACCAAGCTGCGCAAGGGCGCGGCCAACGCCCTCAACCTCTACACCGCCAAGCTCGGCGAGTCGCTGCTCGGCTGGGCGACGTTCCCCAGCTCCTACCGCTCCAACCCGACCGACGACGGTGTGGTCATCCTCGACTCCTCGTTCCCCGGCGGCTCCGCCGCCAACTACAACGAGGGCGACACCGCCACCCACGAGGTCGGCCACTGGCTCGGGCTCTACCACACCTTCCAGGGCGGCTGCAGCGGCCAGGGCGACTACGTCGCCGACACCCCGGCCGAGCAGAGCGCGGCCTACCAGTGCCCGGCCGGCCGGGACACCTGCACGGCCACCGGCATCGACCCGATCCACAACTTCATGGACTACACCTACGACTCGTGCATGACGCAGTTCACCCCGGGCCAGGTCGCCCGGATGGCGAACTCCTGGGCCTCCTACCGGGCCTGACGGTTCCTGCGGCCCCTGCCGACCCCCGAGGTCCGCGGGCCGCACCCCGAAAACCCTGGCGGGTGCGTGGCGATGACGCCGCGCACCCGCCAGAACCAGTTCCGGCAGCGTGTCGGTAGAGCGGCGCGGCGGCGGGCGCGGCAATGGGCGGACGAATGTCCCTGTTGATCTAGGTTTGGGAGGAAACCAGCGCGTCGAGCGAGGAGCAGCGGCATGGCCAACAGCGCGAACCCCAGGATCGTCGTCGGTGTGGACGGCTCGCCCGCCTCCGAACAGGCCCTTCGCTGGGCGGTCGACTACGCCCGGATGGCCGCCGGCACCGTCCACGCCGTCGCCGCCTGGGAGTACCCGGCGTTCTACGGCTGGGCCGGGGCCAGCGTGCCGGCGCCCGAGTACAACCCGGAGGAACTGGCCGGCAAGATCCTCGCCGACACCGTCACCCGGGTCGTCGGCGCCCAGCCCGAGGTCCGCATCGACGAGTCGGTGCTGCCCGGCAACGCCGCCCAGGCCCTGCTGGAGGCCTCCGGCGGCGCCGCGCTGCTCGTGGTCGGCAGCCGCGGCCTGGGCGGATTCGCCGGCGCCCTGCTCGGCTCGGTCAGCCGGCACCTCACCGAGCACGCGCCCTGCCCGGTGGTCGTGGTCCGCCACGGCGTGGCCGGCGGTACGGCCGGTGGCACGGCCGGCGCCGCCGGATAGCCGGATAGCCGGATAGCCGGGCGGCGCTGCGGCGGACCGCCGCGCGGAGGGAGGATGGGTCCATGCCCGAAGGTGACTCCGTCTACCGCGCGGCGGCCCGTCTGCACGAGACCCTCGCCGGGCAGGTGCTGACCACCGCCGAACTGCGCGTGCCCGCCCACGCGACCGCCGCCCTCGCCGGGCGCCGGGTGCTGGAGGCCGTCCCGCGCGGCAAGCACCTGCTCACCCGCCTCGAAGGCGGGACCACCCTCCACACCCACCTGCGGATGGACGGCCGCTGGGCGGTCTTCGGCCCCGGCGAGCGCTGGACCGGCGGGCCGCACGCGCAGATCCGGGCCGTCCTCGGCACCGAGCGCGGCACCGCCGTCGGCTACCGGCTGCCCGTGGTCGAACTGCTGCGCACCGCCGACGAGCCGCGCGCCGTCGGCCACCTCGGACCCGATCTGCTCGGGCCCGACTGGGACCCGGCCGAGGCCGTCCGCCGCCTCCTCGCCCACCCGGCCCGCCCGCTCGCCGAGGCGCTGCTCGACCAGCGCAACCTGGCCGGCATCGGCAATGTCTACGCCAACGAGCTCTGCTACCTGGCCGGCGTCACCCCGTGGACCCCGGTCGGCGAACTGGCGAGCCCCGACCGCCTGGTGACCCGGGCCCACCAGCTCCTGGACGCCAACCGGCTGCGCTCGGGCCACATCACCACCGGCGACACCCGGCGCGGCCACCAGCACTGGGTCTACGACCGGGCCGGGCGGCCCTGCCCGCGCTGCGGCACCCTGGTGCTGACGGCGCACCACGGCACCCCGCCGCAGGACCGGCCGGCGTACTGGTGCCCGTACTGCCAGCGCGGCCCGGCCCCGGCGGGGCGACACGCGCCGCTCGGGTCGCGCGCCCGGCGCGCGTACTGAGGCCCGTCCCCGGCGCGCCGCCCTGGCCCGCCGCGGTCAGGCGCGTTCGACCAGTGCCGGGTGGCGCGGGTCGTCGAACCGCACCGTCAGATCGGCCGCCTCGGCCGGCACCGTCTCCGCCTCGTAGCGGGCGAAGGCGGGCAGCGTCCACCGCTCCTCCGGCGCGGTGCGGCGGGTCAGCGCCGCCGGGGAGAGCGCCAGGTGGACGGTCAGCTCCAGCGGCAGCCAGCGGCCGAGCAGCAGCGCGCCGTCCAGCAGCAGCACCCCGCCGGCCGGCAGTTCGGTGTACGGCGCGCGGGTGGCGCGGTCGGTCACCGGGTCCCGGAGCGAGGGCAGCACCCGTCCGCTGCCGCCCGGCTCCAGCGGGTCCAGGACCTCGCGCAGCAGCGCGCCGTCGTCCAGCCAGAGGTCGTGGAAGGCGTCGGCGTCCTGCTTGCCGTACTCCAGCCGGACCGAGGCCGGGCGCAGGAAACCCGCCGCCGCGACCCGCTGGGTCGGCAGGCCGCGCAGCCGCAGCGGCTCGACCAGGGCGTCCGCCAGCTCCCCGGGTCGGGCGGCGGCGGCGCCGTCCACGGCCACCCGCAACCGCCGCCCGCCGGCGCCGGGCAGCGCGGCGATCCGGTCGGCGAGCAGCTCGACGAGACGGTCGGGCGAGATCGGGCGAATCGGCACGGCGTTCATCCTGCGGTCGGGGAGCCAGCGGGCCTGCGGGGTCGACGTTCGTCGTCGAAGGCGCCGGACGTTCAGGGGACGGGCAGCTCGCCCAGGCAGTACAGGGTGGTGTCGTGGCCCGCGTAGAGCCGGGTGCCGTCGCTGCTGAGCGACCAGACGTCAACCCCAGGGCCGGTGTCGGCGAAGATCGTGGACAGCCGGCCGCTCTCCGCCTCGACGACGAGGACGCCCGCATCGGCCGGGCCCGGCACGAGCAGACCGGAGCTGAGCAGCAGCGGCCGGGAGCGGCGGTCCAGCCGGAACGGCAGTTGGCACTGCCAGGTCTGCTCGCCGCTCCCCGCCTCGTGCGCGGTGATCAGCCCGTTGTCGCGCGGCACGTACACCCGGTAGCCGTCGCTGAGCGGCGGCAGGGCGCGCCACTCCTCGCCCGGGCCGGGGCGTACCGACCAGCGCGGCGCGCCGTCCTCCAGCCGCAGGGCCTGGACGCCGGTGGCCCCGGAGGTCGGCAGGTAGACGTGCCGCTGGTCCATCATGGACCAGACGGGGGCGGAGCCCGCGGTGGTCCAGACCCGCTGCCCGGTGGTGCCGTCCACCAGCGACATGCCGGCGGTCGGGTCGGTGTCCCAGGTGAGGAGCCGGCCGCCGATGGGCAGCACGGTGACGGTGTTCTCGCCGCGCTCCGCGACCGGGCGGGACCAGAGCAGGCCGCGGCCGGTGGCGTCCATGGCAAACAGGGCGCCCCGGGTGTCGACCCGGCTGCCGACCATGCCGTAGACCTGGGCGCCGTCGCTGCCGAAGAGGGTGATCTGCTCGCCCAGCTCGGGCGGGAGCGGCCGGCTCCAGCCGGCGGCCGGGCCGGTCAGCGCGCGGGCGTCCACGTGGCCGGGCGAGGTGGTGAAGAGCCGCCCCGCCCCGACGATCAGCGGTGAGTCCTCCGGTCGGCCCCTGACCCCCGGCTCCTCGACAGTGCCGGTCACGGCGCCGGTCGCCGCGTCGAGGATCCGCAGGCCGTTGGCCGTCACATAGGCGGGCGCGAACAGCCGGCCGCTCAGCCGGCCCGGCATCATCGGCTCCGACCCCCGGTACACCCAGAGCGGCTCGGATCCGTACAGCTTGCTGGGCAGCGGCTGCGGCTTCGGCGGCTCGGACTTCGAGCCGCCCGCCGCCCGCGACACCCCCCAGACGGCGGCGCCCGCCGCCAGGAGTCCGGCGCCCGTCAGCAGTCGGCGCCTGGTCGGCCGCGGACCGTCGCCCCCGCCGTCCGCGCCGCCGCTCACCACGTCGGCGGTCGCCGTCGCGGCGGCCTCCTCGTCGCCGTCCCACTGCCAGGACGCCTCGCCCGCCGGACGATCGGACGGTGTGGTCCCCATGCTGCGTTACTCGTCTCCCCCGGGGCAGCCGTTGTGCTGCGTTGTTCACGGAGAATACCCAAGTCACGGGCCCGTGCAGCCCTTCGGGCAACCACTCCCGGCCCCTCCGGGCAGCTCCGGCCGGCGCGGGTGGGTCAGCTGGGGAAACCGGGGAAACCGGGGACGCCGTGGTCGGCGAGGTCGGCCAGGACGTCCGCGTGGCAGGGGAGCGGGGCGCACCAGCAGCCGAGCCGGCGTCCGCGCAGCTCCGGGACGAGGGCGAGCAAGTCTGGGCGGGCCACCAGGTACGCGCGGTAGTCGACCAGCATCTGCTCGCGGGAGAGCCCGGGGCCCGGCCGGAAGGGGCAGTGCAGCGGCGACTCGGCGAGGTGCCAGCCGCCCCGGTGCATCGCCCGGCCGACGTAGACCACGTCGGCGACGGCCGGGTCGTCGCGGTGTCCCTTCAGATTGACCACGGTGGTCGGGCCGGGGCCGGGGCCCGGGGTGCGGGGTGTCATGGGCACGATGGTGGCGCAGCCGGGGCCGGTGGGCACCCCGGGGCCGGTGGGGCCGGTGGGGTTCGCCTTGACAGGCCCTGGGGCCCGGCGTAGCAAGAGAGGATGCGCCAGGGTGCTCCGGCGGACCCGCCCGGTCCGCGACCCAGCGATGGGGACGCCCGGGCGGTGCGACCCGACCCGCACCGTCCAGGGAAGGACGCTGCCCGGGACCGGACGGCGCCACTCTCATCACTCTCGCCGCTGTCGCCGCTGTCGCCGGCGGAGACGGACCCGGCGCGCGAACGGCACACCCTGCTGACCTCCGCCGTGCGCACGGTGCTCAGCGGCACCGACGCGCACGGCGCGACCGTCTACCTGCGCTCCCGCGACCGCCGCTCGCTGGTGCTGTGCGCCGTCGCCGGCGTGCCGCTGTCCGTCCTCGGCCCGTTCCGGCGGATCGCCGCCGCCGGACCGCTGCCGGCGGCGGTCAGCTACCGCACCGGCCGCACGGTGCTCCTCGCCAACACCGAGGACACCATGCGCCGCTTCCCGCAGCTCGCCGTCGGCCTGCCGTACGACTTCGCCTCCGCCAGCGTCCCGGTCCGGGCGGGCGAGGAGACCTACGGGGTGCTCGGCGTGCTCTGGGCGGCCTCGGACGACGGCGTGCCCGAGGGCGCGCGCCGCCACGTGCGCGCCGTGGCCGCACGGCTGGCCGCCGGACTCGCCGGCCTGGAGGAGGCCGGCCACCCGGTGGAGCCCAACGGCGAGACCACGGTCGTCGAACTCACCCCGCCCTCCGCGCCGACCACCCGGGTCGGGCTGTTCGACTGGGACGTGGCGTCCGGCGTGGTGACCGCCGACGACCAGTTCTGCGAGATCTTCGGCCTCGCCCCCGGCGACTTCGACGGCCGGGCCGAGACCCTGGCCGCCCGGATCGCCCCCGGCGACCTGCCGGAGTTCCGCGCCGCCGTGCGCGGCGCCCTCGACCGGGGCCGGGTGCTCGCCGCCCGGCTGCGGGTGCTGGACCGCGACGGCCACCCCTACCCCGTCGAACTCTGGGCCCGGGTGCCGCGCGACGGGCCCCGCACCCGCGGGCACCTGGTCGGCGCCGTGCTCGACACCCGGACCGGCACCGCCGCGGCCGCCGCCGTGGAGCGGCTGCGCGAGGGCGTCTTCTCGCTCGACCCGGACGGCCGGATCACCTACGCCAACCACAGCGTCGAGCTGCTGCTCCAGGCCCGCCGCGAGGACCTGGTCGGCCACCACCCGTGGCAGGTGCTCTCCTGGCTCTCCGACCCCGTGTACGAGAACCGCTACCGGGCCGCCCTGCTCTCCCAGCAGCCCACCGCCTTCCTCGCCCGCCGGCCGCCGGACCACTGGCTGGCGTTCTCGCTCTACCCCGACGCGCACGGCGTCACCGGCCGGGTGGTCGCCGCCGACCCGCCGCCGGACGCCGTCGACCCGGTCGCCGAGCCGGCCCCGCCCGGGACGTGGACCGGCCTCGGCGTGATGTACCACCTGCTCCAGCTGGCCAGCGCGCTGAGCGAGGCGGTCACCGTCCGCGAGGTCTGCCGGGCGGTTGCCGACGAGATCCTCCCGGCGCTCGGCGGGCAGGAACTCGCGATCTACACGATCCGCGAGAAGCACCTGCACCTGGTCTCGCAGAGCGGCTACCCCGACGGATTCCTCGACACCTTCGAGGGCACCCCGGTCGGCGCGCGGGTGCCCGGCGCCGAGGCGCTCAGCACCGGCACCCCGATCTTCTTCGAGAACGTCGACCAGCTCGCCGCCGCCTATCCCGGCCTCGCCCTCGACAACATGGGCGCCTGGGCGTTCCTGCCGCTGATCGCCTCCGGCCACCCGGTCGGCAGCTGCATCCTCGGTTTCGACCGCCCCCGCCCCTTCACCCTGGAGGAGCGCGGCCTGCTCACCGCCCTGGCCGGCTTCATCGCCCAGGCGTTGGAGCGCGCCCGGCTGTACGACGCCGAGTTCACCCTGGCCCGCGGCCTCCAGCAGGCCCTGCTCCCGCACCGGCTGCCGCACCTCGACCGGGTCCGGATCACGGCCCGCTACCTGCCCGGCACCCAGGGCATGGAGATCGGCGGCGACTGGTACGACGCCATCGTCACCGGCCGGGACCTCTGCCTGGTCATCGGCGACGTCGAGGGGCACAGCGTCGGCGCGGCCGCCACCATGGGCCAACTGCGCAGCGCCGTCCGCGCCTTCGCCACCGGCGGCCATCCGCCGGACGAAGTGCTCGCCCGTACCAATCAGCTGCTGCTCGACCTCGACCCCGGACTGCTCGCCAGCTGCTGCCTGATCCGCCTCACCCCCGCCGACGGCACCGCCCTGATCGCCCGGGCCGGCCACCTGCCGCCGGTGCTGCGCTACCCGGACGGGCGGGCGGAGGCGCTGGAGGTGGCCGGCGGGCCGCTGCTCGGTGTGGAGCCGGAGGCCGAATACCCGGTCAGCGACCTGCTGCTGGAGCCGGGCTCGGTGCTCGCGCTGTACACCGACGGCCTGGTCGAGGACCCGGCGGTGGCGATCGACGAGGGCGTGGACCGGCTGCGCGCCGTCCTCGCGGGCCCGGAGGTCGGGGCGCTGCTCGCCACGGCCGGGCTGGACGGCCTGGCCGACCGAATCCTGCGCGAGGTCGGCTCGACGCACCGGGTGGACGACATCGCGCTGCTGCTCACCGCCTACCGCTGAGGCGGCGGGGCGTTCCTCCGCACCGGCTCGGGGAACTCGGGGAACGACTTTCGTCGGGCCCGGCGGCGACGAAGGGTGACGGTGGCGGGCGGGGCCGACTCGTTAGCCTCGACGGGTGGACGTGATAGCGAGAGCCTGGTCGAAGGCGGTACGAACGGCGCTGCCCGGGCCCTGGCGGCTCGGGCTGGTGATCCGCGAGCTGGTGGGCGCGCTCCTGATCGGCGGGCTCGCCGCGCTGATCGAAGTGGTCAGCCACAGCGGACTGACCCTGCCGATGAGCGTCGGCTCCGCCGTCCTCTTCCTGCTGCGCCGCGGCCTGCCGGCGACCACGCTGGTGCTCACCGCCGCGGCCGGCGGTTTCAGCGGCGGGCCGTTGCCGCTGCTGGTCTGCGTCGGCTGGTCGGTCGGCGCCCGGGTGCGCCGGGTCGGGGTGCTGGCCGGCTCGTTCGCCGTCGGCTGGGTGCTGATGACCCTGTTCGGCGTGGTGAAGGACGCCGGGCAGGTCCCGGTCAAGCTCATCGTCGGGTTCACCCTGGGCGGCTTCCTGCTGCTCGCCGTGCTGCCCGCGCTCTGGGGCCGGTACCGGGCGCAGCGCCGCGCGCTGACCGACGCGCTGCGCGAACGCAACGAGCAACTGCTGCGCGAGCGCGCGATGGTCGCGCACCAGGCGCGGCTGCGCGAGCGGCACCGGATCGCCCAGGACATGCACGACAGCCTGGGCCACCAACTGGCCCTGATCTCGGTGCACTCGGGCGCGCTGGAGGTCGACCGGACGCTCACCGACCGTCAGCGCGAGGCGGTCGGGGTGCTGCGCCAGGCGGCGGTCGCGGCGATGCGGGAGCTGCGCGAGGTGGTGGGGGTGCTGCACGACGAGTCGACGGCGCCGCCGCCCGGTCCGGGCACCGCTCCGGGGTCCGGCGGGTCGCCGGTGGGCGGCCCCGGCAGCGGCGGCTTCGGCAGCGGCGGGTTCGGTACCGGCGGCGTCGGGACCGGGGGCGTGGACGGGATCGAGCGGCTGGTCGAGTCCTCCCGGGCGGCCGGCACCGTGGTCTCCCTCGTCCGGGACGGCGAGCGCCGTCCGCTGAGCGCGTCCGCCGGGCACGCGGCGTACCGGGTGGTGCAGGAGGCGCTGACCAATGCGCACAAGCACGCCCCCAGCGCGCCGATCACGGTGGCGCTGCGCTACGAGCCGGACGCGCTGGTGGTGGAGGTGGTGAACCTGGCGGCGCCCGAGCCGGCGGGAGTGCGCCCCGGCGGCGCCGCGGCGGTGGTCAGCGGCGGCCAGGGGCTGACGGGTCTGCGCGAGCGGGCTCGGCTGGTCGGCGGCATGGTGCACACCGGTCCGACCCCGGAGGCCGGGTTCCGGCTGGCCGCCGTGCTGCCGTACCGGGGCGCGGAGGGCGCCGGGGCCGCGGGCGACGGTGCCGGGGCGGGCGGCGCGGACGGCGCGGACGGCGCGGGGGCGGGTGGTACGGGCGGCATCGGCGGTGCGGGGGGTGCGGGGGGTGCGCCGGAGTGGGCGCTGGAGTGGGCGCTTGAGGGTGTGCCGGCGATGGCAGCCACCCCGCCGAAGCGGCGCAGCCCGGCGATCGGCTTCGCGGTCGGCGGGGTGGCGGTGCTGCTGGCCGTGCTCGGCCTGCTGGTCTGGGGCGTCATCGGCTTCGTCCGGTCCGCCGAGGACGCCACGGTGAAGCGGTCGGTGTACGAGAGCCTGGAGCTCGGCACCCCGGAGGCCGAGGTGCGGCGGCAACTGCCGCCGGGCAGCGACCTCTTCCTGCGGCACCTGAAGGGCACCGGCCCCACCCCGCCGGAGGGGTCGGTCTGCGTCCACTTCCTCACCGACGGCCCGGGTACCGGGTGGGGCGAGGACGCGACCGTCCGGTTCTGCTTCAAGGACGGGGTGCTGGTCGACAAGCAGCACTACCGGGTGAAGCAGTGACGGGAGGGGATGCCAGGATGGTCCGAGGGGGCGCCGGCCGGTCCGCCGCCGCGCCGTCAGGACCAGTACAAGGGGATGACCAGCAGTGATCCGAGTCCTCGTCGCCGACGACGAGCCGCTCATCCGGGCCGGGATCAGGATGATCCTCTCCTCGGCCGACGACATCGACGTGGTGGCCGAGGCCGCCGACGGCCGGGAGGCGCTGGAGCTGGCCCGCGCGCACCGGGTCGACGTCGTCCTGCTGGACATCCAGATGCCGGTGATGGACGGCCTGACGGCGCTCGCCGAGCTGCCGAGGGCCGCCCCCGGCGCGCGGGCGCTGATCCTCACCACCTTCGGGGAGCGCGACAACGTCCTGCGCGCCGTGAGCGACGGTGGTGCGGGCTTCCTGCTGAAGGACACCGCGCCGGCCGAACTGATCCAGGCCGTCCGGGCGGCCGCCACCGGGCACGCCTTCCTGTCGCCGGCGGCCACCCGGCACATCGTCGACTCGCTGGCGGGCGGGCGCTCGGGACCGGCCGCGGCGCGCGGGGCGCGGGCCCGGCGGCGGCTGGAGGTGCTGACGGAGCGCGAGCTGGCCGTCCTGGCGCTGCTGGGCGAGGGGCTGTCCAACGCGGACGCCGGTGCCCGGATCCACATGAGCGAGGCGACGGTGAAGACCTACGTCAGCCGGATCCTGGCCAAGCTGGGCTGCGAGAACCGCGTCCAGGCGGCCCTGCTGGCCAGGGACGCGGGGCTGGAGGACGTCGGCTGAGGATGTCGGCCGAGGGTGCCGACCGGGCGCCGAGGGCCTGCTGACGATCCGTTCGGTGCGTGCAAGGACGGATCGTGTGCCGTGCGCTGAGCGACTTTCCGCTCACGCTCGGTAGTCGGAGTGGTGAACGCCACCTCGACGCCCGATGGAATCGGGAACTCCGTTCGGCATGATGACGATCCGTCAGTCGGTGGTGACGGTAAGTCGACTAAGCGCTCATAGGTTCAACCGGCCGGGTGTGAGCGAGGGCACGGAATTCGACCGTTTGGGCCGGGAAATCCGGTCAAATCCGGTCGTTTCCGGGTCCGTTTCATGATCGATACCGCCGGTAACAGTCATCTGAGCTGGGACGACCAAGAATTGCTTGATGCGGCCCGGTAGCGCCCGTAGCTTCTTTGGCGGTGCAACGAGCACCACCCGGGTTCACCCCCGACCCATGGCCCGCCGACTGACCACCGGCGCGAGGGCCGTGACCGCCGACGCGGCCGGCTCCACCGGGCCGCAGGCGAGCGAAGGGTGGCCGGGGCGGCACGGCACGTCGGACACGTGCTCGGCCGCCCATCGTGTGAGGGAGCGACGACCGGCCCCGGCAGGGGTCTGGTTCCGCATGCCTGCCCGGGGTTTGTCGAGAGGACTTCCATGAATCCCCGTCACGAGACCGCCGCTGCCACCACCACCGCCGCCAACAAGCGCAACCGCGTTCGGATGGCCGTGGTCGCGGGCGCCGCTGTCGCGGCCCTGCCGGTGGCCGGCCTCGTCACGGCCACCTCGGCCTCTGCCGCCCCCACCTCCGCCTGGGACGCCGTCGCCCAGTGCGAGAGCGGCGGCAACTGGAGCATCAGCACCGGAAACGGCTTCTCCGGCGGACTGCAGTTCTCCCCCTCCACCTGGAAGGCGTACGGCGGCGCCGCCTACGCCCCGCAGGCCCACCAGGCGAGCCGGCCGCAGCAGATCGCCGTCGCCGAGAAGGTCCTCGCCGCGCAGGGCCCGGGCGCCTGGCCGGTCTGCTCGGCCAAGGCGGGCCTCAGCAAGGGCGGCGCGCCGGCGGTCGTGGCCGACACGCCCGACACGCCCGCCCCGGCGCCCAAGGCGCAGCAGCCGGCCAAGCAGCAGCCGGCCAAGCCGTCCACCGAGCAGGCCCCGGCCCAGAAGCCGCCGGCCCGCAAGGCGCCCGCGCCGTCCCGGCCGCAGACCGCGCCGCAGCGGTCCGCCGCGCCCGCCGCGCCCGCCGCGCCCGCCGCGAAGCCCGCCCCCGGGCCCGCCACGCCCGAGCAGGGCTTCACCGGCGGCAGCTACGTCGTCAAGAGCGGCGACACGCTGAGCGGCATCGCCGCCAAGTTCGGCCTCGACACGGCCGGGCTGCACGCCAGGAACATCAAGGAGATCGGCACCAACCCGAACCTCATCTTCCCGGGTCAGACCCTGTCTTTCTGACCCTCTCCGCACCGGGTCCGGCATCCCGGTGAACCGAACGGCCGCCCTGCCCCCGGGGCGGCCGTTCGGCGTGTCGCGGTCCCGGGGAGCGGGGGTGCGGGCGCGCCGGGCGGACGACTCCCGGCGGTAGTTGAACGTTGAACGCGACGTCCGAATACCGCCGGACCGCCGGGTCGTCACGGCCGAAGCTGGAGTCATGTCCGCGAACGACACAGGGAGTTCTGACGATATGACGATGACCAAGCTCGCGAAGCTCGACGGCAAGGTGGCCCTGGTGACCGGCGGCAGCCGGGGGATCGGGGAGGCCGTGGCCCTGCGGCTCGCCGAGGACGGCGCCGACGTGGTGGTGACCTACCTGGGCAGCGCCGAGCGGGCCGAGGCGGTCGCGGCCAAGATCACCGCGATGGGCCGGCGCGGCTGGGCCGTCCGGGCCGACAGCGCCGACCCGCAGGAGGTCCGCGCCGTGGTCGCCGCGGTGGCCGAGCGCTTCGGGCGGCTCGACATCCTGGTCAACAACGCCGGGGCGGGTTTCATGGGGCCGATCGAGGACACCGGCCTGGCGGACATCGACCGGGTGCTGGAGACCAACGTCCGCGGGCCGTACCTGTTCGCCCAGGCCGCCGCGGCCCACCTGGCCGAGGGCGGGCGGATCGTGACCATCGGCAGCTGCATGGCCAAGCGGACCGCCTTCGCCGGCGGCAGCCTCTACGCGACCAGCAAGGCCGCGACGATCGGACTCAGCAAGGCGCTGGCCCGTGAGCTGGGCCCGCGCGGGATCACCGTCAACGTGATCCACCCCGGTCCGATCGACACCGACATGAATCCGGCGGACGGCCCGGGCGCCGAGTTCCAGTCGGGCTTCACCGCGCTCGGCGGCTTCGGGCGGCCCTCCGACATCGCCGCGACCGTCGCGCACCTGGCGGGCGAGGACGGCCGGTACATCACCGGCGCGGAGATCGCCGTGGACGGCGGTTTCGCCGTCTGACCGGCGCGCGTCGCCGCCCGCGTAGCTGCCATGGGCGGCGGCGCGCCGTACCGGAGGACCGGCCCGGGGTGTTGCTCCGGGCCGGTTGTCAGTGCCCGCGCTTACGATCGGCCGGACCGACCACGTGAGCGGGCGCGCGACCGTACGGCCGCGCGCCGGCGCACGGGTCCCGAGTGAGGGGCCGGGGAGGTCCCGACGACGGAGAGGTGCGTCATGACCGGAGCGGAAGACCCGATCGAGCTGCTCGCCCGTGCGCTCGCGCAGACCGCCGGAGTGATCGACGGCGTCGGCGCCGAACTGGCCGACCACCCGACCCCCTGCCGCTCCTGGGACGTCGGACAGCTGATCAGCCATCTGTTGCAGGACCTGCGACAGTTCACCGTCCGGGCGGAGGGCGGCACGCCCGACTGGTCCGAGCCCTTCGAGCGGGTCGAGGACGACTGGCTGCACCGCTTCGAGGCCGGCGCGGAGCGGCTGGTGGCCGCCTGGCGGAAGGCGGGCGACCTCGACGGCGTCATCGAGGTCCCCGGCGTCGGCGAGCTGCCGGCCCGCTTCCCGGTGGACCAGCAGATCGCCGAGTTCGCCGCGCACACCTGGGACCTCTCCCGGGCCACCGGCCAGTCCACGGCCGGGCTCGACCAGGAGGTCGGCCGGGCGGCGCTGGCCTGGGCGCGCGGCGCACTGCGGCCGGAGTACCGGGGGAGCGAGGAGGAGCAGCACGCCTTCGGCCCGGAGGTCGCGGTCGCCGAGGACGCGCCGGTGTACGACCGGCTCGCGGGGTTCTTCGGCCGCGACCCCGGGGCCGTCGGGTAGCGCGGCGAGGGCCGGACGCGGGGCGCGGTCAGCCGGTTCTCTCGGGGTCGGGGGGCGGTTGCGTCGGGGCGTAGGGTCGTGGGGAGTCGTGCTGGACCGGAGGGGGAGGGCGTCGATGCTCGGTTGGTGGTTCGTCGTGAGGGCACCGGTGGGGGAGGAGGGCGAGGGCGTCGTGCTCGCCAAGTGGGAGACGGGGCTCCGTGGGCGGGACTGGATCGAGGCGCTGGTCGCGGCCGGCCGGGCGCAGCAGCTGCAGTTCGACGGCTACCCCTGTCGCTACACCGCCCGCGCCGGTGAGGTGCTGCCGTTGCTCGCCGACGGCTCGATGCCCGGTGCCGACTGGCGGCTGGGCGAGCTGCACCCGGCCCGGATCGCCGCCTGCCCGCCGGACGCGCTGCTGACCGTCATCGCCTGGGACCAGTCCTGAGTCAGCTGCCGGGCGTGGTCCGGGCGGCGGCGCGCTTGATGGCCTCGCGGATCCGGGGGTAGCTGCCGCAGCGGCAGATGTTCTGGATCTGGTCGATGTCGGCGTCGGTGGGCGCGGGGGTGCGGCGCAGCAGGGCGACCGCCGTCATGATCTGGCCGGGCTGGCAGAACCCGCACTGGGCGACGTCGCACTCCAGCCAGGCCTCCTGGACGGGGTGCAGGGTGTCGCCGTCGGCGAGGCCCTCGATGGTGGTGACCCGGCGGTCCGCGCAGTCCTTGACGGGCACGGTGCAGGGCTGGATCTCCTCACCGTCGAGATGGCTGGTGCAGGCGCGGCAGACGCCGACGCCGCAGCCGTACTTGGGGCCGGTGACGCCGAGCTTGTCGCGCAGCACCCAGAGCAGCGGCATGTCGTCCGGTGCCTCGACGATGACCGGCCGGCCGTTGAGGACGAAGGTGTGGCTGGGCATGGGGCGCGTTCCTCGGGGACTCGGGAGTTCGGGGCTCGGGGGTTCGGGGGGCCGGGTCAGAAGTTGATCGGGAAGGAGCGCGGGCTCGTCCCGGTGGCCCGGGCGTAGGCGTTGGCCACCGCGGCGGAGGCCGCCGGGACGCCCAGTTCGCCCGCGCCGCCGGGCGGTCCGCTCGGCGGCAGCAGGTGGATCTCGACCACCGGCGGGCTGTGGCGCTGCCGCGCGTATTGGAAGTCGGCGAAGCTGCCCTCGCGGACGGCGCCGCGGTCGATGTGGTTGCCGGCCTGCAGGATCACCGAGATGCCGTCGATCAGCGCGCCGGTGAGCTGGGCCTCCAGACCGGTGGGGTTGATCACGGTGCCGAGGTCGGCGGCGATCACGGCCTTGGTGACCCGGGGCTGCTTCGGGTCGGTCGCGTCGAGCTCGACCAGGTAGGCGGTCCGGCCGCCGTTCTCGGCGTGGTAGCCGATCCCCTGGGCCTGGCCGGCCGGCATGGTGCGGCCCCAGCGGCCCGCCTGGGCGACCTTGTCGAGGACGGACCGGCCGGCCGACTCGCGCAGCCGGCCGCGGCGGAAGGCCACCGGGTCCTGGCCGAGGCGGCGGGCCAGTTCGTCCATCATGATCTCGTCGGCGACCCGGACGGTGCCGGAGTAGACGGAGCGCCAGCTGCCGGTCGGGATCCTCAGCGGCACCTCGGCGAGCAGCTGGGTGGGGAGGCCCACGTTGTACGGGTTGCTCTGGCTGAGCAGGAAGAAGGCCTGGGCGAGCGAGAGCCCGGCGACCGAGAGCTGGAAGCCGGCGGCGGTGAGCGCCTCGCCGAGGCCGTGGCCGAAGTCGGTCATCACGGTGGCGGCGCGGTGCTCGTAGCTGAGCACCCGGCCGAGCCCGTAGGTGGCGCGGACCCGGTGGTGGGTGGCGGGGCGCATCCGGCCGTGCCGCATGTCGTCGTTGCGGGTCCACATGAGCTTGACCGGCCGGCCGGCCGCGCGGGAGATCTGCGCGGCCTCCACGGCGGCGTCGTAGAACAGCCGCCGGCCGAAGGAGCCGCCGCCGCGCACCACGTGGACGGTCACCGCGTCCTGCGGCAGACCGAGTTCGGCGGCGATGGTCTGCTGGGCGACGATCGGGGTCTGGGCGGCGAACCAGATCTCGGCGCGGTTCGGCCGGACGTCCGCGACCGCCGTCAGCACCTCCATCGGCGCGTGGTTGACGAAGGCGAAGTCGAACTCGCCGTCCACATACTGGGTGAGCAGCGGCGGGACGAGGAACGGCGCGTGCGCGGCCCGCAGCTTCGACCGGATGTCCGCGTCGGAGAGCGCGGCGACCGGGCCCGGGTGCCAGGAGGTGCGCAGCGCGTCGCGGGCCTTCAGCGCCTGGTCGAAGGTCTCGGCGAGGACGGCCACCCCGCTGGGGACGGTGACCACGGCGAGGACGCCGGGCATGGCGCGGGCGGCGGAGGCGTCGAGCGAGGCGAGGGTGCCGTGCAGGGTGGTGGGGCGCGCGACCACGGTGGGCACCGCGCCGGGCACGGCGAGGTCGCCGGCGTACTGGGCGCGGCCGGTGACCATGTCGCGGGCGTCGATCCGGCCGGTGGGGCGGCCGACCAGGCGGCGCTGCTCCGGCGGCTTGGGGGTGGCGGGCACGGCGGGCACCGTGACGGCGGCGGCCTCGGCGGCGAGTTCGCCGTAGCCGGCCCGGCGGCCGTCGGGGGCGAGGACGGCGGAGTCGGCGGTGCGCAGGGTGCCGGCCGGCAGTGACCAGCGGCGGGCGGCGGCGGTGACCAGCCGGGCCCGGGCGGCGGCGGCCGCGCCGCGCACCGGGTCGTAGAGCGTGCGGACCGAGTTGGAGGCGCCGGTGAGCTGGCTGAACAGCAGGTCGGGGCGGCTGTCGGAGAGCGGGACGTCGACGTCGGTCAGCCGCGCGTCGAGCTCCTCGGCGACCATCATGGCGACCGTGGTGGTCAGCCCCTGGCCGACCTCCAGGCGGGGCAGGTGGAGGACGGCGCGGCCGGCGGTGGTGATCTCCAGGACGAGCAGGTGCGCGGTGGGCAGGCCGGCGAGCTGGAGGGCCTGGCCGAGGTCGACGATGTCCGGGATGCCGGGCAGGCCGAGCAACTGCGAGGGGGCGGCGGCGGCCTGGGCGGTGGCGGTTGCGGCCTGCGCGGTGGCGGGGGCGGCGGCGTCGAGTCCGGCCCGGGCGGCGACGGTGAGGGTGGGCGCGGCGAGCAGGTAGGTGAGGAAGCGGCGGCGGTCGGCGGCGCCCGGTTGCTGGTCGGCGCCGGACTGCTGCTCGCCGGTGAAGTCCGTGCCGTCGGAGGGCGCGATGGAGGTGCTGATGGGAGGGAGCCCTTCTCGCCGGTGACGGCTCCGGCCGGGCGGGCCATGAGGGTCCCGCCCCGGTGCCGAAGGTGCCGGACGGTGCTCGGGAAGGCGGGCACGTTTTGGTCGTGTCCACGATCGTGAGCGAGAACGCGGTTGAGCATAGGAGCGCCCTACTGGTCGGTCAACACGGACACCTGGGGCATGCTCGGACATCTGATCGGATGTCGGATGGGGCGGACACGGAGGGCGCGGGAGGGGTACGGGGCTGGTGCGGGGCACACGGCGCGGCGCGCGCGGTACCGCCGTCCGGGGGACACGCGCCCGGGGGGCGTGCGGCGGGCCCCCGGGGGCGGACGGGAGCATGACCGGCGCCGGGCGGGCTCGGGGCCCGGTTCGAGGGGAGGGGAGCGCCGTGCCGAAGTGGCCCAAGATCACGGCAGTCCAGTGGACCTTCTGCCTGGTCCGCCCGTGGCGGAGACTGGTGTCCGCACCCGAGAACCGCTGATGGCCCACCACCCCAGGAGTACCGTGCCGTCCCGCCGCAGCCCCCTGTCCGGAGCACAACGCACCCTTGCCGTCGCCCAGTTGGTGAGCGCGGTCGGCGACGGCGCCTACTACACCAGCTCGGCGCTGTACTTCACCCGGATCGTCGGCCTCTCACCGACCAGGCTCGGCCTCGGCCTCGCGGTGGCCTGGGCGATCGGCTCGGTCGCCGGCGTGCCGCTCGGCCACCTCGCCGACCGGCGCGGCCCCCGGGGCACGGCGGCGGTGCTCGCCCTCGGTACGGCGGCGGTGGTCGCCTCGTTCCTCGTGGTCCGCGACTTCCTGCCGTTCCTGATCGCCGCCTGCTTCTACGCGACCGCCCAGTCCGGGCTGGGCGCGGCCCGGCAGGCGCTGGTCGGCGGGCTCGTCCCGGACGGCGAGCGGACGGCGGCGCTCGCCCGGCTGCAGGCCACCCTCAACGCCGGGCTGGCGGTGGGCGCCGCGCTCGGCGGCGTGGCGCTCACGGTCGGGACCAGGACGGCCTTCCTCGCCGCGTTCGCGCTGACCGCGCTGGGTTTCCTGGCGACGGGGCTGATCCTGCTCCGGCTGCCGGCGGTGGCGCCGTCCGCGAAGGCGGGCGGGTCCGGGGAGGCCCCGAGGTCTGCTGGGGAAGCGGCGGACGTTGCGGCGTCCCGCTCAGCCCGCCCCTCCCGGGACGGCGGATTCGCGGTGCTGGCGGACCGCCGCTACGTGGTCGTCACGCTGGTCAACACGGTGCTGCTGCTGCGGATGCCGCTGCTCAGCCTGGTGATCCCGCTCTGGATCGCGGACCGCGCCCCGCAGCTCGGCTGGCTCGGCTCGGCGCTCTTCGTCCTCAACACCGTCGGCGTGACCCTCTTCCAGGTCCGTACCGCCCGCGCCGTCACCGGTCTGCCCTCGGCGGCCCGGGCCGTCCGCCAGGCCGGGGCGGTGCTGCTCGCCTCCTGCGCGGTGTTCGCGCTCTCGGCCGCGACCGCCCCGGTCTGGGCGACGGCGGCCCTGCTGGTGGCCGGCGCGGTGCTCCAGGTGTTCGGCGAGATGAAGCAGTCGGCCGGCTCCTGGCAGATCGCCTTCGACCTGGCCCCGGCGGACCGGCTCGGCCAGTACCAGGGCTTCTTCGGCACCGGGGTGGCGGTGGCCCGCACCGCCGGACCGCTGCTGCTGACCACCCTCCTGCTCGACGGCGGAGGCCCGGGCTGGCTGCTCCTCGGCGGCCTCTTCCTCGCGGCCGGCTGCGCGATGGGCCCGGCCGTCCGCAGGGCCGAGCGCGACCGCCCGTGGCGCGCGCCGCTCCCGGCGGAGGGGCTGACGTCGGAGGCGCTCCCGGCGGAGGGAGAAACGGCGGAGGGGCTCACGGCGGAGGCGCTCACCAAGGTGAGCTAGCGAGTTGAGGGGCGCGGGGGGAGCCCCGCGCCCCGGTGACGATACGGCCTACAGGTGCGGGAGGACGAAGTCGTAGCCGGCCACGGAGTGCGCGGCGCCGGCCGGACAGGCGCCGTTGGTCGGATAGCCGTAGAAGTAGAGTCCGTAGCACTTGGGACAGAACCGCCAGTTGCGCTGTGAACTCCCGTTCTCCGGGATGTCGTGCGGGATGACGAAGTCGTACCCGGCCGCGGCGTGGGCGGCTCCGGCGGGGCAGCGGCCGTTGTCGGGGTAGCCCCAGAAGAACATGCCGTAGCACTTGGTGCAGAAGCGCCAGTTGTGCTGCGCGGTGGGCGTCTCGGGGATGTCGTGCGGGATGGTGAAGTTGTAGCCGGCCGAGTCGTGGCCGCCGCCCGCCGGGCAGGCGCCGTCGGTGGGGTAGCCGCGGAAGAACAGGCCGAAGCACTTGACGCAGAACCGCCAGTCGGCCTGGCTCGCCTGCGTCGAGGCGGTGCCTGCGCCCGAGGCCGCCGCCGGTCCGGCCGCCGTCCCGATCGAGGCCACGGCGCCCAGGCCGGCCACCGCCGTGAGGCCCAGCGCCCGGGCCAGTACGGCCCGCCGGCCCGGCGGCTGGTGCGGCTCCGGTCGCGGGTTGTCGTCGTCTGCCGTCAGGAAGCCCATGAGTGTCCACCTCTCCGCCGGGTGGCCGGCGAATCCGAAGGCAAGGAGCGGTCAGGCTTTCGCAATGCCGAGTATTGGGTTCCGGCTGTCCACGGTCAACGGAGCGCGGGCGCACCACCCGGAGCCCGATGCGCCGGTCGCGCCCCCCACCCGGTACGCGGCCCCATCCGGTACGTGGCCCCTGGTGCGCCGTGACCCGCCAGCCACAGCGTCAAACGCGGCGCAGACCATACGGTTAATGATGATCTTCAGCCACCGGCCGCGCTGTTTCCCGTCAATTCTGACCAGAAAAGAGAGATTGACGGTGATTAGGGTACTTCTCGCAAGAATCTTCCGCCGCTCATCCCTTCCCCTGTTGACGGGGGGCTGACAGGCTGTCCGGGTTTGCAGAACCGGAGGAGGTTTCGTGTCCCGTATCACCAGCGCGGCACTGGCGGTCACCAGTGCCCTCGCCCTCGTCGCCGGTACCGCCGCGGCGGCCGTCGCGGCACCGGCCCCCGGCCCGGCCGCCGAGGCCAAGGTGGCACCGGTCGACTGGAAGCCGTGCAACCCCGATCCGAGCCAGCCGGATCCGAAGATCTACGACTGCGCCGTCTATCAGGTGCCGCTCGACTACGACCACCCGAACGGCGAGACCACCGGCATCGCGATGATGCGCCGCCGGGCGAGCGACCCGGCCAAGCGGATCGGCTCGCTGTTCCTCAATCCCGGCGGCCCGGGCGGCAGCGGCTACCTGTGGGCGACCACCGCCCGCTTCGGCAAGGACGTCCAGGACCGCTTCGACCTGGTCGGCTTCGACCCGCGCGGTGTGGCCCGCAGCAACCCGCTGAAGTGCTTCACCACCGACGAGGAGGCCGCGGCCGTCAACGACCGGATGGTCGGCGTCCCGGTGACCAGGGCCGAGATAGCGCAGACCATCGACGCCACCGAGGACTACAGCGACGCCTGCTCGCGCAACGCCGGCCCGCTCATCGAGCACATGTCGACCATCAACGTGGTCCGCGACCTCGACCGGATGCGCCGCGCCGTCGGCGACAGCAAGCTGAACTTCGCCGGGTTCTCCTACGGCACCCTGATCGGCGCCACCTACGCGGGCATGTACCCGGACAAGGTGCGCGCGCTGATCGTCGACGGCAATGTCGACCCCAACCTGCGGATGCACAACGGCGTCGAGTACGACCGCCAGCGCGCCGCCGGCTTCGAGGTCGCGCTGGCCGAGTTCCTCAAGCGCTGCCAGGCCGCCGGCGCCCCGCGCTGCGCCTTCGGCGACGGTGACACCCGGGCCAAGTTCGACGCCGCCCGCGACCACCTGCGGACCAACCCGGTCACCCTGCCGGACGGCACCCAGGTCACCCTCTCCAACTTCACCAGCCAGGTGGCCAACGCCCTTTACTCGCAGGCCCGGCAGGCGCCGATCGCCAAGTCCCTCCAGGCGCTGCACCAGGTGATCAACGCCCAGGCCGCCCCGGCCGCCGCCGCGCAGGGCCTGGCCGCCGCCCCGGCCGCGGTCGACCCGGCCGTCGTCGAGGACGCCAAGGCCCTCGCCGCCCCCGTGCCGAACGCGCTGCGCGAGGCCCTGCCGGAGACCCCGTACTCCGCCGACGACTCCTACTACGGCGTCAACTGCCAGGACAAGCCGTACCCGTCCAACCCGTGGACCCTGGCCAACCTGGCCAAGCCGTGGGAGAAGGAGTCGCCGACCTTCGGCCGCTACCAGGCCTTCGACGGCCCGACCTGCGCCTCCTGGCCGGCCCCGGCCCGCGACGCCGAGCGCTTCACCGGCCCGTGGAACCGGAAGACCGCCACCCCGGTGATGGTCATCGGCAACCTCTACGACCCGGCGACCAACTACGGCTTCTCCCAGCGCATGCAGCGCCAGCTGGGCAACGCGGTCCTCGTCTCCGTCGACGTGGTCGAGCACTGCGCCGTCGGCCGTAGCACGGAGCTCGGCAAGCTGGTCACCGACTACCTGCTGAACCAGAAGGCCCCCGCCCCCGGCCAGCTCCTCAAGCCCGACACCGAGGCCTTCCCGCCCATCGCCTGACCCACCCCCGAGAACCATCGAGCGGCCCGTTCCTTCCGGGAACGGGCCGCTCGGCTGCGCTCAGTCAGGGGTCTGGCGCGAAGAGGTGCTGGTGGCAGTCGGGAAGAATCGACCGGCTCTGGCTAGCACGGCACGACGCGAATTCCCTTCGAGCGCCACGGCTCAGGTACTTCGTCGGCGTCCGCCAGCCGCTGAATCCACGCCAGCTGGTCTTCGAAGTACTGCCAGTAGGGTGTTGGACCCGTCTCGGCCGAGCCCCTGTCGAACACGAGGATCGGCCCGTCCGTGCCACGCTTACCGTGCCCGTAGAGCATGACGCGCATCGTGTCGTCGATCATCTCCAGGGCAAAGCTGCACGGGAAGTTGAACAAGTAGATCTTGAAGTCGCCGCCACCCGCGCGAGCAGCCTCCGCGAGAGGGGTGAGTACCTCACGCATGTACCGGGCCGGATCCTCCATGGCGGCCTCGGCCGGCTCCAGCCGGTACCTGTCCTTCCGTGACTCGCAGAAGGGATCCATGATGAATACGCGGACGGGTACCTCGTGCGACTTGGCGACGAAGAGGTCCCGGAGCTCGTCAGTGCCGTAGAAGTTCCGCGTCAGACCGAACATGGTGATCCCCGACCGGGCGTCGCGGACGCGTTGGATCAGATCGGTCTTCGAGTCGGAGTTGGTGAGCGGAAAGAGGTCTTGGAGGCCGGACGACTCCAGATGTCCCAACATGCGTCCACTGTAGTCTCGGCTTGTGTACGACATGCCGAGACTGCGCGTGGGGTTCGGCTCTACGCTGACGGCATGGCACTTGATCCCGCCCTGCCCGTAGGCCGGCGTATCCAGTACTACCGGGAGCGCGCCGGTAAGAGCCGCGCTGTCCTGGCCGGACTGCTCGGCCGGTCGCCCTCGTGGTTGAAGCAGGTGGAGGCCGGAGTGCTCCTGCCTCCGCGCCTGCCGATGTTGACGCGAATCGCTCAGCACCTGGGCGTGGACGATCTCTCGCTACTGACGGGAGACGTCAGCATGCCGCGCGCCCTCTACTCCGGCATGGACCATGCGGCGCTGGCCTCCGTGCGTCGCGCGGTCGACGGGGCGCCGCTCGGTACGGCCGGAGGGCCGGCTCCCCGACTCGATCACATCGCGGTGCAACTTGCCGACGCATGGCGCACGAGGATGACGCGAGGGGACCACCGGACCGCCCTGGCGGAACTGCTTCCCCCGCTGGTGTCCGCGGCGTCTGTGGCGGCGTCCCACCCCGAGTGCACGGATCGGCGTCGGGCGGAAGCGATGTACGCCTCCGCCCTCAACTTGACGCAGATGTACGCCGCCTTCCAAGGGGACGGCAACCTCGTTTGGCGGGTGGCAGAACGCGCACTCGCGACAGCCCGTGCGTCGGGAGACCCGCAGGCCATCGCCACCTCCTGCTGGTTCCTTGTGGAGGCGTTCCGGAAATCCGGTCAGTGGGAGAGTGCCCAGACTCTCACGGAGGACGCGCTTCGGCTCCTGAACCCTGTGCGTACCGAGAACCCGGAACTCGCGTGCGCATGGGCCGACATAGCCTACCACGCCGCGATCACCCATGCGGTGGCGGGGGAGGCCGGCGACGCGTGGCGGTGGATCGACCGCGCGAAGGCGGTGTCCGACGCCCTCCCGGCCGACCACTGGAGTGCCCCGACGTCAGGATCCCGGCAGGCGGCTGCGCTGCACTCCGTCACCGTGGCTGTAGAGCTGCGGCAGACGGGCACAGCGCTGCGGTGGGCGCGCCGGCTGCCGGAGGCAGACGTGATCGCGGTTCCGCGGCGCGGTCGCCACCTCATCGAGGTGGCCCGTGCGCACGCGCTCCGGGGCGAGTCGGAGAAAGTGGCTGAGCGCCTGACCACCGCCGTGGAGGTGGCTCCGGAAACCGCACGGTGGAGTGAGGAGACCCGGGCCATGGTGCGGGCGCTGATCGATGGTGGTCCGTCAGACCAGGTTGCTGGCCGACGACTTGCGGACGCCATTGGGATGGCCGCGTGAAATAGGGGGCAGAGACTCTGCCCCTTCCCTCCGTAAGGAGCCCGTAGCGTCGTGTGACGAGACGGGCTCTTTGCGTGAGGGAGACGGCGAATGGCGGTAGTGAGACAGTACGGCGGTGCGAAGCGGCCGTTCCCCAAGCACGGGACTGCGCAGGTGCCGAGGGACCGGGCCCCGCTCGACGACGACCGGGCGGCGGCGCGGACTGCCCAGGGTGCCGCCGAGGTCATCCAGCGGGACGCGGTCCGGGCGCACTGCTCGTGCCCGCAGTGCGCCGCTCGGAGGGCGGCGTGACGGCCGGCGGGCTGGAGCCCGTGGACCCGTGGCAGCGTCTCGATCCCCGGCAGGTCCGCGCGGAGGGAATCGGAGCGCGGTCGGTTGGCGCGGTCGGCACCCTTGTACGCCCCCGGCGCATCTTCCGGTTCCTGGAGTGGACGCTCCGGACTGACCTGGAGCCCGATCGCCCGCCCGTGGTGCACCGCTTCCGGTGCGTCGGTGAGGCCGAAGACGGCACGCCGTGCGGCGGGGAGGGACCGGAGAGCAGCGACTTCGCCACGGCGCAGAAGTGGCCCGCGGAGCACCTGCGGGACGAGCAGGGGCACCGCTCCTACGAGCACGTCGCGCGGACGCCCTGGCTCATGGTGCCGAAGGAGGAGCCGTGATCGCGGAGACCCCGGCCGAAACCGCCAACTGCCTCATGTGCGCGGCCTGGGAGGCACTGGAGCGCGTCTCCGCCGAGGCCGGCGACCACTCCCGCGCCCTGGACGCCCGCCTCCGCGCGGGCCGGCACCAGGAGGCGGAGCACCATGACTGAGGTGAACCTTCTCCCGGAAGAGGCGGACCCGCCGCAGGCGGCTTGTGATCCTTGGCCGGTTCTGACGCCGGAGGAGCACACCACCACCTCGTTGACGCCCCGGGAACGCGACCGCCGGGCGGAACTTCTCGCACCCGTCCGCAGCGCCAACCACCCCCCGATCCGCTGACCACGGATCCACGAACTCCCTGGCCGGTGATGGGGAAGGCAAGCCACTGCCACCGGCCCGGGATCAGAAGTAGGGGAGCATGGAGAAGATCATGACGTGGGACAAGCTGACCAACACGCTCCGGGAGTCCGGTGCGCTGTCGGCCGACTGGGAGCAGGTTTTCCGATCCACCCCGCGAGACCGCTTCACCCCGGATCGGATCCAGGTCGAGGGGGAGTGGATCGAGCGGGCGGACCACCCCGACCGGTGGGCGGAGGCCGTCACCTCTGACGTGCCGCTCGTGACGCAGGTTTACGACGGAACCAATACCCCGTCGTCCTCCAGCTCCATGCCCACCGTGGTCGCGACGATGCTCCGGCACCTGGACGTCGCCCCCAGGATGCGGGTCCTGGAGGTCGGCACCGGCACCGGGTGGACGGCCGGCCTGCTGACCAGTCGGGTTGGCGCGGAGAACGTGGTCACGATCGAAGCGGACCCCGGTCTCGCGATCGACGCCCGCGCACAGCTCGCCACCATGGGGCGCACGCCCACGGTGCTTGCAGCGGACGGGATGCTCGGCTACCCCGTCGGGGCCCCGTACGACCTGTGGGTGCGCGACCAACGTCCGGACAGCGGGGACTTCGACATCGACGACATCCGCTACGGTCCGTCGGAGATCGACCCTGCGGACATCGCCGACTCCACCGACGCCGCGTTCGCGATCGGGCTCCGCATGTCGGACCTGTTCCGGCAGAGCGTCTGGGCTCCCTATGACCGGCTCGGCACCGGCCGGTTCGAGATCTGGGACGGGGTGTCGTACGCCCACTGCCGCCTGGCCGACTGGAAGGGGAAGCACGCCGTCTCGCAGTCCGGACCGCGGAACCTGTGGGACGAGGTGACGGCCGCGTACGGCTGGTGGCAGCGTCAGGGCAGCCCGAGCCTGCACCGGTTCGGGCTGACGGTCTCGGTAGCGGGCGAGCACCAGGCGTGGCTGGACGACCCGGACAACGTGATCGGGTAGGGCCCCGGGCCCCTAGAAACCGCCCTTGGCCGATGCTACTTGGGGACGCGACACCGGATCAGAACGAGGTGGACCTCTACCTGCGCAAGTCGTAGCGGATCCGCACCAGGCAGGGGAAGGGCTCCGTCCGTCATGCGACACCCCCGGCGGGACGGACGGAGCCGCCAACTACACCACCAGGAGGGGCGCCACCCGATGGCACTGGGAAGGACGAAGCAGACCACGAAGCCGAAGGTCGACAAGAAGGCGACCGAGCACACGGGGAAGGAGGCGCGGGAGCGGCGGGACCTGTTGGAGCGCTTCAAGGACAAGATCGAGAAGAAGGATTAGCTCAGTGCCCCGGAAGAAGCGGCTCGTCGAAACCGTCGGTAGCGGGTATGTGCCGACGCTGGACGATTGGGGCGCCTTTGAATCAGGTGCGGACGCGCCAGCGCTCGTTGAGGCGGTGAGCTGCAACTGCCCGCGACGACGCGAAGGCGGATGCGTGGAAAACCTGGGGCTTCCCGGGCTGATGGGGCAGTTCATTGACGGGCGCGGACGGATGTGGACCCTCCTGAAGCGCACTCGACATGGGGACCCCATGACAACCCGCATTCGACGTACGTCCGTTCTGCTTCGACGGATCGAGAAGGGCCGGCTCGTCTACAAGAAGTTCCACTGTGCCGACGCGCCCGTAACCGAAAACCGGTACGAGCAGAACCGACCGGGCCGCCCGCCGGCCAGCGCGAGACTCCCGTTCCAAGCGAAGAAGCCGCCCGGAACGGACCCGTGAAGCTGCCCCCCCGCAGACTCCCGCCCCGGCTGGTCATCCCTGGCAGGCAGCCGGCCGGAGCGGGTTCCGCAACACCGAAGGACCCGGGACGCCTACCGGTGACCGGGACCGCCTCAGTGTGAGGAGACACCAGTATGACCGAGTCGACTGTCGACCCGACGCGTCCGCCCGGCCCGACCGCGCCGGAGCCCGGGGTGCTGCTCTCGGAGATCGAGTGGAGCCGCGTCGTGCGCACCATCCTGAGCGACCACCCCGACCTGGCGCCGGACACGGCGGAGCGCATCCTCGCGGAGGCGCTGGCCTACCTCTGGACCGTGTCCCAGCACCGGGACAAGCCGCTCGCGCCGTCGCCCGCTGTTGACGCCGGATGGCACGCGCTGATTCTCAACACCGAGATCTACGCGGTGCTGTGCGAGAAGTTCGGCGGCTTCATCCAGCACTACCCGCAGACTCCGGAGGAGACGGCCTACGACGCCTCCACCGTCGGGCTCACGGTTGCGACGATGGCCGGGTGCGGTGTCGCGGCGGACAAGGAGTTGTGGGCGGGACCCGAGGGCATCCCGCTCGGCCCGGGGGCGCAGACCTGGCACTCGCCGGACTGCGGGCCGATCATCCTCATCCCGAAGCCGAAGCCCAAGGACGTGCCGGAGCCGATCCCGGTGTAGTCCCGTCTTCACCTCGTCACTGACCGTAGGCTCCCGCTAGGAAGGAGGACAGCATGAGGGATTCCAAACACCCCGACGAGACCCCGGAGCCGCCGTCCGGTGACAGGTGGGTCAGCTCCGGGCACGTCACCATCGTTGAAGCGTATGAGCTTGCGGTGGCGCGGGGCCACGACAAGAACGTGCGGCTGTTTGTCACTGGTAAGGACGAGTAGCCCAAGAGCCGGCCCGGCCGTGCACGTCCCCCACGGAGCGGCCGGGCCCCCAGACCTCCGATGCCGCCGGCCGGTGGCGGGCGAGCACCAGGCGTGGCTGGACGACCCGGACAACGTGATCGGGTAGGGCCCCGAGTCCCGGTCGGGGCTGCGCCGACCGGGGCCCGCGTCCTCCTGCTCAGAGGTCGGTGAGCGGGATGTCCGGGTCGGCCAGGGACTTGGGGTCCACCGTCCGGCCGGAGCGGATCAGGGAGCGAATCGGGTCGGTGACGTCCCAGATGTTCACGTTCATGCCTGCCAGGACCTTGCCGTCGGCGAGCCAGAAGGCGATGAACTCGCGGGTGGCCGGGTCGCCGCGGAAGAGCACCTGGTCGTAGCCGCCCGGTTCGACCCAGCCGACGTACTCCATGCCCAGGTCGTACTGGTCGCTGAAGAAGTAGGGGATCCGGTCGTAGACCGCGTCCTCGCCGAGCATGGCGCGGGCCGCTGTCTGGGGCTGGTTGACGGCGTTGGCCCAGTGTTCGACGCGGATGTGCCGGCCCAGGAGCGGGTGGAAGGCGTTGGCGACGTCGCCCGCCGCGTGGATGTCCGGGTCCGAGGTGCGCAGGTGTTCGTCGGTCTTGATGCCGTTCTCCACCACCAGGCCGGCGGCCTCGGCGAGTTCGGTGTCCGGGGCGATGCCGACGCCGATCACCACCGCGTCGGCCGGTACCACCGTGTCGTCCGCCAGCCGGACGCCGGTGACCTCGCCGGCCTCGCCGGTCAGTTCGGCGACGCCCACCCCGAAGCGCAGGTCCACGCCGTGGTCGCGGTGGAGATCGGCGAATACCTGCGCCACCTCGCGGCCCAGCACCCGCAGCAGCGGGAGTTCGGCCGCCTCCAGCACCGTCACCTCGGCGCCCGCAGCGCGGGCCGCGGCCGCCGTCTCCAGGCCGATCCAGCCCGCGCCGATCACCACGATCCGGGCGCCCGGGCGGAACTCCTTGCGGATCCGCTCGCTGTCCTCCACCCGGCGCAGGTAGTGCACACCGCCGAAGTCCCCGCCCGCCACCGGCAGTCGGCGCGGCACCGAGCCGGTGGTCAGCAGCAGCTTGGCGTACTCCACCCGCCCGTTGTCGGCGAGGGTCACGGTGTGCGCGGCCGGATCGATCGAGACCACCCGGGTGCCGAGCCGCAGCGTGACGTCGTGTTCGGCGTACCACTGCGGCGGGTGGACGTAGATCTTCTCCCGCGCGCTCTTGCCCTGGAGGTAGCCCTTGGAGAGCGGCGGGCGCTCGTACGGGCGCTCGTGCTCCTCGCCGATCAGCACGATGCCGCCGGTGTACCCGGCCTCGCGCAGCGCCTGCGCGGCCTTCGCGCCCCCGAGGGAGGCGCCGACGATGACGATGGGGCGCTGCCGCCCGTCGCCGTCGGTGCCAGTGCTGTCCGTGCCCATGCTGAACTCCTCGCTCTCCGGCGGAAATCACGGACAGCCTGCCGCCGTCCGAGGGGCCTGTCGAGACGAAGTCCGGCGCGCCGCCCGGGCTCCCCCGAACGGGTGACACGGAAAGCGGCACGCCAAGGCGTCAGGGCGTCATCGCGTCCCGGACCAGGGCGGTGTCCGTGAACTGCTCGAACCGGACGATCCGCCCGCCGCGCACCGTGAAGTGGTGCGCCACCCGGACGTTCAGCGGGCGCCGGGTGGCCCTGTGGACCGCCGTGTAGCGGGCCAGCACCACCACGTCCTCGCCGTCCACCACGTACCGGTCGTCGTGCGTCGTCCAGTCCTCCCACTCGGCGGCCAGCCGGTCCATCACCCCGGCGGTGACGCCCTTCGGCGTCCGGTAGGTGCCGGCCAGCGGGAAGCCCGCCATCTCCGTCCACTCCACGTCGTCGGCGAGTGTCGCCCGTAGCGCGGCCAGGTCCCCGCGCGCCGAGGCCAGGTACTGGCGGCGGACCACGTCGGCCGGGGCGTCCGACTCGGCGAACGTGGCGGTGGACCTCGGAATCTCGATCATCGTGCTCAGCCCCACTTCAACTCGCCCTTGGCGACCTTCGTACCGAGGTCCACCGCCAGTGTCATGCCCAGCCCCGGGAAGCGCCGCTCCAGCGCCTCCCGGGCCCCCGCCGCGTCCGGCGCACGGCCGACCTCCGTCTCGAAGGCCCGCAGGTAGTCGCGGGTGTGGTCGATCGACGAGGGGTCGGTGGGCGCGCCCTCCGTCCGGTGCCCGGCCACCACGAACGCCGGCTCCAGCGCCGCCATGCCGTCCAGCAGGTCGATCCAGGCCGCGCGCTGCTCCGGGGTCGTGGTGTCGGCCGTCCACACGTGCAGGCCCTGGAAGAGCAGCACCCCGCCGAACAGCGCGCGGTGGTGGTGCTGCCAGAGGTAGTGCCGGTCCGGCAGGTGGAAGTCCGCGCCGCGCAGCTCGAAGCGGTGGCCCTCGAAGACCAGCTCGTCGGCGTGCAGCACCTCCGGGCGGACCAGCCGGGTGGGCAGTTCGGGGCCGAGGTGCGCCCAGGCGCGGAGCTTGGCGTCGAAGGTCTCCTGGATGTGCTCGACGGTCGACGCGGTGGCCACGAACCGGGCCTGCGGGAAGACGTCCTGCACCTCCTGGGCGCCGAAGTAGAAGTCCGGGTCGCCGTGGCTCACGAAGACGGTGGTCAGCCGCTTGCCACTGGCCCGCACCCGCTCGGCCAGCCGCCGGCCGTCGGACCGGGTGAACCCGGCGTCCACCAGCAGCGCGTCATGGGGGCCGGTGACCAGCACGGACGTCTTGTTGAGCGAGCTGTCCGGGCTGTCGATGACCTCGAAGTCGAGGGCGCTCATGAACGGTCCTTCCTCGCGGCCGGCCGGCCGGCCCGGCCGGGCGCGTCGTCCCGCGTGCGGTGGGTGCGCACGCCTCGTCGCCCAGCATCGGCGACCCGGCGGGTGCCCGCACCCCGGGACGGGGTGGGCGGGCGGCGGAGCCGGGGCCAGGTGAGATAGGGGCGGACGGGTCAGGCCCGGTCCGGTCGGGTGCCGGGGCGCGGGCGGAGGCGGAGGACGGCCGCCGCGGCGAGCAGGGTGGTGCCGGCGAGCGCCGGCCAGAGCACGCCCGGGTCGACGGCCAGGAGCACGGTCAGGGCGGCCGGGGCCACGGCTCGGCCGACGCCCATGGACAGCTCCCAGCGGGCCAGCGCCCGGCCGAGCAGGTGCGGCGGGGCGCTCGCCGCGACCAGGGCGGTGCCCGCGCCGGTGTAGAGGATCTCGCCGAGCGTGTAGAGCACGGACACCGCCGCCACGGTGGCCGCGCCGGCCGTGCCGCCGAGCGCCCCGGCCGCCCAGAAGCCCAGGTAGGAGACGGCGAGGGTGGCTCCGCCGGCGGCCAGCACGGTGTGCCGGGACCGGTGGGCGAAGCGGAGGACGACGGTCAGCTGCAGGGTGATCACCAGCACGGTGTTGCCCACGAACACGCCGGAGGACCACGCGGCCGAGGCGTGCAGGTGCAGCACCAGCAGCGCCGGGAGGGCCACCTCCAGGACGTCGAAGGCGAAGGCGTAGGGGAGGTTGGCCAGGCTGAGCAGCGTGATCCGGCGCAGCGCCGGGTCCTTCGCGGGGCTCTGCGAGGGACCCTGGTGGTCGCCGGCGCTGGGGTGGGCCTCGGCGGGCGCGGTCGGGGACTGCGGCGCGGTCACCCGCAGCGAGTGCACCAGCACCGCCGCCAGCAGGCAGGCCGCCGCGGTCACCCCGGCGAGCAGCCGGATCGCCCCCGCGCCGCCGGCCACCGCCAGCGTGGCGAGCAGCGCGCCCGCGCCCAGCCCCGCGTTGCGCAGCGTCCGGCCGGCCGCCAGCGCGGCGTCCCTGGTGCGGCCCTCGGTGAGGGTCGAGACGACGGCCGCATGGGTCGCGGGCCAGGCCTGGCTGCCCACGCCGAGCAGTACGGCCGCCGCCGCGAACCCGGCCACCCCGTCGGCCAGCAGCAGCGTCACCGACCCGACCGCCCGCACCAGCAGGGTGGCCGCGGCGGGCAGGCTGCGCGCGCCCCGGTCGATCCACCGGCCGGTCAGCGGGAGGACGAGCAGGCCCGCGACCATGCCGGCGGACATCGCGAGGCCCGCCGTGCCGGCGTCCAGGGCGAGCACGCCGATGCCGTAGAGGAGGAGGAAGGGCCGCAGCAGGCCGGTGCCGAGGGCGTCCACCAGCAGGGCGGCGGCGTAGCGGGGGCCGCCGGCGGCGGTCAGCAGACCGAGCAGGGCGGCCGGACCGCTGCGAGGCCGGGCAGGGTCGTTCGGCCGTGGGGCGAGGTCGTCGGGCCGGCGTGGGGTCGGGTCGTCGGGCCGCTGCCGAGGGCTCTGGGTCAGGCTCATGACCGGTACGGTCCGCCCGCACCCGGCCCGCGCGCACGTCGATTGACGACTCCCGTCAATCGACCTGGGAACGGGTCGCCGCAGGTGACAGGATCGGGGCGTGAGCCTGACCATCGACATCACCGGCCTGCCCGACGAGTGCCTGCTCTTCACGCCCTCGCCGCTGGCCGAACTCAGCGCGATGCTGCACGTCCTCGCCGAACCGGAGCACCACCCCGCCCTGCACGGCTGGGCGGCGAGCACCATCGCCGCCGTCCCGCCCGCGCTCGCCGAGCGGCTCGCCGAGGCCGACTTCGTCTGGCGCTCCTCGCGCGCCGACTTCCTCGTCCCCGGCCTGCCCGGCGCCACCCTCGCCGAGGAGCTGGACGCCGTCGACCGGATCGACGACGAGCGGTACGTCCGGGCCGCGCTCGTGATCACCTGCGGCGCCTCCCGGCTCAAACACCGGATCACCTCGCCGCTCACCGACCCGGTGGAGCAGGAGCGGGCCCGGGACCTCGCCCTGGCCCGCGGGCCCCGGCAGGCGGACTTCGCGGAGCGGCTGCTCGCCGATCCGCCCGCCGTCCGCGCCCTGGTCCGGCGGCTGCTGGAGGACTGCGCGGACGCGTTCTTCGTGGACGCCTGGCGGCGGGTGCTGCCCGAACTTGCCGCCGACGCCCGCCGGAAGACCGACCTGCTGGCCCGGTACGGAGCGGCCGAGGCGCTGGCCGCCGTCTCCTCCTCGGTGGCGCTGGAGGACGCGGGGGAGGGGCGGCGCCGGATCGTGGTCGACAAACTCCAGGACAACACCGCGAGCGCGGTGGCTGCGGGGGGCGTCACCTTCGTCCCGACCGCGTTCGGCCGGCCGCATCTGCTGGTGGTGTCCGCGCCCGGCTGGCGCCCGGTGGTGCAGTACCCCGTCGCCGAGCCGGGCGTGCCCGAGCCGGTGTCACTCGCGCTGGTCCAGCAGCGGTTGGAGGCCCTCGCCCACCCCGTCCGGCTCCGGCTCGCCCGCACCATGGCGCGCGGCCCGCACACCACCGGGGAACTGGCGGCCGCCTGGCAGCTCAGCGCGCCCGAGGTGTCCCGGCACCTGGGGGTGCTCCGCAGGGCCGGGCTGCTGACCACCCATCGGCGCGGGCGCTACATGCTGTACCAGCTGGACCTGGCCGGCAGCGCGCGGCTGGGCACCGATCTGCTGGAGGCGGTGCTGCGGTGACGGGAACACCGCGGTGACGGGATTACCGCAGTGACGGGAACACGGGCGCGGCGGGCCGCGTTCGAGCGATCATGACAAGTGACGCCGCCGCAGCCCCGTCCACCGCAGTCCCCGCTACCACCGCTTCCACCACCGAGACCCCGAAGGCCGCCGAGCCGGAGGTCCTCCGCTACGCCGCCTTCGCCACCGACCCCCGGGGCGGCAACCCGGCGGGCGTGGTGCTCGACGCCTCCGGCCTGACCGGCGAGCGGATGCTGGCGATCGCCGCCGAGGTCGGCTACTCGGAGACGGCCTTCCTGACCCCCGGCCCGGCCGGCGAGTACACCGTGCGCTACTTCAGCCCGCTGGCCGAGGTGCCGTTCTGCGGCCACGCCACCGTCGCCTCGGCCGTGGCGCTCGCCGAGCGGGTCGGCCCCGGGAGCTTCCTCTACCGCACCCCGGCGGGCGAAGTGCCGGTCGAGGTGGCCGAGGACGCGGACGGCGGCCTGCGCGCCACCCTCACCAGCGTCGAACCGCGGGTCACGGCGGTGGAGCCGGCGGACGTCGCCGAGGCGCTCGCCCTGCTCGGCTGGGCGCCCGGGGACCTCGACCCCGCGCTGCCGGCCCGGTACGCCTTCGCGGGCGCCCGCCACCTCGTCCTGGCCGCCGCCACCCGCGACCGGCTGGCCCGCCTCGCCTACGACTTCGACGGCCTCGCCGCCTTCATGACGGCCCGGGACCTGACCACCGTCCAACTGGTCTGGCGCGCCGCCCCCGACGTCTTCCACGTCCGCGACCCGTTCCCGGTCGGCGGTGTCGTCGAGGACCCGGCCACCGGCGCGGCGGCCGCCGCCTTCGGCGCCTACCTCCGCGAGATCGACCCCGCCGCCCCGGGCGTCCTCACCCTGCACCAGGGCGAGGACCTCGGCCGTCCGGGCCTCCTTCACGTCGACCTGCGCAGCGCGGCCCCCCGGGTCCGCGTCTCCGGCGCGGGGGTCGTCATCGACCCCGAGGCCGCCGGTTCCTGACCGTCGAGCGGTCGGACGCGGCCCGTGCGGGTGCTCCCGCACGGGCCGCGTCCGCGTCTGCCGGGGCTGGAGGCTTAAGGCGGTATGACAAAACGTAAGGAGGATCTATGCTTCGTGCGTTCACGATGTCTTCGCACGTCGCACTTCACACTTCGCATGAAGCAGGTCTACTGGATGAAGCTCCCCCGGGTGTCCGCCGTCGTCGCGGCCGCCGTCCTCGCCCCCGCGGTTCTCTTCCCGTCCTCGGCCTCGGCCGCCGACGCCCCCCGGCCCACCGGGGCCTCCGGGCCCGACAACGCCTCCGCCGGCACGCCGGACGCCACCCCGAGCGCCACCCCGGACGACGGGGCGGGCCAGGAGGACCTCGACCGCGCCGAGGTCCGGCGGATCCTCGCCGACAAGGCGAGCGGCGTCTCCGTGCGCGAGGCCGCCGAGAAGGCCCTGGCCGCCGGGACCGCCGCCGCGCTGCGGGAGTTCCTGACCACCGGCCACCAGAACGCCCAGGCGATCGACGACCGGGTCAGGTGCGTCCAGATCCTCGCTGTCGGCGGTCCGGCCGTGCAGAAGGCCGCCAAGGCCGCGCTGCGCGGCTCCAACGCCGACCTGGCGGCGTTCCTGAAGGAGGGCCAGCACGTCGCCCGTGCCGAGGACGACCGGGCGGAGATCGAGCGGCTGATCGCCGCCCCGGCGACCGGTCGCGGTGTGCGGGAGGGGGCCCAGCAGGCGCTGGCCACCGGCACTCCGGCCGCGCTGCGGCACTTCCTGGCGGACGACCTCCCCAAGCTGCGCGTCGAGGACGACCGGGTCGAGGTCCTGCGGATCTCCGCCAAGGGCGGGCCCGCGGTGAAGAAGGCCGCGTCCGCCGCGCTCGACGGCTCCTACGCCGACATCCTCGCGTTCCTGGAGCAGGGCCAGTACACGGCCCGCGCGGAGGACGACCGGGCGGACATCGAGCGGCTGCTCGCTGACCCGGCCACCGGCCGGGGTGTGCGGGAGACGGCCCAGAAGGCGCTGGCCGCCGGGACTCCGGCCGCGCTGCGGCAGTTCCTGGAGGTCGAGCTCCCCAAGCAGCGGGCCGATGACGACCGGGTCGCGCTGACCCAGATCGCGTCGGTGGGCGGCCCCGCGGTGCAGAAGGCCGCGTGGGCGGCGCTCGACGGTACCTACGCGGACGTCGTCAAGTTCCTCAAGGAGGGCCAGTACACGGCCCGTGCCGAGGACGAGGCCGCCGCCAAGGCCGCCGCCGCCGAGCCCGGTACCGGGGCCACGGCCCGGCCGACCGAGCAGCCGACCGCCGCTCCGGTCGCGCAGGCCGCCACCTCCACCGCCGCCTCGACCGCCACCTCCACCGCCGCCTCGACCGCTACCTCGACCGCCACCGGCGGCCAGGTCGTCCAGGCGGCCGTCCGCACCACCTCGGGCACCGGCACCACGGGAACGACCGGAACGACCGGAACGACAGGGACGACCGGTACCGCCGCCGCCCGTGCCGGCCAGCTCGCGGCCACCGGTGCCGAGGGCCTCGGCTGGGAGGGCGGCGGCGCTGCCGCGGCCGTCGCCGCCGGTGCGGCGCTCGTCGTCGCCTCCCGTCGCCGCCGCGCCGACGAGAGCTGACGGCACTCCGTACACACGTGACCCCCGGCCGCCTGTCCGGCGACCGGGGGTCACGCGCGTGCGCGGCGCGGCTCAGCGGGCGGGCGTCTCGCTCGCGGCCGCCGGAAGGGCGCGGGCCGGGGCCTCGGCATCCGGGGCCTCGGCGTCCGGCTTCCCGGGGCGGCTCCGCTCGGCCCAGGCGGCCACCGGGGGCCCGGCCAGGCCCAGGCCGGCGAAGAACACGCCGAGGAGCAGCCACCCCGGCTGTCCCAGCGCGAGGACGGCCCCGGTGAGGATCAGCGGGGCGAGGGCCTGCCCGGCGTCGAAGCCGATGCCGAAGAGGCCCTGGTACTGCCCCTGCGCGTGGTCGGGGGCGAGCCCGAAGCCGAGCGCGAAGCCGCCCGAGGACTCCCAGACCTCCCCGACGCTGTGGACGCACACCGCGAGGACGGCCAGCACCGGTGCGACCCAGACGGGCACATCGGCCGTCAGGGCCATCAGCGGGCAGCTGACGAGGAACATCAGCCCGGCGAGGCGGAACGCCCGGCCGCCCTGCCGGGGGGTCTCCACCTTGGAGCCGAGCCGGCTCTGGAGCAGCACGCAGACGCCGCTGTTGATCGCGTAGACCGCGGCCACCGTCCAGCGCGGCGCGTCGGTGTGGCTGCTGAGCCAGATCGGCAGCAGGAGGGAGACGACCTGGTACTGCAGGCCCATGGCGCTGTAGAGCGCGACGAAGGTCACGAACGGCCGGTCGGTCAGGACGGACCACTGCCGGTGTTCCTGGGGCCGGGCCAGCGGCCGGTAGTTCGGGACGCCGAGCAGCGCGACCAGTCCGGCGCAGGCGAAGCTGGCGGCGTTGGCGAGGATCAGCGCGGTGTAGGCGGGGCGGGTGTTGATCTGGACGGCGAAGGCCGCGCCCAGGGTGCCCACGACCACACCGAGGTTGACGAAGGTGCGGAGTCTGGCCCGGAAGGCGGCCGGGCGTTCACCGCCGGCCCGGGCGATCACCGCCCCGCCCGCGGCGTTGCCCGCCGTGGCGGCCAGCCGGTCCACCGTGGCGAGGAGCGTGAACGCGAGCCAGCTGTCGATGAGGACGAAGGCGGCCATGGTCGCGGCCTGGACGACGAGTGACGTCAGCCAGATCGCGCGCGGCCCGTACCGGTCGGCCAGGTTCCCCGCCGGTAGGCCGGCGGCCAGGCCGCAGAGGCCGGCGATCGTCAGACCGGCGCCCACCTGGGTGGCGGGCAGGTGCACCACGAGCGTGAAGTAGAGGACGGAGGCAGTGTTGAAGAGACCGTTGCCGACCCTGTTGACGAAACTGGCGATGATCAGCGCCCGCTGCGGACCGGAGTCCGGCTCGTCGGACGCTTTTTGTCTGGTCCCCCTCAAGATCATGTCGCCAGGGTAACAGTGCTGCTCACGGGGCCTCCGGGGAGGGAGCGCACTGACGGGACGGGGGCGGGAGCCGTCCTCGGACAGGGCACGGCGGCGGGGTGGCGCCGCCGAGGAAAAGCCGCCGCGGAAAATGGGTGGCGCGGCCGGGCCGGGTGGGGGACCCTGCGCGAATGGATCAAGGAAGCGGTCGGACCGTCGGCGTCCACCTCACGCACGACGGCGAGTACCTGGGACCGGTCGGCCCCTTCGAGGTGGCGGTCCCGTGGTGGTCGTCCGTCGGGGCGGTCACCGAGCGCGTCGCGGCGGAGACCGGGGTGCCGGTGGCGGTGGTCCGGCTGGTCGGGGTGACGGGCGGCGCGGGCGGCCGGGACGGGCACGCGGTGTACCACGTCGAGGCGCTGGAGCGGCCGGCGGACGCGGCGCCGCGCCCGGCGGGGCCGGAGGTCGACGCGCTGCTGGGCCCGGCCGAGCGGCGCGCCGGGTGGGCCACGCCCGCGGGGCTGCGGGCGGCGCTGGACTGGGCCGGGCGGGTGCTGGCGGCGGCCGGGCGGCCGGTCACCGGGCAGGCCGAGCAGGTGCGGACGTGGAACCTGTCCGGGGTGTTCCGGCTGCCGACGGCCGCCGGACCGGTCTGGCTGAAGGTGATCAACCCGGCCTTCAACGTCGCCGAGGCCGAGGCGATCGCTCTGTTCGGCGCCGCCGCCCCGGCGCTGGTGCCGACGGTGCTCGCCGCCGACCCGGCGCACGGGCGGGTGCTGCTCGACGAGGTGCCCGGCGAGGACTGCTGGGGCCCGTCGGCGGAGGAGGTGGCCGCCGTCGTGCCGGGGCTGGTCGCCGCCCAGTCGGTGCACGCCGCCGACGGCCGGGCCGACGCGGCCGGCCTGCCCGACCGCACCCCGCGGGCGGTGGCCGCCGCCGTCCCCGGGCTGCTCGACCGGCTCGCCGCCGCGGCGGAGCTGACGGGCGAGGAGCTCGCCGCCGCCCGGGCGCTGGCCGCCGGGCTGCCGGCGCTGGTCGAGGAGCTGGCCGCCTGCGGGCTGCCGGAGACCGTCGTGCACGGCGACTTCCACCCCGGCAACTGGCGCGGTGACGGCTCCGGCGTGGTGGTCATCGACTTCGCCGACGCCTGTCTCGGCCACCCGGTGACGGACGGGCTGCGCCCGCGCGGCTTCGTCGACGGGGAGCGCTGGGCGCAGGTGGCCGAGGAGTGGGCGCGGGCCTGGCGCGAGCGGGTGCCGGGCTGCGACCCGGAGCGGGCGCTGGAGCTGGCCGGGCCGCTGGTGCACCTCGGGCAGGCCCTGCGGTACCAGCAGTTCCTCGACCACATCGAGGACACCGAGCGCCCGTACCACGAGGGCGATCCGGTGGACGAGGTCCGGCAGGCCCTGGCGGCCTCGGGCTGACGGCTGCGGACGGGAGGCCGTCGGCGCCGCGCCGGACGGGGCGCGGCGCCGACGGCGGATCAGTCGGTCGGGCTGATCCGGCGCCCGTCGTGGACGCCGTACAGGGAGAGCGCCTCGACCGGGCAGAAGTCGACCGCCTCGGCCAGCTCCGCCGTCAGCGGCTCCGCGGCGGTGCCGGTCGGCTGCTCGCGCAGCGCGCGGGCCAGCCCGTCGGCGCCGAGCGCCAGCGAGCCGGGCGCGGTGGTCGCGCACATGCCCGAGCCGATGCAGCGGTCGCGGTCCACCTGGACGATGACCGCCGGCGCCGTCCCGGCCGGCTCCGGGGCCGCCCCGGGGGCCGCCTCCGGGCCCGTCACCAGGCGACCCGCAGGCGCTGCGGACTGCGGGTCAGCAGGCCGCGCCGCCAGTCGACGGCGTCCGCCGGTTCGGCGAGCCGCAGCGAGGGCAGCCGGCGGGCCAGCCGGTGCAGCGCGAGCTCCAGTTCCATCCGGGCCAGCCAGGCGCCGAGGCAGTGGTGCGGCCCGGCGCCGAAGGTGTACATCGGCGCGGCGAGCGGGGAGAACAGCTCGGTCAGCAGGTCGGCGGTGAACACCTCGGGGTCCTGGTTGGCGGCGTCGGTGTCGGCGGCGACCACGCTCCCGGCCGGGATCCGCACCCCGCCGATCTCCACGTCCTCGATCGCCCGGCGCAGCAGCCCGGGCAGCACGTCGGAGTCCCCCAGCGGGATGGCGCGCAGCAGCTGTTCGGTGGCCGCGGCGGCGCTCTGCTCGTCCGAGGCGAGCTGCCGCCAGGCGTCGTGGCCGTCGCTCAGCAGGTAGACGAGGGCGTTGCCGAGCGAGGTCATGGTGGTCTCGTGCCCGGCGACCACGAGGCCGATGACCAGCGTGACGATCTGCGCCTCGGTGATCCCCGGGGTGTCGTCGGTGGCCGCGAGCAGGCTGCTGACCAGGTCGTCGCCGGGGGCGGCGCGGCGTTCGGCGATGACCTCGGCGCCGAAGCCGGCGAACTCGGTCATCGCGGTGCGGATCGCCTCGGCCGAGTACGCGGAGGCGGACAGGGCGTGGTCGCTCCAGTGCTCCAGCCGCTTGCCGTCGAGGCCGTCCAGGCCCATCAGCCGGCTGATCACGGCGACCGGCAGTGGGCGGGTGTAGCCGGCGACGATGTCGGCGGGCGAGCCCCGGTCGATCAGTTCGTCGATCAGCCCCTCGACGACCGAGGCCACCCAGGGGCGCCACCGGGCGATCGCGCGCGGGGTGAAGGCGCGCTGCACGGTGCGGCGCAGCCGCTGGTGCTCGACGCCGTCGATGTTGAGCATCGAGGCCGGGTCGTCGAGCAGGTTCGGGGTCAGCGAGACCGGCGGGGCGCCGGGGGCGTAGAGCGGGGCGCGGCCCAGCCGCGGGTCGGTGAGCGCCTGCCGGACGTCCGCGTGCCGGGTGACCAGCCAGACGGGGGTGCCGGTGGGCAGGGCGGTCAGCCGGGGCGGGCCGGGTTCGAGCAGGCGCAGGCAGTGCAACGGCGGCAGCGCGGCCTGGGCGGGACCGGCGTCGGCGGCGGTACCGGTTCCGGTTCCGGCACCGGTGGCACTGTTCTCGGCGGACATCCGTACTCCAGACTCCAGGGCGGTGGCCGCCCAGGGTGGCGGCCGGTGGGGGTGGATCCGGGCGGTGCGCGGCGACGACGGGTGGTGGACTGGTGGGTGCCGGGTGGGCCGGGTTGGCTACGACCGTACGTGGGCGACGAGCCGCAGTCAGCGACGATTCCAGCCAACGCCGGGGCGCCCGGGGGGTGGTGAGGGCACGGCGCTGCTGACGGGCGCTCAGCGCCGCCCGCGCGCCCGGCTCCGCGCCTCGCGCGGGTCGTCGCGCCGTCTCGGTGCGCGGTCGGCGCCGTCTCGGCGCGGGGTCCGCCGGTGGACGGTTTCGCGCCGTCGCGGGACCCGCCGGTGGTGGTGACGGCCGGCGAGCCGGATCACCAGGGTCTTCCCCGACCCGCCGCCGCGCCGGACGCTAGGCTTCGTGGGCGAGTCACCGGACTCGCATCGACGCAGGTCACGCCGGTACGGAGCGGTACCGGCAGACGGAGGTGGATCGGATGGCCCAGCAGGTCAAGGCAGTCATCGCACGCGCCAAGGGCGCGCCCGTGGAGGTGACGACGATCGTCGTGCCCGACCCCGGGCCGGGCGAGGCGGTGGTGCGGATCCAGGCCTGCGGCGTGTGCCACACCGATCTGCACTACCGGGAGGGCGGGATCAACGACGAGTTCCCCTTCCTGCTCGGGCACGAGGCCGCGGGCATCGTGGAGACGGTCGGCGAGGGCGTCACCGAGGTCGCGCCCGGCGACTTCGTCGTCCTCAACTGGCGCGCCGTCTGCGGTCAGTGCCGCGCCTGTCGGCGGGGGCGCCCGCAGTACTGCTTCAACACCCACAACGCCAAGCAGAAGATGACGCTGCTGGACGGCACCGAGCTGTCCCCGGCCCTGGGCATCGGCGCCTTCGCCGAGAAGACCCTGGTCGCCGCCGGCCAGTGCACCAAGGTGGACCCGGCCGCCTCGCCGGCCGTCGCCGGGCTGCTCGGCTGCGGCGTGATGGCGGGCATCGGCGCCGCGATCAACACCGGCGACGTCGGCCGGGGCGACTCGGTCGCCGTGATCGGCTGCGGCGGCGTCGGCGGCGCGGCCGTCCTCGGCTCCCGGCTGGCCGGCGCGGCGAAGATCATCGCGGTGGACATCGACGACCGCAAGCTCGCCACCGCCGCGAAGCTCGGCGCCACCCACACCGTCAACTCGACCACCACCGACCCGGTCGAGGCGATCCGCGAGCTGACCGGCGGTCACGGCGCGGACGTCGTGGTCGAGGCGGTCGGCCGTCCGGAGACCTACCGGCAGGCCTTCTACGCCCGCGACCTCGCCGGCACCGTCGTCCTGGTCGGGGTGCCGACGCCGGAGATGAAGCTGGAGCTCCCGCTGCTCGACGTGTTCGGGCGCGGCGGCGCGCTGAAGTCCTCCTGGTACGGCGACTGCCTGCCCTCGCGGGACTTCCCGATGCTGATCGACCTCTACCTCCAGGGCCGCCTGGACCTCGGCGCGTTCGTCAGCGAGACCATCGAACTCGACGCGGTGGAGCAGGCGTTCGAGCGCATGCACCACGGCGACGTGCTCCGCTCGGTGGTGGTCCTGTGAGCGGCGGCACCCCCCGGATCGACCGGCTCGTCACCGCCGGCACCTTCGAACTCGACGGCGGCAGCTGGGAGGTGGAGAACAACGTCTGGATCGTCGGCGACGACCACGAGGCCGTGGTGATCGACGCGGCCCACGACGCCGAGGCGATCGAGGCGGCGCTCGGCGGGCGCCGACTGCTCGCCATCGTCTCCACCCACGCGCACAACGACCACATCGACGCCGCCCCCGCGCTCGCCGCGCGCACCGGCGCGCCGATCCTGCTCCACCCGGACGACCTGCCGCTGTGGAAGCTCACCCACCCCGACCGGCTCCCGGACGGCGAACTCGCCGACGGGCAGCGGATCGCGGTCGCGGGCACCGAGCTGACCGTGCTGCACACCCCGGGCCACGCCCCGGGCGCGGTCTGCCTGTACGCCCCGGAGCTGGGCACCGTGTTCACCGGTGACACCCTCTTCCACGGCGGCCCCGGCGCCACCGGGCGGTCGTTCTCGCACTTCCCGACGATCATCGACTCGATCCGCGAGCGCCTGCTGACGCTGCCGCCGGAGACGGTGGTCCGCACCGGCCACGGCGACCCGACCAGCGTCGGCGCCGAGGCCCCGGCCCTGCCGGAGTGGATCGCCCGCGGTCACTGAGCACGTCCGCGGTCACTGAGCACGCTGTCGGGCCCGGCGGCCGGCCGCCGGGCCCGACGACGTAGCATCGCGGGCATGGCCCACGATCCCCGCGCGCTCGACGACGCCTTCCTCGCCTTCTGGCAGGAGCGGCACATCTCCACCCTGTCCACCCGGCGCCCGGACGGCTCGCCGCACGTGGTGCCGGTCGGGGTGACGTTCGAGCCGGAGACCGGGATCGCGCGGGTGATCAGCAGCCGGACCAGCCGGAAGGTGCGCAACGTCCTGGACGCCGGGGCGGCGGGCCAGCGGGTGGCGGTCTGCCAGGTGGACCGGGCCCGCTGGTCGACGCTGGAGGGCGTGGCCGTGGTCCGGGACGAGCCGGCGGCGGTGGCGGAGGCGGAGCGCCGCTACGCCGAGCGCTACCGGGAGCCCCGGGTGAACCCGGACCGGGTGGTCATCGAGATCACCGTGGACCGGGTGCTCGGACGGGCCTGAGGCCGTCCTGGGCCCTGCGGCGCGCGGGATTCCGTTCGGCCGGACGCACTCCGTTTATCCGGTGTTGATCGTGATCGCCTAGCGTCTGGGGATGACCGAGGGAACGAGGGGGAGCCGGGGCACGCGCACCCCGGCCGAGAGCGGCCGGATGACGGCCGAGGACGCGGACCGGTTCCGGGTGCTGCTGGCCCGGCTGGAGGACTCACTGGCGGCCGACCGCCGCACCGAGACGACGCCCGCGGCGAGACCGCCGGCGGGCCGCGACGGGTGAGCCCCACCGGGCCGACGCCGGTCCGGCCTACACGGGGCGGGTGTGGACGCCGATCCCGCCGGAGACGATCAGGTTGTCGCCGGTGAGGTAGCCGGCGCCGTCGGACCGGGGCCGGCTCCGCCTCGCGGGAGCGTTTCCGTCGGAGGGGCTCAGCAGTCGCAGCCGCAGTCGCAGCCGTCACACCCGTCGCAGCAGCCGCAGTCGCTGCAGCACTGGGCGTTCTCGCCGCAGCACTGGCACCCGTCGCAGCAGTTGCCGCAGTCGCAGCAGTCGTTCCGGGCGCAGAAGCCCTCGCGGCGTTCGCCGGAGAACGGGTGGTCGTGCTCGCAGCAGAGCAGCTGGCAGGTGCAGCCCAGCAGCGCCCAGGCGGCGCAACCGGCCAGCAGGTTGCGGCGGTTCGGCGGCGGCGCGCCGGGCGGGGTGAAGCCGGGGCCCTGCGGGATCCAGGGCGGCACGGGTGCGCCCGGGCCCTGCGGCGGGGTCTGGTAGGGATTGTGCTGCGGCGGGGCCTGGCTGGGGTCGTGCTGCGGCGGCGACTGGTACGGGTTGGCGGCGAGGGGCGCGCCGTCCTCGGCCTTGACCCGGCAGGCGGTGTGGCCGGCCCGGCCGAAGACCCGCTCGACGGCGCGCTCGGTCTCGTGGGCGAGCAGGATGTGCACCAGGGCACGGTCGGCCAGTTCGACGTCCCGCAGGGCGAGCCGGATGCCGTGCACGGCGTCCCGGCAGAGCCGTGCGGCCTCGGCGCGGTCGGTGCCGGTGGCGGTGAGCGGGTTCCAGGCGCCGCTCAGGGCGTCGGCCTCCTGGTCCTCGGCGGCGTCCAGCAGGTGCGCGAGCCGCCCGAACAGCCGCCCGGCCTCGGCCAGCGGTGCCTCGTTCCCCGGCCGTCCGGCCAGGACGGCGGTGTGGGCGAAGGCGGCGGCGGTGGCGGTCTCGGTGGGCTCGGTGACCAGCAGCACCGTCCCGCCCGCCGGCAGCGCGCGCTCCAACTCGCCCTGGCGGGCCGCCGCGTCGAGCAGCACGGCGGTGTCGAAGCCGACCACCGAGGCGCTGCCCGCGCTCTTGCGGTCCCAGCGCCGGGTGACGGCCCGCGCGCCCGCGGCCACGGAGCGCCGGGCGAACACGCCGTCCCGGTCCTCGACGTGGTCGCGGATCTTCACCGAGGCGAGCGCCAGCGAGACGGTGGCCGCCAGCCGGGCCCCCTCGCCGCGGGCGACCGAGGCGGTCCGCATCCCGCGCAGCGGGCACGGCCCGGCGGTCCGGCGTCCGGCCGCGGCGCCCGCGCCGGTCGCGGCGTCGGCCTGGGCCTCGACCAGCACCGAGATGATCAGCCCGTCGTAGTTGGTGGCCGTCCGCGCCAGCTGCCCGTGGTCGTCGCGCAGCGCGAGGCAGAGCCCGCAGAGGTGAGCCATCCAGCTCGCCTGCAGCCGCTCCGAGAGCCGGTGGCGGCACGGCCTGATGATGCCGAACATAGTGGTTCCCCGTTCCCCCGTGTGTCCCCTGTGTCCCGTGGGCCGCCTTCGCGTCGACCGCCGGGCCCGTGATCGCGGACATCATATGATCGCCGGCCTGCCGACTTGGAACTCCCGACGGACGGCGCCTCCCCCGCTCGGTGTCCGGTGGCCGGGGGGCGGAAACCGCTCCGATGCCACGGCTCCGATGCCGCCGCTCCGATGCCGCCGCTGCGAAAAACGGCTCGAAGGATCGTCCCATATTCGGGATAACATCGCGGATATGGGAATCGAGACGGCCGCCGACGAGCGGTTGGCGGAGCGGCTCGCCGAGTTGCGGGTCGAACGCGGGTGGACGCTGGAGGAGTTGGCACGGCGGGCGGACGTCAGCCGGTCGACCCTGTCGCGGGTCGAACGGGCCGAGGTGAGCCCGACCGCCGCGGTGCTCGGGCGGCTCTGCGCGGTGTACGGGCGGAGCATGTCGCGCCTGCTCGCCGAGGTGGAGGCCGCGCCCGCGCGGCTGGTGCGGGCCGGGGACCAGCGGGTCTGGCGGGACGAGGCGACCGGGTTCGTCCGCCGCTCCGTCTCGCCCCCGCACGGTTCGCTGCGCGCCGAGGTGGTCGAGGGGCGGCTGCCCGCCGGCGCCGACATCGCCTACGACAAGCCCAGCGACACCGGACGGGAGCACCACCTCTGGCTGCTGGCGGGCCGGCTGGCGATGACCGTCGACGGCGAGGAGCACCTGCTGGAGGCCGGTGACTGCCTGCGGTTCGTCGCAGAGACCAGCCGGTTCCGCTGTCCCGGCCCGGCCGAGGCCCGGTACGCGCTGGTGGTGGTCGAGCCGTGAGCGCGACCCCCGCGACCCCCGCGACCCCCGCGGAACCGGTGCCGCCGGTGCCGCCGGCGCCGCCGGTCAAGGAGAGGTTCGACGCCGCCGGGCGGCGGGTGCTGCTGGTCTGCGTCGCGGGCGGGTTCACCACCCTCATCGACCAGTCGGTGCTCAACACCTCGATCCCCGCGCTGCGCGAGTCGCTGCACGCCCAGCCCGCGCACCTGCAGTGGATCGTGGCCGGCTACTCGCTCGCCTTCGGCCTGGCCCTGATACCCGGCGGGCGGCTCGGTGACGTCCGGGGCCGCAAGTGGTTCTTCGTCGGCGGGCTCGCCCTGTTCACCGCCGTCAGCCTGCTCTCCGCCGCCGCCACCGAGCCGTGGCTGCTGGTCGCCGCCCGGCTGCTCCAGGGCGCGGGCGCCGGACTGGTGAACTCCCAGATGATCGGCACCCTCCAGGACGTGTTCCGGGGCCAACTGCGGGCCCGCGCACTCGGGATGTACGCGGTCACCGGCGGCCTCGCCTTCGCGCTCGGCCCGCCGATCGGCGGCGCGGTGCTCGCGGCCGTCGGACCGGAGTACGGCTGGCGGCTGACCTTCCTGCTCAACGTCCCCTTCGGACTGGCCACCCTGGTGCTGGCCGTCCGCCACCTGCCGCGCCCGCGCCCCAGCGCCCGGCACGCCGACCTCGACCTGGTCGGCCTGCTGCTGGTCGCCGCGCTGACCCTCGCGCTGATGCTGCCCTTCGTCCAGCCGCCCGGCTGGGCCGGCTGGCTGGGGTTCGCCGCCGCGGCGGTGCTGCTGCTCGGCACGCTCGCCTGGTGGCAGCGCCGCTACGCCCGGGCCGGCGGCCACCCGCTGATCCACCCGGCGCTGACCCGGTCGGCGCCGTACGCGCTGGGGACGGCGGTGGCGATGGCCCAGTTCGGCTCCTCGCTGGCGGCCGGGCTGGTGCTCACCATGTTCCTGCAGGACGGGCTCGGGCTCTCGCCGATGGGCGCGGCCCTGGTCGCGCTGCCCTCGGCGGTCGCGATGGGCTTCGCCTCGGCGTTCGCCTGGCGGGTGGTCCAGCGCTTCGGCCGGCGGACCGTCACGGCGGGCATGACGGGCTCGGCGCTGGTGATGCTGGCCGGCGGGCTGGTCGCGCGCTGGGCGCCGGTCGGCCCGCTGCCCTGGCTGCTCGCGCTCCTGCAACTGCTCGGCGGCGCCTCGGTGGGGCTGATGGCGGCGTCCAACCAGGCGTTCGTGCTGCGGCACGCCCCGGCCGAGGCGGCGGGGGTGGGCGGGGCGATCCTGCAGATGGCACAGCGGATCGCGGCGGCGGTCAGCATCTCGGCGCTCTCCGGCGTCTATCTGCGGGCGACCGGCGGGGGCGGCGGGCACCGGGCCGCGTACGCCTGGGCGAGCGGGGTCTGCGCGGCGGTGGCGGCGCTGGCGGTGGTCGCCTCGATGCTGGCGGGCCGGGTGTCGGCGCGCGAGACGGCGGCGTCCGAGGCGGCGTCCGGCGGGACGGCCTCCGAGGCGAACGTCGAGGCGGAGACCGAGGACCCGGCGGGCGGCCCCGCGCGGAAGGCCACGCCGACGCGCTGAGCGCCGCGCGAACGCCGGGCCGCAGCCGGCCGGGCCCGGCCCGCCTATCCCTCGTCGACCTCCTGGTCGACGGCTTCGTTGGCGCGGTCGATCTCGGCCATGTGCTCCTCCGCCCAGGTCCGCAGCCCGGCGAGCGCGGCCTCCAGGGAGAGCCCGAGTCCGGTGAGCCGGTAGAAGACCCGCGGCGGCACGGTCGGTTCGACCCGACGCGACACCAGCCCGTCGCGGGTCAGGCTTCGCAGCGTCACGGACAGCATCTTCTGCGAGACGCCGGGCATCCGGCGCCTCAGCTCCGCGAAGCGCACCTCGTCCGGTGCGGCGTCGGCGAGCGTCTTGACGGCCATGGACGTCCACTTCGTACCGATGCGGTCCAGCAACTGCCGCGTCGGGCAGTCGGGATCGAACAGATCGCCGCGTACCCCACGACCGGCGGCCCGGGCTCCTCGGGTGGTCACCTGTGGCTCACCACCTTCCCTGAAAGTGCCGTCTGGCAAGCGGCCCGGCAGTTACCTATCGTTCTGTGGTCACCAATGGTAACCAGCCGAGGAACTCGGAGGAGCTCGGAGGAGCTCGGAGGAGCCGCCATGCCCGCCACCACCGCACACCACCTGCGCCGCGTCGCGACGAACGGTGTCCACCTCAACGTCGCCATCGCCGGGGACGGACCCGCGGTGCTCCTGCTGCACGGCTTCCCGCACACCTGGCGACTCTGGAGCGGCATCATGGGCCGACTGGCCGGACGGTACCGGGTCATCGCCCCGGACCTGCGAGGCCTCGGCGCCAGCGAACGTGCTGTCGAGGGTTATGACGCGGGCACCCTGGCCGCCGACGCCGAAGGGCTGCTCGACGCGCTCGGCGAGCCCTCGGCAGCGGTGGTCGGCATCGACGCGGGCACCGCCCCCGCCGTCCTGCTCGCGCTGCGCCGCCCCGACCTCGTCCGGCGCCTGGTCGTGATGGAGGCACTGCTCGGCCGCCTGCCCGGAGCCGAACACGTCCTCGCGGGCGGCGCCCCGTGGTGGTTCGGCTTCCACGCCGTCCCCGGCCTCGCCGAGACCGTCCTGGCCGGCAACGAGGCCCCGTACATCGACTGGTTCCTCGACTCGGGGACGCTCGGGCGAGGAGTACCCGACGACATCCGCGCGGCCTTCGTCCACGCGTACACCGGGAGCGAGGCCCTGCGCTGCGCGTTCTCCTACTACCGGGCCCTGCCCACCAGCGCGCGGCAGCTCCAGGACGCCGTGGCGACGGCCCGGCTGACCATGCCCACCATGGCCGTCGGCTCCCACCCCGTCGGCACCGGGCTCGAACGCCAACTCCGCCCCATCGCCGACGACCTGGTCGGACACCAGCTCCAGGACTGCGGCCACATCATCCCCCTCGACCGCCCCGACGCGTTGCTCGCGCTCCTCGCTCCCTTCCTGTCCGCCGATCTGCCGACGTGACCGGAGCGGGGCCGCAGGCTCACGGTCGGCGGCTCGGGCGTTCGTCCCGGCGGTGGGGTGTCCGGCGGTCGTATGCTGGGGCCCGTGACACCGAAAGCCGATCAGGGGCCGATCCTGCGGGCGGATGCCGCTCGCAACCGCGCCCGGGTGCTGCAGGTCGCTCGCGAGCAGCTGGCCGCCGGTGACGACTCGCTCCAGTTGAACGCCATCGCCCGGCTGGCCGGTGTGGGCGTGGGGACCGTGTACCGGCACTTCCCCAACCAGCACGCGCTGCGGGAGGCGCTGTCGGCCGAGCGGTTCAGGGAGCTGGTCGGCGAGGCCCAGGCCGCGGCGGAGGCGGAGGACGCCCTCGCGGGCCTGCACCGCCTGCTGCGGTTCACCCTCGCGTGCGCCTTGGAGGACGCCGGGTTCGCCGCCGTTCTCGAATCCGCCGCCGATGCCGAGGCGCACACCTCGCAGCTGAAGGCCGAACTGGACCGGGCCACCGCCGGCCTGCTCGACCGTGCCCGCCTGACGGGCGTCATCCGGCGCGATGTCGAGGCCGACGACGTGCGCCGCCTGCTCTGCGGCATCGAGCACGCCGTGCGGGTCGGCGACAGCGATCCGGCGCGCACCGAGATCTACCTTGATGTCCTCCTGGAGGGCCTGCGCCCGCCGCGCTGACGGCAGTTCGGCAAGCGCACAAGGGCCTCCGCCCGCCCATCCCTCAGCTAAACGGATAGATATCCGCTTGTGCTAGCGTGCTCGCATCGAAACGGATACCTATCCGTTTCGTCGTGGCGAGGCAGCGGAGGGCGGACACGATGGAGCAGCGGGCGGTCGTCACGGCGGGGACGGGCGGCATCGGCCTGGAGACCGCGGTGGGGCTGGCGGCGCGCGGGTTGGCCGTCACCGTGGTCGGCCGCGACGCCGAGCGGGGCGCCCGCGCGGTCGAGCGGATCGCCGCGATCGCCACCGGAGGCGAACCGCGTTTCGTGGCGGCCGACCTCGCCTCGCTGGACGAAGTCCGGGCGCTCGCCGCCCGGTTGGCGGCCGAGGGGCCGCTGAAGGTCCTGGTCAACAACGTCGGTGCGATGTTCGCAGAGCGGCAGCGGACGACCGACGGGATCGAGGCGTCGTTCGCGGTCAACCACCTCTCGCCGTACCTGCTGACCGAGCTGCTCCTCGACCGGCTCCGGGACGGCGCTCCGAGCCGGATCGTGAACGTCAGCTCCGGCGCGATCAAGGTCGCCAAGCGCACCTTCGACGCCGTCGAGCCGCCGGGCGGCTACTACGGCTTCCACTGGTACGGCCGGGCCAAGCTCGCCAACCTCGTCTACACCCTGGACCTGGCCGAGCGCCTGCGCGGCAGCGGCGTCACGGTCTTCGCGGCCGACCCCGGCGGCGCGGCGACCGACATGACCAACGGCACCATGACGTCACCCGGGATCGTCTCCCCGCCCCTGCGGCTGCTGTGGCCGCTGGTCCGCCGCACCTTCGAGCGCTCCACCGCCGGCCCCGCGTCCGTGGCCGCCGAGCCGTCCGTCGTCGCGGCCACCGACCCCTCTCTCGACGGGCGGACCGGCCTGATCATCGGCCCCCGGACCCAGCCCGTTCCCGCCCCTCGGGCAAGCACCGACCCGCGGACCGTCGGCGCCGTGCTCAGGCTCAGCCGGCAGCTGGCGCCCCTCGCCGGAGAGCACTGATCGAGTGGACCGTCGCCCCGTTCCTCACCCCTACCGACCGGCCCGGCCGGTAGGGGCGAGGAACGGGGCCTCCGTCAGACGCCGTGCTCGGCCGGGAGACGGCCGGCGCGGATCGCGGTCACCAGGTCGGCGTGGTCGGCCTCGGTGCGGTCGGCGTAGGCGACCGCGAAGGCGGCCACCGCCTCGTCCAGGGCCTCGTTCTTGCCGCAGTAGCCGCTGATCACGCCCGGGTCCGCGGTGTGGGCGTGGGCGCGGGCGAGCAGCGCGCCGGTGATCCGGGCGTAGTCGTCCAGCTGGGCGGGCAGCAGCGCCGCCGGGTCCACGCTGCCCTTGCGGTTGCGGAACTGCCGTACCTGGTAGGGGAGTCCGTCGACCGTCGTCCAGCCGAGCAGGGTGTCGCTGACCACCTGCATCCGCTTCTGGCCGAGCACCACCCGGCGGCCCTCGTGCTCGTCCGGCGCGGCCACCGGGTAGCCGGCCCGGGCCAGGTGGGGGAGCAGCACCGACGGGCGGGCCTCCTTCACCTGGAGCACCAGCGGCTGCTCGCGGTGGTCGGTCAGCAGGACGACGTAGGAGCGGGTGCCGACGCTGCCGGTGCCCACGACGCGGAACGCCACGTCCTGCACCCGGTAGCGGGACAGCAGCGGGTGCAGCTCGGCGGGCACCGTCCGCACGTACGGGCCGAGCGCGCCGGCGACGGCCGCCGCCGTGGCGTCCGTCACCTCGCTGAGCACCGGCGGCGCGGCGGTGAACCGCCAACCGCCCTCCTCGGAGCGGACGGTGGACTTGGCGGCGAAGCGGGCGCTGGTGTTGCCGAGCGCCTTGGCGCCGACCTTCTCCAGCACCTCGGCCAGGTCCTCGGCCTGGGCGAAGGTGACCAGGTGCTCGTCCGCGACGGCGTTCCAGGCGTCCAGCGCGGGCAGCTTGGCCAGCGTGCGCATGGTGCGGCGGTAGGCGGCGGTGGCGTCGAAGGCGGCCCGGCGGGCGGTCGTCTCGTCCGCGCCGATCTCCCGGCCGGCCAGCACCAGGCTCGCGGCGAGGCGCTTGAGGTCCCACTCCCACGGGCCGGGCACGGTCTCGTCGAAGTCGTTGATGTCCATCACGAGCCGGCCGCGCGCGTCGCCGTACAGGCCGAAGTTGGCGGCGTGCGCGTCGCCGCACAGCTGGGCGACGGTGCCGCTGGTCGGGGTGGCGGCGAGGTCGGCGGCCATCAGGCCGGCCGAACCGCGCAGGAACGCGAACGGGGTGGCGGCCATCCGGCCCAGGCGGATCGGCACCAGCTCGGCGAGCCGGCCCTCGTTGGAGGCCTCGATCGCCCGGACGGCGGTCGGACGGTCGGTGGCGGGCGGGAACTCGGCGTGCCGCTCGCGCGGGGTGCGGGCGCGCAACTCCTTGCCGCGCTCGCGCGCCCGGCCGTCCTGGTGCGGCGCGAAGCCCTCGACGGCGAACCGCCGCCCGGGTCCCTGCCCGGCCCCCGCCACGTCCGCCGGTATCCCGGACCCGTCCACCGTCTCGGTCAGCTGCGTCACTGCGCCCCGCCCTGTCTCTGTCGTTCCGGTCCGCGACCTGCGCGGACCCGGCCCGGGAGCGGGCCGGCCAGCAGGCTACCGGGCCGCCGCCCCGGTCTTTCGGCAGGGAGGGACGCGCGGCGGGCGACGGCGGTTCCCGCAGGGGCGGGGAGGGCGGCGCGGGGCCGACGGTTAGGGTGCGGACATGGATGATCTTCGGGGGCGGTGGGTGGTCCGGGGTGCGGCCGCGGTGGCGGCGGTGCTGACGGTGGGTGCGGGGCTCGGGGTGCGGACGGTGGCGGGCGGCGAGGCGGCCAAGTACGCGGGCGACGCCCTCTACACCGTGCTGCTGTACGCGCTCGCGGTGCTGCTCGCGCCGCGCCTGCGGCCGCCGGTCGCCGCCGCCTGGGCGGCCGGTCTGAGCTGGGCCGTCGAGCTGTTCCAGCTGACCGGTGTGCCGGACGACCTGGCCCGGCGCAGCGTGCTCGCCCGCCTGGTGCTCGGTTCGACCTTCAACGCGCCGGACCTGCTCTGGTACCTGGTCGGCGCGGGCCTGGCCGCCCTCGTACACGCGGTGGTGCGCGCGAGCACGAGGGCGGTGGGCCGGTCCCTCGCTTGACGGTCCGTCAGAGTGGCAGCAGCTCGGGCCGCTTGGCCTCGACGTGGTCGCCGGAGGACTCGCCGCGCAGCCGGCGCCCGACCCACGGCAGCAGGAACTCGCGGGCCCACTGGAGGTCCTCGCGGCGCTGCTCGGCGGCGGAGAGCGCCGGCGCGGACGGCCACGGCGCCTCCGGGTCCTGCGCGGTGCGCAGGCCCAGCGAGCGGGCGGCCAGCAGGGCGACCCGCTGGTGGCCCTCGGGGGAGAGGTGCAGCCGGTCCTCGCTCCAGGCGCGGCGGTCCTGGACGGCCCGCAGCGACCAGAGGTCGGCCACCTTGCAGCCGTGCCGGTCGGCGACGGCCCGCATGTGGCCGTTGTAGGTGGCGATCTTGCCGCGCAGGTGCTTGAACAGCGGCACGCCACGGGTGTCGAAGCCGGTGCAGATGAGCACCGTGCCCGCCGCGTCGGCGAGTTGGACGACGGCGGCCTCGAACCGCTCGGCCACCTCGTCCGGGTCGCTGCCCGGCCGCAGGATGTCGTTCCCGCCGGCGCAGAAGGTGACCAGGTCGGGCTGGATGCGGCGGACCTCCGGCACCTGCTCGGCCATGACCTGGTCCAGCAGCCGGCCGCGCACCGCGAGGTTCGCGTACCGGAAGTCGCCCGGCGGCCGGCCGTCGGCGAGCAGCCCCGCCAGGCGGTCGGCCCAGCCGGCGAAGGCGCCGTCGGTGCCGGGGTCGTTCAGCCCCTCGGTGAAGCTGTCCCCGAGGGCGACGTACGAATTGAGGTCGAGGGTCTCCTGGAGGTTAGGCATGAAAGAGATAGTTCACTGTCTCAAGTAACCTACGCCACCGTAGGTGGCCCGTGTGGTGCGTGAGATCGGCCACGTGGGGCCGGACGGCCCGCGCGGACGGCCCGCGATGACGGTCCGGCACCCGCTGTGCGCCGGTGCTGCGCGGGCGGGCGCGCCGGGTGCGCGGGGGGAGTGCGCCGCCCGATGTGTCCACCCGGGTGTGCGGAGGGTTTCGCCGGGGCAGCCGCCCTTCGGACCGTACGGACGCAGGCCCTCTCTTTCGGATCTTGCCGGGCGCGCGACGCCGGGCATCCCGCCTGGACGCACCGGCAGATCGCCCAAGTACGACCCAGTACGAGGACGACCTGCCGGCACGCCCAGCCGGGCGCCTAACGCCGCGCGCTGATCCGACAAGATCCGAAAGAGAGGGCCTGGGCGGCGAGCGTCGCCCGCGCCCCGTACCCCGGGGCCCGCGCGTCCGTGTTCACCCGGTCTCGTTCTTCCCAGTCCCGTTGCCGACGGCGGAGGTCGCCGCATGCCGAACCGATTCCCGGAGCGCGTCGCAAGGCCGCGACGCTACCTCATGTGCCCCCCGACGTACTTCACCGTCGAGTACGCGATCAACCCCTGGATGGACCCCGAGCAGCCGACCGACACCGGGCTCGCCGTCCGGCAGTGGGAGCGGCTGCGCGCGCTGTACGAGCAGCTCGGCCACACCGTGGAGCTGATCGATCCGGTGCCCGGCCTGCCGGACATGGTCTACACCGCCAACGGCGCGACCGTGCTCGGCGGCCAGGTCCTGGTCGCGACCTTCCGTCACCGCGAGCGGGCCGCCGAGTCCGACGCCCACCAGGCGTGGTTCCAGGCCGGCGGCTACCGCGAGGTGCGGCGCGCCGCGTACGTCAACGAGGGCGAGGGCGATCACCTGCTGGTCGGCCGCCGGCTGCTGGCGGGCTCCGGCTTCCGCACCGAACCGGCCGCCCACGCCGAGGTCCGGGAGCTGTTCGGCGTGCAGGTGCTCAGCCTGACCCTGGTGGACCCGCGCTTCTACCACCTCGACACCGCGATGGCCGTCCTCGACGACGACCAGATCATGTACTACCCGGAGGCGTTCACCCCGGACAGTCAGGCGCTGCTGCGCAGCCTCTACCCGGACGCCGTCCTCGCCGACCGGGAGGACGCCGAGGTGTTCGGCCTGAACGCCGTCTCGGACGGCCGGCGGGTGCTGCTCCCGGAGGCCGCGAAGTCGCTGGCCGGCCGCCTCTCCGACGCGGGTTTCGAGCCGATACCGGTGGACCTCTCCGAGCTCTTCAAGGGGGGCGGCGGGCCCAAGTGCTGCACCCTCGAACTCCGGCCGGTCTGAGCCGCCGTACCACCGCGGCCTGAGCCGCCCGCCCGCCGCCGTCGAGCCGCCGGCGCGGGCGGGACCGGGAGCGGGGCCGGGGTGTGCGCGTCGCCGTGCGGCAAGTCGGCGTCAAGTCTGTGGCAATCGGGGTCCGGAGACTGGCTGCCATGACGTCGGGCACCACCTACCGCCCTGGAACCGCCGGATCCGCGGCGGTGGCTCCCGAAACCCATCCGTCCGCCCGTCCCGTCCCGTACCGATCGAGGAGTCCTCACCGATGCGCATCGGATTCGCCGTCCCCCAGTTCGGCCCGTTCGCCGACCCGCACAGCAGCGCCCGGACATGCGCGGCGCTGGAGGAACTGGGCTGCCACAGCCTCTGGGTGGCCGACCGCCTCCTCTCCCCGGTGGTTCCCCCCGAGGGTTACCCCGGCGGGGGGCAGATGTCCGGCCGGTACGGCATCCACCTCGATCCGCTGCTCGCGCTGGGCGCGGCGGCCGCGGCCACCGAACGGGTGCGGCTGGGCAGCAGCACGCTCAACGCCCTGTGGCAGCCGCCCCTCGTGCTCGCCCGGGCGCTGACGACCCTCGACCTGATCAGCCGGGGGCGCCTGGACGTGGGCATCGGGCTGGGCTGGATGCGTGAGGAGTACCAGGCCGCCGGGGTGCCCTGGCAGGGCCGCGGCGAACGTCTGGAGGAGACCCTCGACGTCCTCGACGCCGTCTGGCGGGCCGATCCGGTCGTCCACACGGGCAAGCTGTGGACGATCGCCGAGTCGACCGTCCACCCCAAGCCGTTCCAGGGCCCGCGGCCCCCGATCCTGCTGGGCGGCTTCGCCCCGCCCGCCCTGGAGCGGGTCGGCCGGCGTGCGGACGGCTGGCTCGCGGCCTCGATGCCGCTGGCCCTCCTCGACGGTCTCTGGGCGGTCGTCGCGGCGGCCGCCGAGCAGGCCGGGCGGGACGCGGCGGGGCTGCGCCGGGTGTTCCGGGTGAACGCCGAGGTCACCACGGTCGAGGCCGACCCCTCGGAGACCTACCGCCGCGGGACCGTCCGGCAGATCTGCGACCACCTGAGGGTGATGTGCACGGCGCCGAACGATGAGGTGTTCGTGGACCTCCAGATGGTGACGGACTCGCCCGAGGAGTACCTCGACCTGGCCGGGGCGTTCCTGACCGAACTGACCGCGGAGTGACGGAGACCGCGCGGTGACGGCGGCCGCGCGGGCCCGGTGACCGCGCGGCCGCAGCCGACCACGTCGCCCACCCCTTCCTGCGCGCGCCGCCCGGCGGAGCCGAACCGTTACCCGGGAGAGGCGTCGGCGTGCTGTCCGTCGGACAGGTCAACTGCTTTACTGGCCAGGCTCGTTCGCCGGAAGACTACCTGGGGAATGGGGACACCGTGGACAGTGGCACCCCACCGCCAACTCCGCCGCAGGAACCCGCACGGACACCACCGCCGTACCCGCCGCCCTACCCTCCGCCGCGCCCGCCCGCTCCGCCCACCCCGCCGCACGGGTACCCGCCGCCCCCGCCGCGGATCCGGACCGGGCCGGTGCTCCCGCCGAAGCCGCCGCCGCCCCGACCGGCGCCGCCCGAACGGGCCCCCGTCGAACCGGCGCCGGTCGAGCAGGCTGAGCAGGTCGCGCCCGAGCCGCAGGACACACCGACGTACCTGGGCCCGTCCTTCACGACGTCCGCCGGCCCGGGCCCCTCCGCCGCGCACGACGACCCCGCGCACGACGACCCGTTCGACGGTCCGCCGGTCGCCGCGACGCCCGAGAACCTGCACCACCAGGCCGGCACCGTCCCCGGCGACGCCACCCGCTACCTGTGCGCCGCCGCCTGGCTGGACCGGCGCTTCCGCGCGGCGCTCATCGAGGAGTTGATCGAGCAGTCCTTCCGCATCCCCGCCCCCTCGCCCGGCACCGACCTCGTCCGGGTGCTGCACGAGGCCCTGACCGCCCGCCGCTGGGAGGCCCGGACCGGCGTGTTCTGCGTGCTCGTCCTCGCCCTGGGCTTCCCGCTGCTCGGTGTGGGCGCCGGGCTCGCGGCCCTGGCGCTGCTCCTGCTGTTCGGACTGGCCGGCGGCTTCGGCAGCGGCCGGATGGACCACCGGCTCGGCCTGGAGGTCGAGCGGCTGATGATCACCCCGCGGGCGCCGCGCGCCACCGGCTGGCGGGGGACCGTCGCCGTCGTCGGCCGGCTGCTCGGCACCCTCGTCCTGGTGGCCGTCGCCGTCAGCTACCTCTACGGCCCGCTCCGGAACTCCGAGGTGGACCGGGCGTTCGTCCCGAACCTCTTCGGCCCGGCCGGGGTCGGCGTGCTCGTCGAACTGCTGCTGCTCTGGCTGGCCGCCGCCCGGCTGCGCTACCGGCTGCGCCGGCGGCTGTCCGCCCTGGTCGGGATGGACCCCACCCCCGTCCCGCCGCCGAGGCCCCGGGGCCTGCGGGCCGCCCTGGTGTACGAGCGACTGGGGGAGCAGCAGGCCGGTCCGGAACTGCTCTACCGCCGGCAGGCCCCGCTGGTCGGCCTCGGCACGGCCGGCCGCATCTGGCGGATGACCTTCGAGCTGCGCCCCTCCGCCGAGCGCGCCGCCCGGGGCGGGGCGCCGGACCCGATCGACACCACCTCCCTCTACCGCTCCGTCGCGGCCCGGGTCCGCGCGCTCGCCCTGGACCCGCGCTACCCGGAGGACTCGCTACGCGGACTCACCGTCACCGACCGGGTGTTCCGCCCCAGCCTGCGCGACGACGCCCCGGACAGCTGGCTGGGCGCGATGTCCGGCCGGGCCGGCGACCAGGTCCTGCTCGAACCGGCCTGGGCGGACCTGCTGAGCCGCTCCGGCCACGAACGGCTCCGCCACTACCTGGCGATCCGGGTCGGCTCGTGGCAGGAGGAGGTCGTGGTCACCGTCCTGGTCCGGGCCAGCACCCGGGGCGGGATGCTCTACCTGGAGTGGCTGCCGTACGTGCTGGGCCCGGTGGCGCAGGGCTACCACGTGGTCGACCTGCTCGGTCACCGCTCCGGCTTCATGCACGGGATGAACGCGCTCGGCTGGTCCGCGCGCCGGCTCGGCGGCGACCTCGCGATCGCGGTCGGCCAGGTGCGGCAGAGCTGGCGGTCGCGCCGCCGGGCCGCCCGACTCGCCCGCCGGTACCGCCATCTGACCCGCGCCGGGTACGCCGTCGACTACGCGCCCCGGTCGAGCGTGCGCGAACTCGGCGCCGGCGGGGCGTACCAGAACATCTTCCAGGAGCACGACGTGCAGCGGTTCCTGAGCACCGTCACCGAGCGCGTGTTCAGCGCCGTCGGCGGCGAGCTCAAGGCGCGCGGGTACGACAGCGCGGCCTTCGAGGAGCAGTCGCAGAGCATCACCAACATCAACAACGGCGGGGTCCAGGTGGTGGGTTCCACCGTGCACGGCCCGGTCGCGGGCGGTGCGGGGGCGAAGGTCGACATCGGCAAGGGGAAGGGGAAGTGAGATGGCGAACGCGGGGGACGCGGAGGACGCGAAGGACACGGGGGACGCGAACCAGCCGCCGGCCGGGGCCAACTGGAACACCGGCGGCGTGCAGGTGGTCGGCTCCACCGTGCACGGCCCGGTGGCCGGCGGCCAGGGCGCGACCGTACGGATCGGCGCCGACGCGGCCGCGGCGGGCCCGGTCGGACCGGAGGCGCTGCGCGCGGCGGCCGAGACGCTGCGCACCGCGCTCGCCCGGCTGCGGGCCGAGCGCCCGGACGCCGTGACGGACGCCGACGCCGAGGACGCGGACGCCGCACTGGCCGGCATCCTCGCCGAGACGGCGCTGGACGAACCCCGCGAGGGACCGCTGCGCCGCCGGGTCGGCACGGTGGTCGACGCGCTGCGCACGGTCGCGGTGCTCGCGGCGGCGGTGAGCGGTCTGGAGGCGGCCTTCGCCGCGCTGTCCGGGCAGCTCTGAGACGCCCGCCCCGTCGGGCGCCCGGTACGGCTACCATGCGCAGGAAGGCGCGTCCGCCGAGGAGTCGGCGTGGCGGGCCGCCGGCGGGGGCCGGCACGGAACGTCAACGGGGATGCGGGAGGAACGACATGGGAAACGCTGACTGGCTGTCGGGGGAGCGGCCGGGCGAGGAGGCCTGGCAGGGTGTGGACCTCCGGATGGACGTCCCGCACTCGGCGCGGGTGTACGACTACCTCATCGGCGGCAAGACCAACTTCGCGCCGGACCGGGCCGCCGCCCACGCCTCCGTGCAGGCCTGGCCGGCCCTGCCGACCTCGATGCGGACCACCCGCACCTTCATGGAGCGGGTGGTCCGCCACCTCGCCGGGAAGCACGGGGTCCGGCAGTTCCTCGACATCGGCTCGGGCATTCCCACCTCGCCGAACCTGCACGAGATCGCCCAGGCGGTGGCCCCGGAGTCGCGGGTGGTGTACGTCGACAACGACCCGATCGTGCTGACCCACGCCCGCGCGCTGATGTCCAGCACGCCCGAGGGCCGCACCGCCTACCTCGACGCCGACCTGCGCGACGTCGACTCGATCCTGGACTCGCCCCGGCTGCGCGAGGTGCTGGACCTCTCCCAGCCGGTGGCGCTGTCGCTGATCGCGATCGTGCACTTCCTCCTCGACGCGGACGACCCGCAGGGCCTCGCCCGGCGGCTGATGGACCGCCTGGCGCCCGGCAGCTTCCTCGCGTTGACCGTCTTCACCGGGGACACCGACCCGGTCGGCGTGGGTGGCGTGGGCCGCGAGTACAACGCCCGGGGCATCCCGCTGCAGATCCGCGACCGCGCCGAGACCCTCGCCTTCTTCGACGGCTACGAGCTGCTGGACCCCGGCGTCACCCTGGTCCACCACTGGAACCCCGACCCGGACGCGGCACCGATCCGCGACCAGGACATCGCGATGTACGGCGGCGTGGCCGTCAAGCGTTGAGCGAGCACTGAGCAAGCGCTGAGCAGCCGCTGAGCAGCCGCTGAGCCGCGTCACCCGGGCCTGCCCCGCCCGGGTGGCCCGGCCGGCCGACGGTACGTCAACTGCGGTGTGCCGGAAGGCAGAAGACGATCATGCCGGCTCTGGCATACTCGCCCTGCACGTTGGCGCACCTGCGCGGCGAGCCGCACGGGAAGAGCGGAAAGAGGGGCACAGGGATGGCGGGAGTGGACGCCGGAGCCGAAGCCGGCACGGAGCCGGACGCGACCCCCGGCACGGAGCCGGGCGGGACGGCCCCGGGCACGGCCCCCGACCCAGGCACACCGGCCGAGCCAGGAGCCGCCACCGCGCCGCCGATCCACTGGACGATCTACGCCCTGATCTGCGTCGTCCTCGCCGGCTACACCGCGATGATGATCTTCCTGGCGGCGAAACGCGCCGATGCCAACTGGGACCGCCTGGTCTTCCTCTTCTCCGGCCTGGAGGCCATCGTCTTCGCCGCCGCCGGCCTCGCCTTCGGCGGCTCGGTGCAGCGCGGCGCGCTCGCTGCGGCGCGCGAGGACGCCGCGGCCGCGCGCGCCGAGGCCGGCCGGCAGGGCGCGGCGCAGG